>NZ_SRSR01000070.1:0-551 GCF_004792275.1 Mesorhizobium sp. M4B.F.Ca.ET.143.01.1.1
GCGGCAAAATCCAGCTCGGCGCGGCCTTCCGCCTCGATCATCCACTGATCCAGCCCGGTCCACAGCGCGGCAACCCCCTGCCCTGCAATCCAGCGGCCTGGTCCGGGAAGAGCGAGGCCGAACGGCGTGGGCTCAACGGTTCCGCGGCGCAGCGCCATGGAGGCAAGCGCCAGACCCCCGTTCTCACGGATCTCCAACGCCCCGAACGATGCGAGGCGTGGTAGTGCGGCACCGAGCGCGGTGATGGGTCTCAGGTCACTCACGAAGACGTGCTCCTTCAGGATCGACAAAATGCGCCGGCACGACGCGCAGGCGCGCGCTTTCGCCTTCGAGCGGGTTCGCGGCCACGATCACCTCGCCCAGCCGTTCATCGCCATTCTCGAGGAAACCGAGCCCGATCATTGAGCCGACATGTGGACTGTAGCAAGCCGAGGTGATCCAACCCTGATCGGTATCGAATTTCCACGGTGCACCTTCCGCAAAAAGATGTGAGCCGCTGACCACCTTCCCGGCAGGATCGACGGGCCGCAGCCCGACCAGGCGTCGCCTGT
>NZ_SRSR01000071.1:0-548 GCF_004792275.1 Mesorhizobium sp. M4B.F.Ca.ET.143.01.1.1
CCAGGCTGGTGCGGGGAGCAGGCTTTCGCTCAAGCTTGCCGGCCGCACGCAGTCCGTCGACGTTCAGCTGCAGGGCTGCGATGCGTCGGTCTGCGTTGGCTATGTGCCAGTAGGCCCGGTCCTTCGCGAGGAGATCGGCAAGGAGACCACCGTCCAGGTTTCCTATTTCCTGCCGTCGGGAGCGACCGTCAGCCTCGATGCTCCATTCAAGGGGCTCAAGACCGCGCTGTCGACCATCAAATAGAGAGATCCGCGAAATGACCCGCCAATCCATCGAGGACAGAATCCTGAACCGCCCTCAGCCTGTTCCGCTGCCGGAACAGCCGGCAAGCCCGCCGCCGGCGCGCTCATCGGCCTGGCGGCTGGTGCGAAACACCGCGCTGCTCGGCGCTTTCGCCGTCCTGGTCGCAGCGGCGGTCATATCGTCGCTCCGGTTCTTGCCGGCGCTGGGCGAATTCGTCGCGGGCACCGCCTCGGCGCAATCGCAGGCGCCGGTCGCTGCCAAGCCGACCGATGCCAGGCCCGTCGCGGGAGATGCTTCGGCCGGC
>NZ_SRSR01000072.1:0-542 GCF_004792275.1 Mesorhizobium sp. M4B.F.Ca.ET.143.01.1.1
TCGGCAACGGCGAGCAATTCCTGGGCCAGTCCCGCTACTTCGGCATGACCTTTGGCGCTGCACAGACAGAACTCGGACAGGCACAGATGCCCATCGAAGACATGTTGCACAAAGGCCGGCTTGGCGCGGACCCATTCGATGAATTCGGACCGGAACAGTTGCGGCCACCGGGATTGCATCATCGATGCGATGCCCAGCAGCGCACTCGCCTCGCCGACCTCGCGCGGCAGGTCGGCTCCCAGCGCCAGATCGCGTGTCTGCCGGGCGATCTCGCTTGCCTTGTCGAACTCGCCGCTCTGCAGATGCACCATGCCCCAGGCCAGCGAGGTTCGGATGCGTTCCGAGGGGTTGACTGTCTCCGCGCCGGAAAGCGCCAGCGCCTTCTCGTAGAGCGCGATGGTCGCGGCGCTCGGCCCGACGCCGAGCTCGGCATGCAGATTGTCGCGAAGCTGGTTGAATTGGCGGATCGCCTCGACCCGGTTGCCGGCGTCGAGTGCCGCCTGCATCAGCGCGCATTGCGCCTGCTCGTCGGCCGGGTCGAG
>NZ_SRSR01000073.1:0-532 GCF_004792275.1 Mesorhizobium sp. M4B.F.Ca.ET.143.01.1.1
TGCCGACAGCTTCAATCACACCAAATTCGCCGACAATCCGATGATGGTGCAGATGATCGGGCAGCGACTGCGAGAGGACGACGGCTTTGCCAGCGACCGCGACGTGACCGACCGCATCCGCCAGTTGGCCACGCAGTAATCGTATCGGCGCGGTTTCTGACTTAGAACTGGACCCGGCCGCCCTCTGGCTTTATCGGAATAGTCGGAGAGGTTTGCCGCCCTTGGGGGATCCCGGGTGATCTTGCGTGTTAGGATCGTGCTTGGCATTGCACTTGCGCTTGCCGTCAGCGGCTGCGCCGGCCAAAGCGCGCATGACCTTCTCAACCGCAAGCCGGTTACGGCGCCGGCCTCCGACATCGCCGCCAAGCACGAGATCTTCGTCGCCACGACCCGCCAGCAGGCGACCAAGGACCCTCGCCAGGTGTTCGACGGTGATCGTTCGCTGACCACCAGTTATGCGCTGGTCGACGTCACTGTTCCGAAGATCCACCAGGTCGGAGCCATCGAGCGCGCCAAGGGCTCCGCCGACAGC
>NZ_SRSR01000074.1:0-529 GCF_004792275.1 Mesorhizobium sp. M4B.F.Ca.ET.143.01.1.1
GTCGGACCGTTGTTGGTCTCGTCGAGCGTCACCGAGCTGCCGACCACCGCATTGCTGATCGAGGGGCCGTCATCGAGGAAGGTGACCGCACCGCCGACATCGATGGCGCCGGTCGAGGCGGTGTCGCCATCGGCATCCGTCACCGTCGCCGTCACGGCGATCTTGCCCGCCAGGTTCAGTGCGTCATTGTAGGCGGCGGCCGTCGAGCCATCGACCAGATGTTCAAGCGCGACGTTCTGCACCACCGTCATCTTGCCGTCCGCGGCGACCGACACGGTGAAGGCGGTGTGGGTGCCGCCGGCATCCGTGTACTGGCCCTGCACCGTGGCGCCGACCTGGACCAGCGTGATGGCATGGTCGCCCTGTGCCGTCGCCAGCCCCGAGGCCGCGTTGGTCACCGACAGCGCATAGGTCGTCGTGCCGGCGCCGTCGGCGCCGTAGTTGGAGGTCAGCGTCACGATCGCCGCAGCGCTCGTGGCCGTCATGATCGCCGGGTTCAGCACGCCGTCTGTCGTCGGACCGTTGTTGG
>NZ_SRSR01000075.1:0-524 GCF_004792275.1 Mesorhizobium sp. M4B.F.Ca.ET.143.01.1.1
GGCGGTTTCGGCCAGATGTTGTTTGGCATGAGCGAGCCAATGGCGTCGGTTTCCCTTGAGCGCCAGCAGATAGTTCCCGCCACCATCGGTGATGGCTTTTGCCATGCGCTTGTGGCAGTGAAGTGCGTCGGCTGTGACCATTCTGCCAGTAAGATCAATGAGTTCGATCACCTTGAGGGCGGCCTCGACCTCATTGTCTCCGTCGTCCGGCGACACCGCCGCCAAGCATAGCCGCGTCTCGGCGGCGAAGGCCGACACCGTCAGCGGCGGACTGGCCGCAAGGCCCTTCTCATAGGCTCGTCGCAGCGCCTTGCCATCGAGCGAGACCACCTCCTGGCAGGCACGCGCGAAGTCTGCGGCAAAGGCGGCGAAGGCTCGCCCGAACGCCTCCGGATCAAGTAGTCGCAACAGCCGCGAGAAGGTGTCATGGCTGGGTGCCACCTCGTACTCGATCAAGCGCGACAGTGCCTGCCTGCGCTCCTGTGCAAACAGCGAGAACTCTGTTGCCTTGCTTGCCAGATCGG
>NZ_SRSR01000076.1:0-524 GCF_004792275.1 Mesorhizobium sp. M4B.F.Ca.ET.143.01.1.1
TCAGCTTGGACAGATCGAGGTTGAGGGTCTGGCCTCCCGGAACGGTGAAGGAAAGGCCCGTCGTCGCGCCGGTGAGCTTGCCGGTGGTGGTGTCGAAGGTGAGGTTGGCCGTACCCAGCGCGCCGCCAGTATAGGGGAAGGAGGTGCCCGGCGTCGCCTTCGACTGGTCGAAGACCGCGACCTCCCAAGTGCCCGCGCCGGTGTTGGTGAAGTAGACGTCGAGCAGTTTCTTATTGCCGAGAGGGTCGTAGGCGACCAGCGAGGTTTTCGACGTGTACTGCGCCGAAGCGCTGTTGGTGGAGGGCAGGCTGCCGGCCGGCGCCACTCCGGTCGCGGCCGGCAGGTTACCGCTGAAGGTGCCATCCGTGCTCGGCGTCGCCGTCATTGCCTGGTCGGAGATCTGCACCGGAACCAGGCCCTCGAAGCCGTTGGCGGTCGCGGCCGGATCGCCGTTGGCGTAGTCGTATGCCATCAGCTGGTAGCCCGCGGCATTGACCAGCCGGCCTTGCGCGTCCGGAACGAAG
>NZ_SRSR01000077.1:0-483 GCF_004792275.1 Mesorhizobium sp. M4B.F.Ca.ET.143.01.1.1
CGCCATCCAGGGCGCGAGGTCGGTGCGGTCCTGATATTTCAGACCCTGCACCATCTGCCGCGCCACGCCCGAATAGAGGACAGCCGCCCGCGCCCGCTCGAAGGGTGGCGGATCGGCGATCGCTTCCGCCGACAGAAACCCCTCGCCCATGTCATGCGTGAAAGGCGTGCCCATCACCGGACACCAGGGCTTCTCCAGCAGCCGAAGCTTCGGCCAGCAGGCGCCGCACAAAACGCCGGGCTGCGACACATGGCGACGGCAGCCGGCGCAAACCGGCGGAAACAACAGACGCGCCGGCCAGGCCAGTGCCTGCCGCGTCATGTCCGGAACCGCGCTGGTCTTGATCTTGTGCACCGGATCGGCCACGTGAAAGGAAGCCCCGCGCCACCTTAACACCACCGCGGCCCGCGGGGACAACAGGAAGATTTCATTGCAGCCCTTGATCGACACTGAGATCTGGCTTACGCGCAAACGCCGGGCGCT
>NZ_SRSR01000078.1:0-516 GCF_004792275.1 Mesorhizobium sp. M4B.F.Ca.ET.143.01.1.1
CGCCAGAAGAGAAGGCGCGCGGCATCACGATTTCGACGGCGCACGTCGAATACGAGACGGCCAACCGCCACTATGCCCACGTCGACTGCCCCGGCCACGCCGACTATGTGAAGAACATGATCACCGGTGCCGCGCAGATGGACGGCGCGATCCTGGTCGTTTCGGCCGCCGACGGCCCGATGCCGCAGACGCGCGAGCACATCCTGCTCGCCCGCCAGGTCGGTGTGCCGTCGATCGTGGTGTTCCTGAACAAGGTCGACCAGGTCGACGACGCCGAGCTGCTCGAACTGGTCGAGCTCGAGGTTCGCGAGCTCTTGACCAAGAACGAGTTCCCCGGCGACGACATTCCGATCGTCAAGGGCTCGGCGCTTGCCGCGCTGGAAGATTCGAACAAGACCATCGGCGAGGACGCGATCCGCGAGCTGATGGCGCAGGTCGACGCCTACATCCCGACGCCGGTGCGTCCGCTGGACAAGCCGTTCCTGATGCCGATCGAGGACGTGTTCTCGATCTCGG
>NZ_SRSR01000079.1:0-511 GCF_004792275.1 Mesorhizobium sp. M4B.F.Ca.ET.143.01.1.1
AATATCTTGCGGCGCAGATGGGCCAGGCAGGCAGCTTCGCGAATGACGCCGCCCTTGTAGATCTGATTGTAGCCGGTGAACCCATCGGCCTGCAGCGTTCCGGCAAATCCGGCGAGCTCGCTCATCACGCTCTCGCCGGCGCGACCTATGGTGGCGCGATACCAGGCGATCGGCGGCTCCTGCGAACCCGAGTTGCGGTCGTCGGCGACGTAAACCCAAAGCGCCCCCTTGTGCGTCGTGCCGGTGCCGGGCGCCAGGATCGGAAGCCGCGTGTCGTCAGTGTGTAGCTTGGTGCGGGTACGGCCGATCTCACGAAGGCGATTGTAGATCGGATCGAGCAAGGCGGCGGCGTAGCCGGCGCTGCGCGCCAGAGTGGATCGCTCGATATCGACGCCCTTGGCGGCCATCATCTGTGCCTGACGGTAAGATGTTGCGCATAGGATTATGCTGCGGAGGCTCCATTTCGTCCCAGGTTTCAGGCGATCTTGGGTAATCTCCGCAACATAAATTC
>NZ_SRSR01000007.1:0-167891 GCF_004792275.1 Mesorhizobium sp. M4B.F.Ca.ET.143.01.1.1
AAACACAGGGCCAGTTGCCGCCCAGGTCAAAACCGATCCCAAGCAAAGAGCGAACGCCCACGGCCTACCTGTTGCGTGAGCGACTGCTTCCGCCATTCGATTGAACCTCTTTTCCATGACACAAACCTTGGATGATGATGCGCAACCAACGTTGGTTTAGGGCACCAGTTCCCACCGATCAGGATCGCGATTTCCGGCAACTTTTGCGCGCTTGCCGAGTTTGTAGGAGCGGCCGGTACTTTGCCGTCCAGTCGAAACCATTCTTGGTGAAGAAACGCGTCTCCCGTCAGCGTCCTTGATCACCTGGGTGCGGTAGCCGTAGAATTTGACCTCGTGTGACCAGCCCTCACCCTTGGGCGGTTGCTCACCAGCTCGGGCTCCATCGGACGGATGAAGGACAACCGGGCCTTGCCGGCAAGATTACAATACGAACTCCAACGCAAAACTCGATTTGATTCAATATCGCACGCCCGTGCGTTCCGTTAGCGTTTGCTGAAGGTCGTCGGAACATTCCGGCACGGTTGCTGTTCTCTTTCAATTAGGAGGAACAGCCATGGCAGACGACAGAAGCAAGACCGATTTTCGAGACCGCGACCGGGTATCGGGAGACGAGGAATATGAAGTTGGCTATCTTGCGAGCAAGTTCCAACTCACGATCCCAGAGGCCCGCGAATTGATTGCCAAACACGGCAATGACCGCGAGACGCTTGAGCGGGAGGCGAAGAAGCTGGGTGAGCAACAAAATTGACCAACTTTCCGGCCAATCAGGGTCAAGCGATAGCCCGGTCTGCTTAAATCGAGGTGACACAGGATTCCGCAGGCCGGGCCATGCACCGACATCGAGGAGGTGCCGAGCCGGGACAGTGTCTCTAGGCAGGCCGCATGGCGAAAACTGCATTAGCATCCGCTTTTGCTTCGTCTCGTTGTCATCTTCTCTCACTTGGCCCAGCAGCGGACGCCGCGGCCATCCCCTTCGCCCGTATTTCATCAGCGATCTCGAAATGGAGCTCGGAGCCTCATTTTGGGGGGACTTGCGAGTCATTTGGCGAGAACCGGATAGCCCGGCTGCTCAGCAGCATGACAGAGTGACACGATCGGGTGCCGGGCTATCCAATAAAGCCCGTTGCAGGGGTTGGTTGGCAACGGGCTTTTCGACATGGTTCAACGCGTGATAGGCGGCGCGGTTCCCCTGACAATTTTAGGCTGGGGCGAATGATATTAATGTCCATTTAAGGGGTGCCTCCCCCCGTGACACCGCGCCTGTCTGGACAAGTCGCATTGCGTTCGTTTTCAGCCACGCCCTCTGAGGTGCCCTGCCTGATGACCGGTGCGACATCGATCACCCGCTCGCCGACTCGGAGGTCGGCAGGCAGGAATGGTGCGGGCGCAAGGGCGGCCAAGGCAGATTCCAAATCACGCGAAATATAAGTTCGAAATTATAAGGACAAAGCTGGCGAATATCGCGTTCGCTTCAAGTACAACAGCGAGGTATATTCTCGACCGAGAGCTACTCAAGCAAATCCAGCGCTCAGAACGCCATCGACTCGATCAAGAAAAATGGCCCGAGTGCGCCGGTGGCAATTCCGAAGCTGAGCATATTGGCTTCGGAACGAGCTTCGGATCGGCACTAGCACTTGTTGCGCTAGGGCAAGTGAGGCCCTCAGCTCCTAAGGCAATCTTCGGCAAATAAACTTCACTAGACCTCTGCTACCTTTAGGAGCATTCTCTCCGCTGGGGAGTGGGGGTGTGGATAGGTCTCGTTACGACAATCGTTCTGATCGCTGGCGCAAGCGCACTGGAGCAAAACACTCCCGTGCACTGCGGTGGGCAATTGTGCCGCGACGGTTGATCTTCGTCACCGCTGCCGCAATCGGAGCCTTCGCTGCTGAGACGGTCATTCTGCATAGTGACCGCTTGCCCGACCTGACCCCTTCGAACTGGATCGGGCCGAAGCCCGCCTCCATGACCGGCGTCGCGTCCGTCATTGACGGTGACACAATCGAGATCCGCGGCCAGCGAATTCGGTTCAACGGGATCGACGCACCAGAGAGCAAGCAATATTGCGACGACGCCACGGGGTTCGAATACCAGTGCGGCCGACGATCCGCCGAAGCGCTGGATAGTTTCCTGACCGCCTCGCGGCCGGTGCAGTGCACTTTCGTGACTTGGGATCGCTATCACCGCGTCGTCGGCGACTGCCGGCGCGCCGACGGCGCCAGCGTGGCGGCGTGGATGGTAGAGCATGGCCAGGCGCTCGATTGGCCGCGCTACAGCAACGGCGCCTACGCGCCGCAGCAGGCCAAGGCCAAGGCGGCGAAGGTCGGTTTATGGGTCGGCAAATTCGACGCGCCTTGGGACTGGCGCGCCTCGCATGGCGACGTTGCTGCGCCGTCGAGCCAGCCGCTCGGCATCATCGGTCGCAAGCTGGTCGCGCAAAGCGGCGGCCTTTCGTGCGAACCCCGGCGGTACTGCTCGCAAATCAGCTCCTGCGAAGACGCCCAATGGTACCTGCACAACTGTGCGTGGGGCCGCAAGCTGGATAGGGATGGTGACGGGGTAGCGTGCGAGACGCTTTGCTAAGGAGGGGTTCATGGATGATTAGTTTTACAACCGCGTCGGCGGCGATCGTATTTCTTCGCGGCAGATCGACGAGTTGATCGGGCTGGCGCGCGGCGTCGCCCCGGACGGAACTATCGACAAGGCCGAAGTCGAGTTCCTTCAAAAGTGGCTGGCCGCCAATGTCGAGATTAGCGATCAGCCGATCGTCCGGACCTTGTACCGACGGGTCAATGAAATGCTCGCGGACGGCGTGCTCGATTTCGATGAACACACCGAACTTCTCGATACGTTGAACGGCTTCTCGAACCGAGATTTCGAACTCGGAGAAGTGAAGCCCACCACCCTGCCCCTTTGCAATCCGCCTCCGCATTTGACCTTTGAAGGCCGGACGTACTGCTTCACCGGGACGTTCAATTATGGCCAGCGAAAAATGCTGCGAGCAGGCCATAGCGGATCGTGGCGGCCGCGCTGGCAGCTTGACGCAAAAAACCGACGTGCTCGTGATCGGGGCCTATGCCACCGAGTCTTGGAAGCACTCATCGTTTGGCGACAAGATTTCAAAGCCACCGCCTGGCGCGACGAGGGGTGCCAATCTCGATTGTCGCCGAGAGCCACTGGGTCGGTTTTCTCTGACTTCATCCGTTAGTTAGGCAAGGTCTCATTACCATCAGCACCCTATTCGACCGAGGTGGAACGATGCGACACAATGCGTTCAGCGATTCGATCCAGCTGTTTCGGCGATTTGCGTGCCGTTCGATTACGAGCATGATTACGCTCGCAGTTGGAACGGCAGTTGGGTGCACCTCAATAGACTACCAGAAGCTCAGCACCGGCCAAATATCTGGCAGCCTGTTCGTCATGTGGGTCGGCGAGGGCAACAGTTCCGGCGACGGGAATTTCCTGTTTGTGCCCGACCCTCATGATCCCTTGATCTTCCATCGGGCGGATCCGGCGACTCCTGGAAGCACGATCAGGCCGGGTCTCATGTACACCGATGGCGGCTCGATCCCGAAGATCGCGCAAGTCTTCAAGGGTCTCTCCCCATGGGGCTACGCTCCGGCGTACATGATCCACGACTGGATCTTCATCGCGCATCACTGCATCGTCGACGGCAGCACCGAAAAGAGGTTCGACCAAGTCCGTGGGGTCGACTTCGACGACTCCGCTGCGATCCTCGGCGAGGCAATCAAGGCGTTGATCGCGACGCGCGAGGTCGCGCCGAACGATATTGCCCCCAGCGCCATCACTGCAGCCGTGGGAAGCGCGATCGCCAAGAACCTTTGGGACGAGAAGGGAGCCTGTAAGTCGCTACAGGTCAGCGCGAAAGATATTGCATCCGCAGAGGCGGCGATACCGGGCTCGACATCCAAAGCTCAGAACCTGAGGACCTTCCAAATACCAGAAACCGTCGCGCCGGCGGTCCGAGCAGTGGGGCCCGCGAAGATCATAGCACGTCTGTCCTTCTGACCTGAGCGTCGAGCCAACCCATGGCGGGCCGCCGTACGGCGACCGACCGTATCGGTTAGAGTCCTCAGTTGGCACGGCAGACGAAGTGTCTGTTTTCCAGACGCTTCCGAAGCGACTATTTAGCCGAATGAAGGAGCAAAACGCACGGTCGGCTTAGTCGAACCGTGCCCAAACCTGCGGTCGAACCATCTTGCGTTTAGCCGGCACCAGTTCGCCGTCCGTCTGCCCGATCTCATTGCATTGAGGGACGGTCAATTCTTCCCCGATTGCGGCGATAAGGGCAAACACGCGGGCACGCACTCGCGGAGGAAGTCGAACAAGGCGCTCGATCAGGCGTCGACCTTCTGCGCTGGCAATGAAGCCAATGCGCTCATCGGTTCGTAGACGTGAAGCCTCATGGCCGCTCTTAGCATTCTCCGGGAGGCCTTCGAAAAAACGGCTGACGGGGACGCCTAGCGACCTGCCAATCTCGTAGATCATGGACGCGCTCACCCGGTTCCTTGCGTTCTCGTATTTTTGGAGCTGTTGAAAGGTGATGCCTATCGATCGGGCGAGCTGAGCCTGTGATACGTCCGACTGCACGCGAACCATTGCGATCTGTCTGCCGACATGCACATCGGCCGGGTGAGGGTCACGCCCGGCCTTTGGCTTTTGCGCCGCCAGGGACTCGCTAGAGCGTTTCTGTTTCAACAACAACTTTCGAAACTCCAACAGGTCATTTCCGTCGCAGTCGGAACCTCGTCCTTTGTGGAGGGCGTCAGCCGAATTTGCGCACAAGCGGCGGGACTATCCTGCCTGAGCATCCAGATATTTCGATCCCGGTACCGAAGGCACGCGAGCGGCTTGCGAAACCTTCAAGAATATTTCGCGCCACGTGTCCGGCGGCGGGGACGGGAACCAATTTTCCCGTTTCGGCTCCCGTGCGTTCATTTACCTCGCCGATCACGACCGGCAGAAGGTCTATGCCTTCGAGCGTTCCATTCGCATCATAGCGGCAAGCCGCGACAATGCTCTGCCAGACCTCCGGAGGATCCCATTCGCCCTCGTCCGGATGGACGTGAAACAGGAAATTTCCGAGACCGTAGAAGATGGGCGAGCCGTTGTAGATTTCCACCGCCTGAAGAACCGGGGCGCCGTGGCTGACGAAGAGGCCTGCGCCAGCCTCGATGCATGTGCGGGCAAAGGTTTGCACCCAGCGCGGCACGTCCTGCCAACCCGGTTCCCAATGGTGGTGGTGCAGATACGCGATCACAAAATCGCGTTGCGCAGCCGCCTGCCGGATCGCCGAGAAATGAATATTCGCGCTCTGCTGATCGATCTCGATCAAGCGGCTGAAATCGGCAGCCTGCGTGAACACGGTTCCGTAGAAATTCAGCTCCTTCCCTCTCGTTAGCTCCGGCGGATCTTCCGGTTGCGCGTAGTTGGTGAGTTCAAGGTGCGAGCTTTGCAACTGATCGCCAAGCCTTGCCAGCCTTCGGAAGTGCCCGTCCGGCACCCCAATCTTTCGAACGGTTTTCAGCCGGTTGACGCCAGGCCGAGCCGGACGGGAAGCGGTGCCGTTCTCGGCGTACATGTTGGCCGGGCCTGGGCCTGCGTCTATCGCAAGAAGGGAAACCTGGCGGGCGCCCAGATGGCGATGGCCGAGTTTCGCGGCATGGGTCTCGTCGATGCCAACCCCAGCATGCAGGAAGCCGCGCGCTTCGACCTCCTCCAGTGTGGCGAGAACGCCGGAAGCACCGAGATCGAATGCGTGGTTGTTCGCCAGGGCAAGCGCGTTGAAACCTATATCCTGCAATGCATCCAGCACTTCGGCCCTGGAATAGCCGAAGTACCTGCCTTTGGTCGGCCAACCACCATGCTTGCCGAGGATCGTCGATTCGAAATTGGTGAAGACGACATCACCTTGCTGTAAGAAGCGTACAACCGCCGCGAACTGTTCGTCTTGAACATGGCGGATGTCATGCGTGATCAATGACTGGCCGGTTACGACCGCGCAAAATGGGTCTTTCATGGAACTCGCCTCACAGTCGTGAAGGGTCGGGCGCCGACGTTCGGTCAGCACCACATTGGAGTCGCCGCCGATCGCCGGGCTATTTTGGCAGGGCCGGAGAAATGTCCGTCTTGAACCACTTCAGACTCAACGCCTTGATGGTGCCATCCTTAGTGGCAGCTTCGAGCGCCGCATTGAACTTGGTGAGCAGTTCGGTGTCGTCTTTGCGCATGCCAGCGCCAACACCCGGACCCCAGAGACCACCATTCAGCTCCGGTCCGAAAAACACCGCAACCGACCCACCGGGCGCCTCCAGGAAATCGCGCCATGTGAAATAGTCGGCGAGGCCGCCATCGACGCGCCCCGCGGTAAGGTCGAGCTTCAAATTGTCGAGACTGTCATAGCTGCGAATGGTCACGACATCGCCGAGGAGTTGCTTCACAACAGCCTCGGAGTTCGATGAACGAAGGACACCAATCGTTTTGCCGCTGAGGGTCGATCTGAGCTGGTCGATGGTTGCCTTCTCTTTGTCTCCAGCCTTGGAGATTGACTTTCGCTTTGGTGTCGCCGGTATCGAGCCCGAGCTCTTTGCGCACGACGAACTGGTTGTAGCCGCTGGCGTAGGGGCTGGAGAATGCGATCTGCTGCTTGCGCTTCTCCGTGATCGCCATTCCCGACATGATGACGTCGTATTTCCCGACCAGCAACGCGGGAATGATCCCGTCCCAATCCTGCGCCACGAAGGTGCATTTGATTTTGATGCGATTGCACAACTCGAGACCGACATCGACATCGTAGCCGTAAAGCTTGCCATCCGCGCCTGTCCCGTCCCAGGGCGGCGACGCCCCTTCGGTGGCGATCGATATCGTTCGCTCGCTTTCGGCACGTGTGGGCAAGGCGGCGAGCAAGGAAGCAACAGAAATGGTAATAGCCAGGGACATGCGCATAGAGTACCACTTTCTTCTGGTTTGGGTGGGAAAGCAGCCGTAGGGCTGCGGCGTCACGGCACGAGTGTCGTGATCTCGTGATCAGGCAAGCCCGGACAGGGCCGCGCTTTGCGTCTGTGCTTTGGAGTGCCCTCGGTCGAAAGCCGCCGTTCCAGGAACTGGGTGGCTTTCACCGCGAGAGTCGTGAGCACGAGATAGATTGCTCCTGCGACGATGAATATCTCGTAGGGCGCGAAGGTGGCCGACACCATCTGTCTCGCCATGCCGGTTATCTCAAGCAGCGTTACCGTGCTTGCCAGCGACGAGCCCTTGATCATCCCCACGACCTCGTTTCCGTAAGCGGGAAGCGAAATCCGGAAAGCGATCGGAAAGGTGACAAGGCGGGCGATCTGCAGGCGTTTCAGCCCAAGCGCCTTGGCGGCCTCAACGATACCGGTCGGCACGGACAGGAGACCGCGGCACAGGATTTCGGTCGTGTGCGCCGCGCTGTTTAGCGAAAATGTGAACAGGGCGCACCAGAGAGGGTCTTTAAGGATCACCCAGAAGACGCTGGCGCGCACAGCCTCGATCTGGCTCAAACCATAATAGAGCAGGAAGAGCTGAACCAGCATCGGCGTACCGCGGATTACATAGGTGTAGGCCAGCACCGCGAATGAGAGGCTCGGTCGTCCAAACGCGCGGGCGAACGCCAGTGGCACCGACAGAAGAAATCCAGCAGTCAGCGACAGGCCTGTCAGGGTCAAGGTGAGACCGATGCCTGAGGGCAATACCAGCAAGGCGTCGAACATCAGGCCGAGGTTCATGTCGACACCTTCCTATCGACTGAACGCGGGATAGCGCCGCTCCGCCAACCGGATCGACAGCAAGGTGATCGTCGTCAGGGAGAGATAGAACGAGGATGCTGCAAGGTAGAAGGTCAACGGCGCGCGCAAGGATCCGGCGCCGACATAGGCAACGCGCATGATGTCGGTCAGGCCCACGACAGAGACCAGCGCCGTGTCCTTAAAGAGCGATATCCAAAGATTGCCATAGGCGGGCAGCGCCAGCCTTAGCATTTGTGGACCCACGATGAACAACCACCGCTGCCAGGAATTCAGGCCAAGCGACTTCGCTGCTTCGGTCTGCCCCGCTGGCACCGCCGCAATCGCACCGCGGAAGACTTCGGTCGCATAGCCACTGAAGACAACAGTCAGCGCGATGACCCCAGCGGTGAAAGCGTTCACCTCGACATACCTGCCAGCGACCTTGCTGGCGAAGGTGGTTCCACCGAAATAGATGAGAAGGATTATGAGGAGCTCTGGAACACCGCGAACCACGGTCGTGTAAGCCGTCACGACACTTCTGAAACGGGCTGCAGACGTGCCTTTCGAGATAGCCAACAGCAGGCCGAATACGGTGCCTAGGAACCCACTAACAAGAGCAAGGCCGACGGTAACCATGAAAGCCGCAGCAAATTGAGCAGAAAATCCGCCCATGAGACTCTTCCATCAATTCGCAATTTCGCAATGTATGCCACGTCTTGCCGCGACACACCTCTGGCCGATAGCCTAAGATTTGCAAAATCTACTAAGGGATATTCTGCAACGGTTTTGCAGGATTGACCCTAAATTACCGAGCTAACCTATTCATTCAATCTATAATTTTCAGAATTATGCCTATAACAAATGATTATACGGGCAGCTCCTCTCTCGACGCTCTGAAAAGTTAGGAGCGATGGAATTGGCATAGGAGCGCGTGCTGGATCGACCTCAGCGCCCTCGCCTCAAGGAATTCCGCTAACCGCCCCTGCCGCGGCGGAAAGATACCTATTGTAGTCGAGCCAGCTTTGGTTAGGGCTCGTTGTCAGGCTCGACCAATTCAACGTGGCCGACACCCAGGGCTTGGGCCAGTTCATAAAGCGTGATTACGGTCGGATTCCTTCGGCCACGTTCCAGGCCGCTGAGATATTGCTGACTGAAGCCGGAACGCGCTTCCACCTCTTCCTGGGTCAGGCCTTTCTCTCGACGCAGGCGGGCGAAGTTCCGGCCGACCAATTTGCGCATATCCATGCGCACGAAGATCGCGATTTACATACTTTGAGTTTATCAACTATAATATGTAAATCATTGATCTGAGAGAGATCTCAGCGTGTAGGCGGCATGAACCGGAGAACGAAGTCGGCCCAGAGATCGCGTCGGTTTCATTTTCAGGGTTGTGTGCGTGGTCTCCACACCCTCATCGGCCAACTCAATCGCCTCGCGACCGGTGAAGGGCTCTCGAGAAAAGGGCGCAAAATGGAGTTGCTGCAAAGCGGCTTGAAGCTCCGACAACTGCAGGTCTTTCGTCAGGTGTTGCGGACCGGATCGACGAGACAGGCAGCTGCTGCGCTCGGGATAAGCCAACCTGCGGTCAGCCAGCACGTGAAGCAGCTCGAGGCCGCCCTCGGCATCGCTCTCTTTGAAAGATCGACCAACCGCATCATTCCGTCGAGGAAAGCCTGGGAGCTCCTGCGCAACGTGGAATTGGCCCTGACTTCCATGGACCGCCTGGAAGCGTCGATCTTCGCGATCAAGAACGACGAGAAGCAGCGGATCGCAATTGCCGCACCCGCCGTTTTCGGTTTCGTGACGTTGCCGAAGGTCGTAGCGACTATCCGATCGAAGACGGCTTCAAGTGTCCGGTCAATTTCGGGAAACTACGAGCAGGTGGGTGAGCATATCCTGTCGGGGCGGGCAGATCTTGGAATCTCGAGGTTGCCCTTGGATCCCCGGCTGTTTGAATGGGCGCCAATCGGGTCGGCACGCAACGTGTGCATCTTCCACTCCAAGCACCGTTTCTCGAAAAAATCATGTGTCGAGGCACACGACCTGGAGGGGGAACAGATCGTCGACATCGACCCCCAGTTTGCGTCGCATCAAATGAATTTCAACGCGTTGCGCTTCGCTGGGGTCGAGCCAGACATACTGGTGGAATACGATTGCAATGGCTACGAAGTCGGCTTCGTCTCGGCCGGTCTCGGCGTTTCCATCACCAACGAAATCATCGCCCGCGAATATGCAGCGTTCGAGCTGGAGGCAAAGCCGGTGGAGCCCTCGGCCCTCTATCACTACGTTGCGGTCTGGCAAAAAGGCAGGGTCTTCTCCAACGTGTTGGAAGTCTCTCTCGAGGCAATCCTGTCCGCCTTTCAACCGGCGGCGGAAAGCGGACCTACCGTTCTCCCGATACACGCCACTGCCCGCGCTGCTGACCGTTCCTCCTAACGGCTCCGGACTAACCCTTCCGCTCATGCTTTGCCTTCGCGAAACCGCGATCCGTCGCGATGAAACGCTTGAGCATGGGCACGATCAAGCGCAGGGGATCGGTGGAGGATTGCCCCGTTTCGCGTCCGAGAATTTCGGCATATCGGATCAGGTCGCGATGCAGCGGCGCCGGAAGCTCGATTGTGACTTTGACAGGTTTGTCCTCGGCGATGGGGCCGAGTTTCAGCTTGGCCATTTCAGCCTCCGTATGGTTGGAGCACAAGATCGCGGGTGACGATAACGCGCACGGGAAAACCCGGGCGAATGTCGAGCGTCGGCGCTATCTGGAGCTGGCGCTGGACGATCTGCTGGCCAACCTGGCTGACGCTGTCGGAAGCGCCGCTGCGCAAGGCGCGCACGATATCGCTCTCCTGGCCAGACGAGCCGGCCTCCGCCCCGACGCTGAGGATGGTGGAAAGTGCTGCCGCCTTGAACAACTCGCGCCAGTGATAGTCGACGCCATACTCGAGGCCTGCATAGCCCTGACCGTCCGCGCCAGGCTGACGCTCCAAAACAATCGAACGGCCGTCCGGGAAAATCAGCCTGTTCCAGACAAGCAGCACACGTTTTTGCCCGAACCCCACGCCGCTGTCGTATTGGCCGATCACTCTGGTGCCTTGGGGGATCAGAAGCGAGCGCCCTGTCGGGCTGTCGTAAACGTTCTGCGTCACCTGGGCGGTGATTTGACCGGGCAGGTCCGAACGGATACCGGTTACGAGGGCAGCCGGGATCACGGCTCCTGCCTGAAGCACATAAGGTGAAGCCGGTGGCACGACGCGTTCGGGCGCGACGGTGTTGCGGTCGGCGGCTCCACTCAGGAAGGCAAGTTGGCGGTCCTGCTGCGTTTGTCCGGCAGGAGCCAGACCGGCGAGATCCTGCGTGGCGATATTTGTCTGATGTTCCGTCGTTGCGTCGGCGGCAGCCCCGGTCTGGAAGAAGACCTGCGATGTTCGTGCCGCCTCTTCTTCCGCCCGCCGTCGTTGTTCGGCCTCGTCAACAGTGGGCGTCGCGATAGCCGGCGTGACAACGGGCTGCCCCTTGTTCTGGGCGTCGAGGATCGGACGGCCGAGATCTCCGAGCAACGGCGGCCCAAGTATCGGGCCGGTATAGTCGCGTGGCAGGTTGGCCAGCCCATTAGCCGGTTGCCGGTTGGAAGTCGAGAAGAGTTCCTCGCCATGGGGGTCTGTCTCGCGCGTCTGCAGGGCGTATATCAGTGCGCCGCCAATGCCGAGCGATGTGATGAAGGCGACGCCGGCGAGCACCTTGCGCGACAGCCGGGTCACTCGCGGCGGCTCGGCGCGAAGCCGCATGGGAGCGGCCGCCGTTTCGTTCTCGTTCATGGCTGCTCCCCTCCCCTTTGCCTCGGTGGATTGGTGACTTTCGACGCTGAATTCGAGGTCGGCATCCAAGGGAATCGATCCTTCTTGATCCCGTCGGTTCGGACGATCCTCACGGTCTGTTGTCGTTTGCCGCTGCCGAGACGCAGTTCGGCCGCGCCGAAGAGACGGTCGACAATCAGAATGTTTTGGAAGACCCGACTGTTGACGATCTGGGCTTCGCCGTCCGGGCCGATGACGAAGATCGGCGGCATCTCGCCCTGTACGATTCCGCGCGGGAACTCGACGTAGACGCGCCTGCCGTCGTCATAGACGGTGACGGGCTTCCACGGCGGCGTGTCACCTGTCAGACCATAGCGGTAGTTGCGCTGGACGGTGTCCGGGATCATCGGCGTGGCGGGAACAACCTGCCGCCGATCGGTTGGCTGCGCCGGGTAGGCCCATGCCACGGCCGGCATGTAAGGCTTTTCGCCTGCCCGCAGCTCGATCATGTAGCTTCGCCGGTCGGTGGTGACGACGAGATTGGTGGTGATGTCGGCGCGCGAGGGCTTCACCAGCACATGGACGCGCCGGGTTAGGCCCGACCCGCTTTCGGTATCGCCGATGATCCAGCGCGCGGTGTCTCCCGCCGCAATCGGGCCGCTGCCAGTCAGGTTCTCGCCGGGCTCAAGAGCGATGTCTGTTATCTGCCCGGGTGCGGCATAGACCTGGTAGAGAGCCCCTTCGCTCCAGGGATATATCTGGATGGCGTTGTAGTATCCCTCGCGTCGCGGCTGGACGCGCGCGGCCGCGTTGGCGTTCTCGACGCGCGCGGTCGGTGTATCGCCAGCCGCCCCTCCCATCGTTGGTGTCCAGCCCGGCGGAATGTGTGGCGGCTTGGGTTTCTGTTCGGCGGGTCCTGGCGGGGCGGGTGGCAGCGGCGGCACGTAGGAATCATAGCCAATCTGCGGCGGTCTCTGGAGCTTGGCACAGCTGGTGAGTACCAACCCCGAAAGGAGGGCCGAGGCGAGTACAGATCCACGAAAAGCTGGAAAGGCGACGGCAGGCAGTGCGAGGCTCATTGGCTCATCTCCCGCGACCAGTTGATGGCGTTGACGTAGATGCCGAGCGGGTTCACGCGAAGCCGTTCGGTGTCATGCGGCGGCTGGACCACGATTGTGAGGATCGCGGTCCAGTGCTCCGTGGTGGACAACTGACCGCTTTCGTAACGACGCTCGGTCCAGGCGACGCGGAAGGAATCCGCGGAGGCACGGATGACCGAAGAGACCTCGACCGCCACCTGCTGCTTGCCGACTTTGGAAAAGGGGTCGTTTGCGCGGGCATAATCATTGAGCGCCGCTGCACCTTGGTCGGTCGTCCACTCGTAGGCGCGCAGCCAATCCTGGCGCACGATGATCGGGTCGGCCGGGATCGATCGGACCTGCTCGACGAAGCGGGCGAGGTGCCAGGCGATTTGCGGGTCGGTTGGCTTGTAGTCGGCAGTCGCCGGCGCGACCGTTTGCCCCTGTCCGAGCGCATCGACCTGGACCACCCACGGCACCACCGATCCCCGCGCTGACATCCACACGACCGAGCAGGCGAGGCCAGCCGAGAGGATCAGCGACCCGAAGGCCATGTACCGCCAGTTCCTGGCTTGCACGCGGGCGGAACCGATGCGCTCGTCCCAGATCTGCGACGCCTTCTGATAAGGCGTCTCCGGTTGAGCTGATTTGCCGTAGTGGACGGCGGGTCGTCGAAAGATGTTCATTGGTCATTTGCCTTCGGAGAGAGAAATCGATGTGCCGCTGCCGTGGGCTTCGCCGGCACGCACGGCGTGCGCTGTGACCTGGACGCCATGAGAGAGGCGCTGCGATCGCTGCATGCGTTTGGCCCAGTCCGGCGGACTCCTGGCCACGCTGCTCGTCTGGCCGTCGCGGCCGAATGACGGATCGTTGGCTGCACCGGCCCCGCCTCCGACAGTCCCCTGGGTCGATGACCCACCGGTGGCCTCGACGGCCGAATTGACCCCGGAAGCGAAGCTCGACTTCATCGATTGGCTGGCGCGCGCGGCGGCGCGCTTGAGAGGCGAGGCAGCAGCGGACACGCCAGCGCCTGCAACGCCGCCCATCCCGGAGGCGATGCCCGCGGCGCCAGTCTGGCCGGCGGAACCAAGAGTATAGGCGGCAGACGCACCGCCTGCGAGAGATGAGCCGTGCCGTGCCGCCAATGGCGCTGCAGACAACGCCGCGCTTCCGCCTCGCATCGCGACACCAGCAGTGCCGCCGGCGACGAGCGCCATGCCGCCTGCCGCGAGACCTGTTCCAACGGCCGCTCCCGCCCCAAGCTGCGATCCGCCGGAGACAAGACCGTTAGCAATGCCGGGACCGAAGATACCGAGCCCAAGCAGTGACAGCGCCGCCAGCACGATCGCCATCGCCTGGTCGATTGTCGGGTTCTCGCCGCCGAAGCCCTGGGTGAACTCGCCAAACAGCGTCGAGCCGATGCCGATGACGACGGCAAGCACAAGCACCTTGATGCCCGATGAGATGACGTTGCCAAGCACGCGTTCGGCCATGAAGGCCGTCTTGCCGAAGAGGCCGAAGGGGATGAGAACGAAGCCTGCCAGCGTCGACAGCTTGAACTCGATCAGGGTGACGAAGAGCTGCACGGCCAGGATGAAGAAGGCGAGCAGGACGAGCGCCCAGGCGAAGAGCAGGCAGGCGATCTGGATGAAGTTCTCGAAGAAGGACACGTAGCCCATCAACCCCGAGATCGCCTCAAGCAGAGGTCGTCCCGCATCGAGGCCGGTTTGCGCGACCTTGCCTGGACGAAGCAGGTCCTGGACCGAAAACCCGGTGCCGCTCGCCCTTAGCCCGAGCCCGGAAAAGCTTTCGAAGACGATTTGGGCAAGGCTGTTCCAGTTGGAAATCAGGTAGGCGAAGACGCCAACGAACAGCGTCTTCTTGACCAGCCGCGCGAGAATGTCGTCATCGGCGCCCCAGCTCCAGAAGAGGGCGGCAAGCGTCACGTCAATGACGATCAGCGTGGTGGCGACAAAGGCAACTTCGCCACCAAGCAGGCCGAACCCACTGTCTATGTAGCGAGTGAAGGTGGCGAGGAATTGGTCGATGACGCCGGTGTTGCCCATGCCTATCGCGTCCCCGGCGAGGTCGCATCTTTCGGCGGCGCGCCGACCGGCCCGGAAGCGGAGGTCGCAAATGGCGCTTTAACCCTGAGGAACCGGTCGCGCTGTTCGGCCCACAGGCGCAAACAACCGCTGTCGCGCAATGCAACCTCACCCAATATCTGGCAGCGGCGCAGACCCTCGCGGGGCGGGTTCGGCACCAAAGCGGCAGGCAACTGAGTAGCGGCATCGTGCGGCCTTTCCTCCTTCCGGGTCATCTCGAGCGCGGTCGCCGTAACGGCGACCGCGACAAAGATGACGGCGACGACGCGGGCAAGTGACTTGCTATCCACGGTCGGAACCCTCAGCGATTGAACATCGTGGCATTGCCGGCCTGGTAGCCGGAGCCGGGGGTGAGGAAGCGACGGCGCTGCTCTCGGCCCTGGTCGGCGGCGGCGGCACGTTCGGCTTCGGTCAACGCCTGGGCGCGACCGTTGGCGGCGACAACGGCGGTGAGGTCAGCGAGCTGTTGCGCCTGCAGCGCGAGGAGCTGGTTGCCGGCCTGCGTCGCCTGCAGCGCGCCGGTCGCTGATTGACTGGCGCCGACAAGCCCCGACATCTGCGTGCGATTGGTGTCGATGTTTTCGACCACACCCGCTTGCACGCGCATCGCATCCTGCAGGCCGCCGACCGTATTCTGCCATCGCGAGTGCGCATCCGTGACGAGTTGCTGGTCGGAAGTGGACAGAGAGACGCTGCCATACTGCTGCTGGAAAGCCTCGTCGATCTGCTGGACGTCGAAGGCAACGTTCTGCGCCTGGCTGAGGAGCTGCTGCGTGCGCTGCACCGATTGCTGCAACTGTTGCAGCGAAGAAAAAGGCAGGCTCGCAAGATTGCGTGCCTGGTTGATCAACATCTGGGCCTGGTTCTGCAGAGAGGTGATCTGGTTGGTGATCTGCTGCAGGGATCGCGCCGCCGTCAGCACATTTTGCGAATAGTTGGATGGATCGAAGACGATGAATGCCTGCGCCGGCGCAGTCACCATCAGCGAGGTCGCAACCGGTGCGGTGAGCAAGGCGGCGGCCAGCAACACAGCCTGAGAGCAGTTTCCACGGCTTGTCATGATTGGAGCTCCTTTTCAGCTTGCGGTAGGGAGGTGGAGAGATCGGGAATGAGGTCAGCGGCCCAGCCGACGTTTCGGGCGCGCAGCCAGGATGCAAGGAACCCGTCACGCCCGTGTTCGGCGGCGATGCTGGCGATCAAGGCCTGATCGGTTTTTGAGGATGCGGCGCAGAGCGCCAGCCCAACTTCGGACAGGCTGAGCTCGAAGAGACGGTTGCCACGCCGGGACTGGCAGTAGTAGTCGCGTTTCGGCGTGGCGCGAGCCAGGATTTCTATCTGGCGATCGTTGAGGCCGAAGCGGCGATAGATCGCCGTGATCTGCGGCTCGATCGCGCGTTCATTGGGCAAGAGCAGCCGGGTCGGGCAGCTCTCGATGATCGCCGGGGCGATCTTCGAGTTATCGATGTCGGACAGCGACTGAGTGGCGAAGATGACGCTGGCGTTCTTCTTGCGGAGCGTCTTTAGCCATTCGCGCAACTGGCCGGCGAAACCTTGGTCGTCAAGGGCGAGCCAGCCCTCGTCGATGATCAGCAATGTCGGCCGCCCGTCGAGTCGGTCACCGATGCGATGGAAGAGGTAGGAGAGAACCGCCGGCGCGGCTCCGGTGCCAACAAGACCCTCGATCTCGAAAGCCTGCACGGATGCCGCGCCAAGGTGCTCCGCCTCGGCATCGAGCAACCGGCCATAGGGGCCGCCGATGCAATAGGAGCGAAGGGCCAGCTTCAGATCGTTCGCCTGCAAAAGCACGCTGAGGCCGGTGATGGTGCGTTCCTCGACTGGCGCCGAGGCGAGCGACGTCAGGGCGGCCCAGATATGCTCCTTGGCATCAGGGGTAATAGCGATGCCTTCCCGCGCCAGGATCGCGACAACCCAGTCGGCGGCCCAGGCGCGCTCGTAGGCGTCGTGTATGCGGGCAAGTGGCTGGAGGGAGACCGAGGCTTCGGTGCCTTCGGTGAGTTCGCCCCCGAGATCGTGCCAATCGCCGCCCATGGCAAGTGTCGCGGCACGGATCGAACCGCCGAAATCGAAGGCGAAGACCTGGGCCCGCGCATAGCGGCGAAACTGCAAGGCCATCAGAGCCAGCAGCACCGACTTGCCGGCGCCGGTCGGGCCCACGACAAGCGTGTGCCCGACGTCGCCGACATGCAGGGACAACCGGAACGGGGTCGAGCCCTCGGTCTTGCCATAGAGCAAGGGGGGCGCACCGAAGTGCTCGTCCCGTTCCGGCCCCGCCCACACGGCAGAGAGGGGAACCATGTGGGCGAGATTGAGTGTCGAGATGGGCGGCTGGCGTACATTGGCGTAGGCATGTCCCG
This sequence comes from Mesorhizobium sp. M4B.F.Ca.ET.143.01.1.1, assembly GCF_004792275.1. Lineage (NCBI taxonomy): Bacteria > Pseudomonadati > Pseudomonadota > Alphaproteobacteria > Hyphomicrobiales > Phyllobacteriaceae > Mesorhizobium > Mesorhizobium sp. M4B.F.Ca.ET.143.01.1.1. The sequence goes on from NZ_SRSR01000007.1 coordinate 17,120, forward strand.
GCAATGAGCCGAGCCAGGCGTCCACGGCATTGATGGTTTCGACCATGGCGGTGAAGTCGCGGCCCTGAATGACCTTCTCGACGAGACGAAGTTTCTCCTGCGACACCCGCGGATCGGCGTCCCAGACCGTGACGGTCGCAGTGACGTAGGCCATGCCCGCCACGTCTGCCCCGAGTTCCTGCAAGGCCATGTCGGCGTCGGCGGACTTGTTGGCGGCGTCGGTGTCCACCAGCACGGAGGCCTCGTTGGTCATGACCTCCTTCAGGATCGCCGCAATCGACTTGCGCTTGGCAAACCATTGCCGACGGATCTTCGTCAGCAGCTTGGCGGCATCAGTCTTGTCGAGCAGGATCGCGCGCGTCGACCAGCGATAGGGAAAGGCGAGCCGGTTGAGGTCATCGAGCAGACCCGGCGTGGTCGCGGTCGGGAAGCCGACGATGGTGAGCACGCGAAGATGCTGGTCGCCAAGGCACGGTTCAAGCCCCCCGGTCAGTGGCAGGTCGGCCAGCAGCGCATCGAGATAGATGGGTGTCTCCGGGACGCACACGCGATGGCGCTTGGTCGAGATCGTCGAATGCAGGTAGGTCAGCGTCTCGCTGTCATCGAGCCAGCGGCATTCCGGCATGAAGCCGTCGAGCAGGGAGAACACGCGCTCGGTGCGGTCGACAAAGGCGCGCAGAATTTCGTTGGCATCTATCCCGGACTGATCGCGTCCCTCGTAGAGCCACGTCTCGGCGCGGGCTGCTTCCTCGGCCGGCGGCAAATAAAGGAAGGTGAGGAAGTAGCTCGATACGAAATGAACTTCTTCTTCTTCGAACTCGGCCTTGCGCTCGGCGTCGACCAGGCGAGAGGCGGGATCGGGAAACTGGCTTTCGGGATAGGTCGCGGCGGCGTGCCGCTGCGCCTCGACAAAGAGGCTCCAACCCGAACCGAGGCGACGGACGGCATTGTTGATGCGCGAGGCCACCGCGACCAGTTCGGCCGCGACGGCGGATTCAAGATCCGGCCCGCGGAACGTAGCGGATCGCTGAAAGCTGCCATCCTTGTTCAGCACCACGCCAGGCGCGACGAGCGCAACCCATGGCAGGTAGTCGGCAAGGCGGCTGGCGCGGCGGCGATATTCGGCAAGGTTCATCATAATCGCGCCCTCAAACAGACATGTGAGCGGGGAGGCGCAGATGCCGGCGGCCGACTTCCACGAACAACGGATCGCGCTTTGCAGCCCACACCGCCATGAAATGCCCAAACACCCAGATGACGAGACCGGCCAGCCAGAGGCGCAGGCCAAGGCCAACCGCGCCTGCCAGTGTGCCGTTCAGGATCGCGATGGAGCGGGGTGCGCCGCCAAGCAGTATGTGCTCGGTCAGCGCCCTATGAACGGCGACGGTGAAACCGGGCACTGCGTCGAGCTGTTCGAAAGCGGTTGCCATCAGATCAACGCTCCGCCGCCAAACGAGAAGAACGACAAAAAGAAGCTCGACGCCGCGAAGGCGATCGACAGGCCAAAGACGATCTGGATCAGCCGCCTGAAGCCGCCGGACGTATCGCCAAAGGCAAGCGTCAGGCCGGTGACGATGATGATGATGACGGCAATGATCTTGGAGACCGGCCCTTCGATCGACTGAAGGATTTTTTCGAGTGGTTGCTCCCACGGCATCGAGGAGCCGGCGGCATTGGCGGCCGGGGCCACCATGAGAGAGATGACGAGGGTTGTCGCCGCCGTAGCCAGGTGCTCACGGGAAAGATTGTGGATCATGATTTGTCTCCTGTGTTGTTCGGGGTGGCTTGGGAGGTGCGATAGTCGCCGTCGGGTCCAAGGCCATCGATGCGTGCGAGTTCGGTCAGTCGCCGTGCGGGACCGCGTCCCGACAGGACGGCGACAAGGTCAATGGTTTCGGCGATCAGCGCGCGCGGCACCGTGACGACGGCTTCCTGGATGAGTTGCTCGAGACGGCGCAGCGCCCCGATCCCGGAGCCGGCATGGATGGTGCCGATGCCGCCGGGGTGCCCGGTGCCCCATGCCTTCAGCAGGTCGAGGGCCTCGGCGCCGCGCACCTCACCGATCGGGATGCGGTCGGGTCGCAGGCGCATTGAGGATCGGACGAGGTCGGAGAGGTTGGCGACACCATCTTTTGTGCGCATGGCGACAAGGTTGGGCGCCGCGCACTGGAGTTCGCGCGTGTCCTCGATGATGACGACGCGATCGGCCCCTTTCGCCACTTCGGCGAGCAAGGCGTTGGTGAGCGTCGTCTTGCCCGTGGACGTGCCGCCGGCGACGAGGATGTTTGCGCGGGCAGCGACGGCAGCGCGCAACGTCGCCGCCTGACCGTCTGTCATGATACCAGCCGCCACGTAGTCTTCGAGTGTGAAGATCGCGACAGCTGGCTTGCGGATGGCAAAGGCCGGCGCGGCGACGACCGGCGGCAGCAGTCCTTCGAACCGTTCCCCGGTTTCGGGCAATTCGGCAGAGACCCGTGGAGAGCACGGATGCACTTCCGCGCCGACGTGATGAGCCACCAGGCGCACGATGCGCTCGCCATCGGCGGCAGACAGCACCTTCCCCGTCTCGGCCAGACCTTCGGTGAGGCGGTCCACCCAAATCCGGCCGTCGGGATTCAGCATGACTTCGACGACCACGGGATCGTCCAGCAGCCGTGCTATTTCGGCTCCGAGCGCCGTGCGCAGCATGCGCGAGCTGCGGGCGCGTCCTTCGCTATTGTTTTGCGAAACCGTCATCTCGTCCCCGTCTTTCCGTTGGGGACAACTCGGATGGTCCCCGCTCGGGGATGACTAAGAGAACCGGATATCGGTTCGGTTCAACAAGTATATCGAGGCGTAGTAGCGTGGCGTGTAATTACAGGAGAGCGGCGGTGCGGCTGCCTTTTCTCGTTGATCGGAGAGCGATCGGGGTCGGATCGGTGAACCGGGCTCCCCACAACTCACGTCGCCGCGAGCCGCGCCTGTTATTGCCGATCTTAAGGAGAGGAGACCGACGCGGGGATTGCGCATCCGTCGCTAGATTCATCAGCGATAGCGCATAACCGCCATTTATACGCAATCGCGTATAAAGCCGATCTATGCGCGAGTGCGTATAGTGCGCGTGCAGATAACAGAAGAACGGCTGCAATGATGAGCCTCGGTGTTGAACCGAACCGCGGCCCTCCGACCTCGAGGATGGCCTTGGTTGCCGTCGCTAGGGAATGCGTCGAGCGGCAAATCTTGCTCGACTTCAACTGGAACCGAGGCCGAGCACGCGCTCCAGATTGTCATACGCCGCACGCTGCCTCGCTCGCGGCATGCGTTCCAGATTGTGCAGCTTCCAGCGGACCGCGGGAAGCCTGTCGGCGCCCACGACATCGAGCAGGCTCCAATCCGGTCGACTGGCTTTGAACGATAGAAGAAATTTGCGCTGATTGTCGGTCAAAGCCCTGTTGAGGTCGCTGACCAGTCGTTCGCGAACGGTGAGGAGTTCGTCGAGGCTGACTTCGACCTGGGACATACGGACGAATTCCCCTTCGTAGATGCCGGCTATGTTCTTGCGGGTGGGTTGCAACAGTTCTGCCATCGTCCGGTTGTGGCTGATGAGGTAAACCAGAAAGGTCCTGACCAGATCCTCGGTGAGGCCCTCGCTCTCAACGAGCAGCTTCACGTCAAAAAGATCCCGCGGATGCTGCCGGTCGAGTGCGGCACAGATTTTTCCGGCATACAGGTCCGGAAAAGACAGCAGTTGCATTTCGACATAGCCGAACTGCTCTTCGACCGCCGGCGATACTTCGCGCAATTCCTCTGGAAGCACGGACCCGCGTAGCACCGGGGAGAGCTCGATCTTGATTCGGTCGGCGCCCTACGAAATGAAGAGGCGCAACGCATCGGCCTGATGCTCGAAGGAGCGAATGATTTCGGTTCCGGGCATCGCGGCGCTGATGGCGTCCGCGATGCGGGCAAGCGCCTCCGCCACGTTTTTCAATGCCGTGTCGCGATCATCCATCGGCAGATAGACAAGGTCGATGTCGACGGAGAGGCGCGGCAGGTCGCGGACAAAGAGATTGATGGCGGTGCCGCCTTTCAGCGCAAACGATTTCTCGACTGCCACCAGTGGCAGGATGCGGGTCAGGAGGCGGACTTGTCCGTAGTAAGGGCTGGTGCTGTCCACATCTCCTCCGGGATGGTTATGCGATATTTTGAATCGAGTCTGCCGTCCTTGGCCAGAACCCTGTTGCCGCTACCAAGGCCGAGCGCATCGAGCGCTTTGGGAGCGGGCAGCCTCTTGAACCATGCATAATTATTGCGCTCGGCCATCCAGTAGAACAGGCGGCGAACCTTGACGCTGGTGCACTTGCGCAAAAGCTGCTCCATGCGCCGTGGCGAAAGCGTCGTCATCCCCTGAAGCAGTTGATTGGCGTGCTCGAACGAGACCGTCTCCGGAACATCCATCAGCACCTCCAGATAGGCCCTTTCGGGCGATGATAAGGTGACAGACCAAAAATCCTGCTGCCGGCCCGGAGCTTGCACATCTACAAGCGTGCGCTCGACCGGATCATATTCGCGGTGGACGAGCCCGAATCCCAAAAGCGAGGGAAGGCCGTTGTGGCGTATGAATTTTACGGTCGGTATCGCATGGTTCAGCCAGGCCGGCAAAGCGGCCTTACTGTAAAGATGCACTGTCCTTTGGCGCGACAGCGGCAGGTAATGCGCAAATCCCTGCAGCTCGAGCGCGGTCAGCCCGCCGACACTAAGATCCCTGCCGAACATGCTCTCCAAGGCGGCCACCACGCCTTGCCAGGTCAAATGAGTGCCGGGCCGCACATAGACGCCCGGCGCCAGCGATCTGAGCTGGTTGCTTTTGAGCAGATTATCCACTGCATGACGATCAAATTGCGGGCTTTGCTTCTTTAGCCATTGCTTCGTTACCGGAAGCCCCTCGGGTAGCAGGGTTTGAAGCAGCGCTCGGCGATCAGCATTCGTTGGCATGGGTTTGTAGATTTCCGCATACGCGGCGATGATCGCCGCAATTTTCCATTTTTATAAACTATCATGATCGCCATTGGTTTACAACAATTGGAATTTGCGGCGATTATCGCCGCATTATGGAAAAAATGTAAACACATCTGTCATTAGCTGGACACCCGCCGACAACGCAAAGTGATGCGCCTAAACCCCGCCGGATTCTTTCGGATCGACATCCTCCGAAATCTCCTGCCGCAGCTTCGGCCCCTTCGCCAGCCGCCGGCCCAGGGCAGTGACAAAGGCCTCGTAGCGTTCCGCTGCCTTGGATCGCGCAGCCTGTGCTGCTGGCTCCGGCAAGGCGGGCGTAGTCGCCAACCAAAAGCGGACGAACACGGCCAAGGTCTCGACCGCGATGCCTATATCGCGTTCCTGCCTGGCCAGGCGGCGGTCGACCTGGTCGAGGCGCTTGGTGATCGCGGCCTCGCGACGCTCATCCGCATCGGGCGACAGGAACGAAGCGATCGCGGCTTCGGCTATCATGGACTGGGATTGATCGCGTCGCGCCGCATAGTCCTGAAGCATCGTCATGAGGGGCGGATCGAGATAGACGGAGATCTGCACTTTCTTCTGGCGAGCGGTCATGGCGGCTACAACTCCATGCCGTCATCGGGGTCCAGCGAAACCTGACGCGCCACGCCCTCTACGAGGCGAGCCAGGCGTCGATTGCTGACGGCATCATCGTCGCCATCATCCACCTGCTCGATCTCGAACTCGTTCTCGATCGCGGCCGTCTTCTCGACTGGCGGCGCGCGATTGAGTTCGGGCTGTTGGCGCTGCTCGGATCCCGTCGTATCTTCATCGTCCTGTCGCGGCGAACCTTGGGGAGTGTCAACAACGCCGCCGGCCAGGACCGGCAGGAGGCTCCAATCATCGGGATGCCTCCCTTCCGGACGGAACAGTTCAGGTGGCGGCAGCACGCGCTCCTGGAAGCGGGCATCCTCGTAGTAGCGGGCCTTCTTCGCTCGGATCGGCGGCACACCCGCCACCATCACGATCTCGTCGGTCGGTGGAAGCTGCATGACCTCTCCAGGGGTCAGCAACTGGCGGGCGGTCTCTTGCCTCGACACCATGAGATGCCCGAGCCAAGGCGACAGCCGGTGACCGGCATAGTTCTTCATTGCCCGCATCTCCGTCGCTGTGCCCAGCGCGTCGGAGACACGCTTGGCTGTTCTTTCGTCGTTGGTCGCGAAGCTGACGCGAACATGACAGTTGTCGAGGATGGAGTTATTCGGGCCGTAAGCCTTTTCGATCTGATTCAGTGACTGAGCAATCAGGAAGCTCTTCAGCCCATATCCTGCCATGAAGGCCAGCGCGCTCTCGAAGAAGTCGAGGCGGCCGAGCGCTGGAAACTCATCCAGCATCAGCAGCAACCGGTGGCGGCTGGTCTTTGTGCGCAGGTCCTCGGTCAGGCGACGCCCGATCTGGTTCAGGATGAGGCGTATGAGCGGCTTGGTCCGATTGATGTCGGACGGCGGCACGACCAGGTAGAGCGTCGCCGGTTGCTTGCCGCCGACGATGTCGGCGATGCGCCAGTCGCAGCGCCTTGTTACCTCGGCGACGACGGGATCGCGATAGAGGCCGAGGAAGGACATGGCAGTGGACAGCACGCCGGAGCGCTCGTTGTCGGATTTGTTGAGCAGCTCGCGCGCAGCACTGGCGATGACCGGATGCGGGCCGGGTTCGCCGAGATGCGCGGTTCGCATCATCGCCGCCAGCGTCGACTCGATCGGACGCTTCGGATCGGAGAGGAAGGCGGCAACGCCGGCGAGCGTCTTGTCATTCTCGGCATAAAGGACGTGAAGGATAGCGCCGACCAGCAACGCGTGACTGGTCTTTTCCCAATGGTTGCGCTTTTCCAGGCTACCTTCCGGATCGACCAGAATGTCGGCGATGTTCTGGACATCGCGAACCTCCCATTCGCCGCGGCGGACTTCGAGGAGTGGATTGTAGGCCGACGATCTGGAATTGGTCGGATCGAAGAGCAGCACGCGACCGTGCTGAGCGCGGAAGCCGGCGGTGAGCTGCCAGTTCTCACCCTTGATGTCGTGGACGATCGCGGAACCCGGCCAGGCAAACAGCGAAGGCACCACCAGGCCGACGCCCTTCCCCGATCGGGTCGGAGCAAAGCACAGAACATGCTCGGGTCCGTCGTGGCGCAGGTAGTGGAGATCGTAGCGCCCAAGCACGACGCCGTCGGCGCCAAGCAGGCCAGCCGCCTCCACTTCCCTCCTGCCGGCCCATCGCGCCGAACCATAGGTGTAGACATTTTTGGATTCACGCGCCCGCCACACTGACATGCCGATCGCGACGATGATCGAGAGGAAGCCCCCCGACACGGCGACCAGGCCGCCTTCGGCGAAAACATCCGGAGCGTAGGCGTCGTAAAAGTACCACCACCAGAACAAGGAAGGCGGATAGTAGATGGGCAGGCCGGCCAGATCGAACCAGGGCGGCCCGAGTTGCGCCTGGTAGCCCAGCCTCCACGCGGTCCATTGCGTCGCTGTCCAGATCGTCAACAGGACGATCAGGAAGACCGTGAGTATCTGGCCCCAGAGGATTTTGGTGGCGGACATGGCATGGTTCCTTCTTGTGTCCTTAGAGGCCAAGCCCCCGCTTGCGGCCAAAGCTCCAGTCGACACCTCCGCCATCTCGGGAGACACCGGAGACATGCTGGCCGAGATGTTTTTCGAGGGAGGGCGTCCAGGGCACGAGTTGAAAGCCAAGGCCGTCGTCGACCATGGCAAAGCGGCCTGACGCAAGCGACAAGCGCTGGCGATAGATGCCGGCGACATAGGCTCCACTGGCAGGACGGTTGAACGGCTGTCCGGACTCGGCCGCGATCTTTGCACCGACCAGTTCGAGTTCTCGGCGGCGCAATGTCTCGATCAGGTTGCTGTTGAAAACAACGCGCGCACCCAAACGCTTCGCAAGGCCTTCGTTGATGAGGTGTCCGGCCCGCTGATCCAAAGCCTCGTGAACCTCGGCGCCGAAGCCACCTGCGCTCAAGGCGGCGGGCTCGCGAGCGATGGCTTGCCTGTCGAGCCAGGTCGCCCCAGCTGCCGTGATCTGCTCATGCAGGCCGAGGTCGGAGCGGACGGCGAGTGCAACCCTGCGCCGGCCCCTCGCATCTTCGAAGCTGCGCAATTCGACGATCGACCCTGGCGGACCATCCCCAGTTGCCTCCAGATCGCCAAGTCTGATGTGGTGCGTGCGTCCGTCGACGCCGTCGACGACGGCGTAGGCAGTGCCGCTCAGCTCGTCGTCGAGACCGCGATCAAGCAGTCGCCCGACAATGGGTGTATCGAGGCTTTCGGCCGCCAAGACATAACCGCCCGACCCGCGCTCGATCCCGCGCTCGGTCAAGGCGCGGTGCATTCGTTTGATGATGTCGCCACGCTCGCCGAGCGCGCGCAGGGTCGTCTCGGCCCTGTCGTCAATCACCCATTGACCTTGGGCAACTTGATCGGCAAGACCAAGGGCTTCGAGCTTGCGCAGGCGGCCGACCTTTTGCACGTGATACTCGTCGGTGGGCCTATAGGCACTTGGGGCAAGATCGATGGTGCCGGTGCGCGACATGTCGCGGCGCAGTTGACGATCAAGCTGGGTCCAGCGTTCGGCTTCGATCTGCCGCTGCAGATTGCGGCGGATGTCGAGATCCGACCGAGGGCCGAGTTCCTGGGTAACGATATCGGCGGCTCGGGCGCGCATCCCTTCCTTGATGTAGTCGCGTGAGATGACGAGATCTTGCCCGTCACCTGTGCGTCCACGCAGGATGACGTGGATATGGGGATTGTCGGTGTTCCAATGGTCCGCCGCGACCCAATCGAGCTTCGTGCCGAGATCCTTCTCCATATGCCGCATAAGGTCGCGGGTGAAGGATCTGAGGTCGGACATCTCCGGCGCATCCTCTGGCGAGACGATGAAGCGGAAATGGTGGCGGTCGCCATCACAGCGCTCGGCAAACACCTTGACGCTGGCATCATCGGCTTCGGGGCCGAACATGCGGGCCTTTTCCCCGTCACGGGTCACGCCCTCGCGTTGCAGGTAGGAAAGGTGTGCGGTGAGCGGGACGGCACGCCCGGAGTGACGAACGACGCGGGTCTTGATGACCGTGACGCGCGAGCGATCGGCCAGCAGGCGGTTGGCCTGGATGTTGGCGATCCGGCCCCGGCCGAAGCGCGATCGGTTGCCCGGGCTGATTTGACCGGTGCGGGAGATGCTTCCACCAGCTCTCTTCGCCGCCGCCAAGGCCTGGGCGATGAACGGCCGCACGGCCTGATCGCGGTTGGAGCGTATTCGCCCCGGTCGGATGCGAAGCTCGCGCTCATCGGCCATGGCGTTGTCCTGCAACGTGGAAAAGAGGATGCCGATACAAAGCCTTGGGTATTCGACGCACATTGCGCCGAATGACCGCAATGTGCGCAGGGCACCTGAAAATCCCCAAAAACCAACCGACCGGCCAGCACACAATGTGCGGGCTTTTATCTAGCCATCCCTCGGTTGTGTTGCCTGCCTCTCCCCTCTCCGCACGCCAATGTACGCTAGGGCGCGAGATGATGCGAAAAGCGCTTACGCGGCTCATTTCGAAGACCTTTCACTCGCTTTGGGCACGAACACGCCGTTTGAGCGAGGTTCGGCGTCGGCCAGCCCGTCCTTTGGCACAGACTCTGAACCGCTATCGCGGGAACGCCGCGGTTGCAGCGAACGGTCGGTGAGCCGGTCGCCCGGCTGCGCAACGAAAAGCGGTGCCCGCTTCCAATTGTGCTGTGTCGGGACTGCCGGACCAATAGTTTCCCGTGCGCCGTCATTGCCGATGGCGGATGTAACGACGGTGACATAGGCGCGCGTTTCGCGAGGCAGCCGCCTGCCTTGCAGTGAGGCCTCGTAGCGTCCAGGACCGGCGTTGTAGGCGGCGATCCAGCCGGGCGATCCGTAGCGGTCGAGCAGTTCGCGGATATAGGCCGAGCCTGCGATGATGTTGTCGTGCGGATCGTAGGGATCGCGGCCCAGCCGGTACCTGTCGCGCAGATCGAACCAGGTATCAGGCACAATCTGCATCAGACCCATGGCGCCCTTGCGCGATATGGCACGTTGGTCGCCGGCGCTTTCGGCGATGAGAACGGAGCGGATCCACGCGGGCGGAAGGCGAAAGCGCCGCGCCGCTTCCGCGATGTGGACGTCATAGAGTTTGCGCGCCGACGGCAAGTCGACTGTCGGGCTCTGCGCCAGGGCATGCGCGGAAACCAGGCATAGGATGCTGAGCCCGCCAAGCACGCCAAGAGGTCTGCGCCGGCACGTGCGAGGCGATGCGGGCGCTCCCGGTTGGGTCGTCGGCCGACGGCGCGCGGACATCACCTGTCCTTCTCTGCGCGCTCACGCGGGCGCGACCATTGCAAGGACCAGGACTTGTTGTCGTCGCCGTTCTGGAACAGATAGGCGCGGATCGGCTGCGCGAAAGTCGGGTCATCTAACTGCAGCGTTACGAACTCGCCGGCCTTTTCGCTCGAGTGTTTCCAACCGGCGCCAATCGCGGTGCCGTCTTCTGCTCCAGCGTGCACACGATAGTCGGGCGCATTGTCCGCATCGCTCGCTTCCGCCACGACGATCGCAACCTCGAGGTTGAGGCTGAGCGTGCGGATTCGACCTGAATACCCCGTCTGATGGCGGATGAACTCTCCGATCTGTGGCATGTCCTGTCTCCTGTCTTGATGGGTGCGGTGACGATCCAACGGCACGGAAGGCGCCGCCGGTGGCGCGCTCACCGCGCTGACGCGCGCCATTGGAAGCGGCCGTCGCCCTGCTCATCCGTCCACAGGTGAACCGCGCGGCCGACGATGTGATCTATGGGGAGGAGGCCGAAGTAACGTCCGTCGAAGCTGTCACGGACTTGACTGTTCATCAGGAAGACGGCGCCGACGGGAATGGGCCGGCAGCCCTGCCAAACTGGCAGATCGCGACCGGCGCGATCGCGTTTGAGCGCCGTGCCGACTTCGGTGCCATCCGCGGAAATGGTGAGCCCTTTCCGACACACGGTCTGGCCAGAAACTGCAACGACGTGCTTGTGGTGGCCATGATAATTTCTCCTTGATCGTAATGTCTCGAGCTCCACACCATTGCGGCTCGATGGTGGTCGAAAGGTCGAAGGCGATCGCTTGCGCACCGGAGGGCCGAAGCGCAGCGGAGGACGGCGCTGGAGCGACTTAGTTGCTCCGCGAGGAATGACGGCGCAGCCGGCAGGGGAAGAAAGTCGTGCCGCACCGTTGCGCAACAAGCGATTGAGGCGAAGCCGTTCTTCGGACCAGAAACACCAATCGAAGAGACCGCATCGGTGTTGGCCAAGACAGCCTAGGTGCCAGGAGAAAAGGTGACCTGCGCCAATCTGACCCCGGCAACAGGGGCTCCACGCAACGGTAGTCGCTTCGCACCTGGCCCGCGCGTCTGCATTGACTAATCTGCGCATAGCGAGGTGGCTCCGGTACCCGGCTCTTCGGCGTTGCACATAGACGTCTCCCGAGTTCGCAAGCTACGACGATGCCTGCGGTGCAAAATTCGATCGCGTTTTCCGCATCCATGTGCCGGCTTGTCGGCAAGGGATGAGGGCGTCGGTCATCGCTGACGTGTCTCAAACGCCCCAGAAAGCTCCGGCAGGCTTTGGCCATGCACAGGTCGTTCGGATTCCGTCCGTGTGGGATTCTGACGGACAGTTGCCTTGGGCCTAAAAACTTGGAGCATGGGTTTGTGGGGGACTTATCATGCCAAATCGAGCGATAAGTTGGCGCCTGTCAGCGGGCTGCTCACCGTCCTAGCGGTTGCGCTTGGCCCTTCCGTTGCCGAACGGGGGATGTGAAATATCGGGTCCGGTGGGACCTCGCTTCGAAGGCACAGGTGAGCTGGATAGCAGCGTGGTCGGTGAGGCTGCGAAAGGGTCGATAGACAGCCGGGCAGCCCTAACGTCTATTTGAATTGCCTTTGAGGCCAAGGTTGTTATCAGCAGCCAAGAATGGATAGTGGTCCCGGAAGATCGCGCTTTTCATCATGGCCATGGCGATTGTCATCATCGTCATGTCCGTGTGGCTATTCGAGCCGCCCTGGCTTGGGCAGGTTCTGAAAGCGCCCGGCAGACCTATTCTATATCCCGCTATATCGGCCTATAATTGCGGTTGCCGACAAACGTCCCCCTATGAGTTTGCCGGTAGGCCCGGCGGCCGAACCCCAAGCCCCACCCCAGACCGCTGGGCCGCCCGCGTAGGTAGGTCGATTAGCCGCCTTTGGCCTTGCCATGGGCGTTGGGTCTTGTGTCGGGCGTGTAGATCACCCCTACGGCCGTCCCGCCGCATCTGTTGCATTTCAGCTTGGGAATGAGGTCATCGGCCATTGCCGGCGAGTCAGGGCCGTAGCGGTCCCGGAGCTGGGCGAGATCGAGCTTCTGGCTATGGTTGCAGGGCGACCAGTGGCAAAACGCCGTCACGGTCATCTTCGCGTCGATCAGGGATTGAAACGTCCAGCCCTTGCTCATCCGGCCGATATAGCGCGCTACAGGGGAGCCGGCCAGCGCACGCGGCTCGACGTCACCATCGGCTTACTTCAAGTCTAGGGGGGTGGGATCCACCACAGTAGGAGTTGACACCTGAACGTTGGCCCCGATTTCTGGCTCGGATTCAATCCGCCAAGCTGCCGTCGCGGTGCTGCATGGCTTCGAAGATCGCCTCGAAGACGCTGCCGACCTCCTCGTCGATCTCCCACGGTGCAATGCCTTCGCGCAGTGCCGCCTTTATGCATTCGTCGGCCAGGTCGCTGACTGCCACCGGATCGTCGGTGATCGCATTCGGCAGATGCTCTGCCAGCCATTTGTCCAGGAAGTTGATGCCGCGCGTGCTCATAAACAGCACAAGCTGAACACGTGAGTTAGGTTCCGCCGTTGAACCGCGCGCGAAGTCACCGAGAAGGAAGTGGCGTTCATCCGGTGCAACGGCACCGGCCCGGTGAGTCACTTTAGAGACCGCTAACCCAGCGAACGCCCACCGCACGTTCCAAGAACGAAAGGCGCAAAACTAAGTCGAATGGGCATGGGGTTACGCCTTTAGGCGGGCCCCCTGAAAGGGTTGCCGGTTCACTAGCTTTCTTCCCGGAAATCCTGCAGCGAGACGCCGGTCCATCGTGCTCCGGGACGAACTCTTCCCAGAGGCCATCTCGCGGCGCCATGGCACGCAGCCTTGCTCCCGCAGGCCTATGGACGTCCCGGGGGCTGCTCCTGCGGGAACTTGTCTTCATGGACGATTGCCACGGCCCGCTCGAGGTTGCCTCTCACCTCGAAGCCGATCCAGTGGCCATCCATCAGGTGCGTTTGTCTCGGACAGGCGAGGAAATAGTTCCCCGCCTGCTGCGCAACAAAGTTGAGTTGTCTCCGCTCATTGATTTTAATCCCCTCCAGCGGGGTGGTGTAGGCTCCCCAGATCGCGTCCTCAGCCTTCAACTTCACTGGCATCTCCGACTGAGCATAGACCCTGGTCAGCATCAGGCCGTGCCAGAAATTGGAGGAGCCGTTGATGAATTCGATCTGCACCGACCATTGCTCAGGCACGATGATCGTGAGATTGCCGCCCCAGTAGCCGTTGAAGTCGATAATGTCGGTCCGGATGTTGTCCCTGCGGTAGCGCTCGATCTGGTTCCAATCGGCAACAATCTCTATGGCAACCGCCTTGGCTGCGGGGTCGTTTTTGATCCAGCTCGGGACGAAAGGCTCCCCAGCCAATGCAATTCCAGGCGACAATCCCAGGGCGAAGGCGAGAAGGACAAGGTGGGCAAAGCGCGCCATGGCAATCAGAGGCTCCTTCCTGGCCGGGTGGCCGAGTGCAATGGAGACCTCGTCGGCCGCGAGTTGACTGGATGGCACGATATAGCGCGCCACGGGGAAGCCCGCCAGCGCGCGTTCTTCGTACCCGCTGTGCTAGGTGGCCCTGCGGCCGATCGCTTTGTATTCAAAGACGGTGGGTCGGTGACGACTCCGATGCGGCCTTTCGGTGGTGTCAGTGACCCGAACCCATTCGGAGTCGCCATTGCGAAGTGTGACCGTTCTTCCGGTGGCTTTCGCAGCAGCTTCGAACGGCGTTAACGCCGGGACAGAATGCGACGCCACCACAGCGCCGTCTCGCATCTCTTCGACGAAGTAGATTTTCATATAGTACGCCCCGCTATTTCTGCTCCTCCCGAAAATCCTGCAGGAAGCGCGCCGTCACCTCTCCCCTGGCAGTTTCAAAACCCCGGACTCAGCCGAACGCGCGGCTCGATCGGCATCATGATCCGCTACCCTCATGCCGCGCTGGAACAATTCTCGTACCGCCTGAGATCGAGTCGGCATTCTTCTCTCAAACCGCCAAGCATCCAGCACGGCCAGTTCCTCGGCATTGAGCATGATCTGTAGACGGTATGTTCGTTTGTTGGGCGGCACGTTCTGCTATCTCATCAATCTGCAATACCGGCGTCGTAATGAACGATTGCGTCGAGGATGACTTCATAGACGCTGCCGGTGTCTTCCTCAATCTCAGTGCTTCTGATGCCTACCGACTCCGCGTCGGCGAACAACTTTTGCGTCAACTCGGCGACGGAAATGATATCGGCACCCACCGTCTCGGGAACGTTGGCGCCTATCCACTTGTAAAAAAAGTCAGTCCCACGGGTGCTCATGGCCGACAAAAGTCAAAGGCGGGCATTAGGTTCCACAGAGCCTCGCCAGCGCATTTCATCGCCGCCGCTCTCCTACAGCGCCGAAGTATCCGGCGCGCTCTGGCGCCTCCCTGTGCGGGCAGTGGTGGCCAGCATTCGCGCCTGTGCGGCAATGCTCTCCCCACTTTAGGAACCGACATTCGATGCCGCCGTTCTCCTGAGCGATCTGGAGGTCTGAATGTTCAATCCGTGGTTCGATCTTTATTTGTCGGCGCTGGAAGCGCACCAGGTAATTTGGCTTCGAACGCTGCGGATTGCCCAGGGAGGTAAATTGGCAGAGCGAGAAGCGAAGCAAATGATCAGTGAGAAAGTGGAGGCGGCCGCGATTGCCGGCACGCTCTTCGCTACCGGATCGGTGGGCAAGGTCGCAGCCGTCTATCGGAGGAAAATCAGAGCCAACAAAAAACGGCTCTCCATCTAATTTCTAGATGACCTGGTGGGGCTCCTGCGAAACCGGAAACGACTGACACACGCTGATGGTAGCAGAATAGACCAGTCGCCCCGCTTCGTCATAGACGGAGACGGTCATGGATTCATCCAAATCGCTTAAGGCCATTTCGTCGACTGCTATGTCTTGCAGAGCCTTTAGCGCCTCTCGTCGCATTTCGCTTAGGCTATCGAGATCGACCCAGGCATCGCCAAGCGCCTGGCCATTTCTCACAACCTCGAAGAGGTATTTCGACATTCGGCCACTGTGAGACAAAGCAACTGTGGCGGCATTCAAATTTGAGGGCCGGCTATGAGCACGGCGTCCCGCCCTCCGCCTAGCCGGCGGTCAATGCTTTGTGGGGCCTGACGCCGTGGGCGAGAATGCTGATTTCGGCTTCCGTTAGCGTGATCTGATAGCGCTGTGTGGAATTCTTCGAGTAGATGTCGTCAGCAATAATCGAGACGGTCACATCGCCATTCTCGTCGATCTGCACATCCTCGATCTGCAGCGGCGCTGAGTATATGCACTTCGGTGATCCTGGCCTTCGCGCAGGCTGAGCAGACAGTCGCAATGTGAAAAATCCCTTGCCGTACCAGCAATGCGTCTGACGCAAAATTGATGCCAGCAATTCGGTCCCGAGATGAGACACTGAAACGTTGGGCTACTCCCACGTTCGTCCTTATGGATACGTGCCTGCTATTTCGGCAAGAGCGTATTGTTTCGGCAGCCGGCGCCGCGTTCGCCCCCGAACCCAGCGCCGGTTAGGCCCGGCGTTTGCTGGCCTACCCACGCCAGCCTGCCGGGCCGCTCCCGTTTCATGGACTCCAGCTTTTGCGCTTGTCCGGTGTGGCCGCGTGGTTAGTGAATTGTAGGTTCCGGTCGTCTCGGCCGGCTCCGCGGCACTCGTAGCAAAAGATCACATTTACCAGATCCCAATGAAGGCACGGCTGGTCAGGGCCGAGACGCTCTACAAGCGCGGCGACATCGAGCACGACATGGCGTTTGCAGGTGAGGCAGTCGACGGAAAGTCCGGTGCCAGCCTCCAGCTTCTTGCCGAGCGTGTCTTCTAGGAACGGGAATTTCATTGTCATGGCGATCTCCGAAAATGAGGTCGCCGCACCGGAGAGGATTATATTCCCCATCGCGGACAGATTGCCCATAGCGATTCGGAACCACGCACAGCCCGGGCTCGCTTATCGAGGTGACACAGGATTCGCGGGCCGGGCCGTGTCCCCTGGGGAAAGCTCAATTCCAAGGGGGACTGAGCATTCTGCATCCGTCAGGCCCTGTAGGGCAAGGAAAAGTCCGTCGCTGGGAGGCGTAGCGACGGGCTCCCTGGCGACCCAAGAGTAGAGCGGACTCACACGCATGGGCAACTACATCGGAGACGTTAGGCCGACATCTCTTTGATGACCGCATCGAGCGAGGCGATATCTTCCAGTGCGGCTATTTCGAGCGGATCAGTGGCCTGTGCTGGCGTGCGTATCTCAGGAACGCCATCAGGCCCTATTGGTGCGTGACTCATCACCAGGGTGGCGCGATACTGCTTGAGCAAGTCGAGCGCTCTACCGATGGTTCTCTGGTCCATGGGTGAGATTTTAGCATATGGATTGGCCGACACCAGCCGTCCAACTGCGCACGAGGCTACGGCTGGCGGAACATAAGCGGCCCGGCCTTCTTAATCTGTTGGTGACACAGGAAATCCACCGATGGCACTGGCTGACGACATCGAAATGGTGCAGGGGCACGTGAGGTTGGGAAGACGACACATCTCCGAGCAGCGCGAGCGCATCTCTGATTTGGAACGTCTCCAATTGCCTACCGGCAAGGCGTTCGAAGTGCTTGATCTATTCGAAAGTATGCAGGACCTGCACGAACAGCATCTGTCGCGGTTGCTGGCAAAGGCAGAAGAACGCGGCCACGCGTCAACGTGTCGATGCCTAGCCGGACCCTTTCGCCTTCAGCATAGTTCACGGCGGCCTGCTCGTCTCGGAATGAGCGAATGCGTATGTGTTGGTTCATCTGCTCGACAAGCACGTGCCACTCGTTGTCCACCTCGGTTATGGAAACAGCGTTGCGATCCAGGCATTGTCTATGCGGGTCCAACTGAGGCGCGGTTTCTGCAAGCAGCCGCCTCGAACGAACGAGGCATTCTCTCGTTCGGACGAGCAGAATCCTGTCATGCTCGGATTGAAAAGCACTCTTGCTGGCGTTGTCTGGCATGGGTGCGCCTCCGGTCTCTATGAACAGACGGGAGCTGCTGACGTCCTTTGCTGTCAGCGATGCGAGTGATAATAATAGCCCGAAAACGCTCGCTTTTCAAACCTGGTTGGGGGCGCGTCGATCTTGCTTAGGCAAGGATGAGCCCGTCGCCGGTCGCCAAACTGAGCAGCGGGCGGTGGGCAACGTGGCACCAGCGGGTCACAGTGAGCAATTCACCTTTCGTTCACGGTTTTAGCGCAAGCTCATAATCGGACATGAAGGGTACAGCGTACATGCCCAAGCAAGCCCCAGCGCTGATCCCCCTCAGCGCTGGGGCTTTTCCTTTAATGCTGCGTCTTGCCGCTTGATTGATCCGCCTGCGCCAGGAACTTGTTGAAGGCGCGCGCCTCATCGACAGTCTCAAACTGCCGAGACGTTGTCGTGCCGTCCGGCTTTAGAACCACGGCGAGGAATGGAAGCCCGAACACGGGCGGGTGATAGACGGCATAGATCGTGCTGCTGCGCTTCATCGCGGCATTTTAAAGGGTTTTCTGGCCCGGAACTAGATCAGCGTCGGGGGCCGGTGACCTTAGGTCAGTTCGATCAAATGCCTGATGAGGTCATCGGGCATAACGGGTTTCACAAGACGCGGGACGCCCGAAAATTCGCTCGGGACAATGGTCCGGTCATACCCGGTGACGAATATGAACGGGATACCGTGCCCCTTCAATTCGGCCGCGACAGCGAAAGTCGGGGCACCACCCAGGTTTATGTCAACGGTGGCGCATTCGACGTCCTCGCTGGCGATTTTCCTCGATGCATCTTCAGGATTGGCCACAGGGCCAATTACCCTGCCGCCAGCTTCGGTGATGGCCTCTTCGAGTTCGGCGGCGATCAGATACTCATCCTCGACGACAAGGACTCGGCGTCCCTGCAGTGGCGCTGCCGGCTTGAACTGGGCTGAATTAATGGGAATGACAGAACACAACATCGACGCCCCCCTTTTGGGTTGTCGGATCATCAAGAGAAACTTATACCTACCGGCGAGATTTGCGAGTCATTTACCGTTGCCCATGTCGAGGCCGCTATACTGCCGACGCGAAAAATTGCCCGGTCCGCTGTCTTGCTAGTCGGCTAGCTGAGCGCCTGAAGGGTTGCACAGG
This sequence comes from Mesorhizobium sp. M4B.F.Ca.ET.143.01.1.1, assembly GCF_004792275.1. Lineage (NCBI taxonomy): Bacteria > Pseudomonadati > Pseudomonadota > Alphaproteobacteria > Hyphomicrobiales > Phyllobacteriaceae > Mesorhizobium > Mesorhizobium sp. M4B.F.Ca.ET.143.01.1.1. The sequence continues at coordinate 35,645 of NZ_SRSR01000007.1, forward strand.
TCAGATAGACGCAGCGCTAACAAATGATGGGTCGCGACAGGAATATTAGCAGCCGCTTGACGAAGCCCGAAGCTGCGCCAGACTCATTCCTATGGCGAAGGGCACCGTCAAAGTCGGCGACGAAGTAGCTATCGGCGCGATAGTACGGCGCCGGGTGACGGAAGACCGGGTCAGCGTCTCGATCCCTTCCGACAGCTTCCCGCACTCGATCATCGACAGGACGTCAACGGTGAAGAAGGGCCAGCACATCGAGCTAACTGGCGATGTTACCCATGTCGATGGGGATCTGGTGACGATAAACCTAGGCGTGCCGGTCACGGTCAACATCGAAATCGTAAGGCTGGTGACAAGCTACGTACTGCCGAAGCGAAAAACAGGCCGGTGGGCAAGGGGGCTGAAAAGAAGCGCCCGCTGTCAGAATGAAGCCTAAGGGGGTCTGCTTGGGCCAACTTAATCGGCGTCGGGGCTTTTGCGTATGATCCATTCGACCAAGTTGGGGTCGACGTAGTCATCGCCTGTCACAATCCGAACGAGCTTCGTTGCGCGCGGTCGCCACTGTTCCTCAGGAACCTTGTCCTCATCCACCCAGCGGTTGAACGCTTCGCGCATTACGTCGAATTCGAAGTATGAGGCGTTGTCGTTGGTCGGCTGCTTTGGCATGGGTTCGCAACGACTAATCGTCCGAAATGTTCCAGCGGAAGTATGGCCAATCGCGTGTTGGTTTGCCCAACATGTCACCGCCGGTCAGCCCCGAGAGAGAACCAAGGCACACCCGCGCTCGCCTCACGTCCCAGGCGATTGGCGACTGAGGTCCGATGGCCGCACGCATAGGTCTGAGCACAGGAAACAACGGACCGCCAGTTCATTGGTAGCAGTCGCAGGAGATTATCCCCTCCATGTAACCCTGAACTGCCCGCCGCTAACTCCTTGGCGGCGGGCCTTTTGGATCTGACTCTGAAATCCTGCGGAGAGGCCAACCACCCGAACCCCGGATGGCGGGTTCAGTTTGGCCGCCATGTTCCCATTGCTCGGCCGTCGCCTATTCCATCGCGCTCCGGCTCGAACAGAAAACCTCCGCGCCGCTGAGCTACTGCCGGCGACGCGGATATGACAACGCGATCGGCCTGTGCCCTTGACGCCGGGCAGCGTCGTTTCGCTCGCTTTAACAGCCTTCGGTCGTCGTTTTCATCTGACCTGGAGCAGCCGACTTTGCATCGGTGTCCTGCTGCCCCGGCGCAGCCTGCTTCGCACTTCCGGTCTGGTGGCCGGGCGCGCAATCCTTCGCGGACTTCGGATTGGTGTCGCTGGTTGTGGTCGGGTCCGTGCCTTGATTGGTAGTGCTCGGCATCGTCGTCGTCGTGGTGGTCGTGGTGGAAGATCCGCTCGTGGTGCTGGTTGACTGTGCAATGGCAAGCCCAGTGGACATTGCCAAGATAGGTAACGCGAAAAGTAGCCGGTTCATCGGTTGTCTCCTTGCGAGGCGGTCCCTTCGATTTCCAAATAGGAAAACTCGCAAACGGTTCCCGAAAAGCCCGATGGCTAGTCGAAGCTGGTGAGGCGGCGGTCAACGTCGCCTCAGAGGCTCCGACAAAAAAGGCCCGCCGGCCGAGGCCAGCGGGAGTACTGGAGTAGCCAGAGTGTGGTCTGGCACTTGCAAACGGTCCCACCCGCGTTTTGTTTCAAGTTGCTAAATTGACCTAGGACCCTGCCAACGGGTGCTCCAGCGGGGGCGGCCACCCCGGGCGGGTTTTGCCGGCAGGCGGGTTTTTCTTACCGGTTGACGGGTTCGTCTGATCGGAAATGAGCTTGCCTTGACAGCATGCACGCTCATTTCTCGTGCCCTCTCCAGGGCCAACTGACAGGCATACTCAGCCTCAAAGGCCTCCGAGTGCCTTCGATCCTCGCTTCGCAGATGGAAGTATGGCAGCGCAAATCCGAAAAGGATGATGACGCCGATTGCCCCCGTCATGTGGTCGATAACAGCAAGCCGGTGGAAGACCACCATCGCGCCTGCGGTCACAACCGCTCCGGTCATTCCTGCACGGAAGGGGTCAAATTTGGCGGCGGCGCAAGCGAATTGGCCCGTCGCTTCGCCTCTAGGTAAACGGCTGCCTCATCCATCAAATAGCTCCGATAAGGAGACCTTTAGCACTTTCTAATGAAATGGCTAAGCCGGCATTCGGGTCAGTTGAGCTTGCGACCGAAGTCCCGATTGGTAAGCGCAAGTGGCGAGTCTGGGAGGGCCGTTTGGCTCCGATAACGAGAAAGGCCTGGTCCCCGGCACGCCTACGCATCGGTACCCACGCGACATCGAAATGTTTCAATATCGCATGGCCGTTTCAGTTCCGTTAGCAAACCCTGAAATGCTCCGGAACCTTCCTTTCAGTCCGCTATTGGTCAACAGGAGGTCCGTGCGTGCGAAACCTGACTGCAGAGCAGTTGCTAGCAGCAAGAACGCTATTGAAGTGGTCGCGCGTGCGGCTTGGCGCCAAGTGCAATCTTAGCGAAGCGACGATCAGCGAATTTGAGAATGGGCTAAGGAAACCGCATCCTCGCAAGGTCGCCGCTATGCTCCTGGCTTTCGAAGGGTCGGGAATTGTCTTTTCCGCCGAAGGGAGCCCATCACTAGCGCGCCCTGAGGCTCAGACTGGTGGTCGCCACACCGGCAACAGATCGTGGCGCCGTCGGCAGACAAATCGCGCGGCGGAATAGAAGAAACTCCTCGCATAAGGAGATCCTGGCGGAAGGAGTCACAAGATGGCAAAGGACAAAAGCAGAGCCGACCTCCGCGCCGCAGGCCAAATCTCACTTGACGATGAGTATGAGGTGAATTTATTCGCCCTGCAGAACAACATCACACCGGCTCAAGTTCGAGAACTCATCCGCAAGCACGGCAATGATCGCGCGACCCTGACCAAGGCTGCCAAGGGATTGCCAGGACGATGACGAGAAATTCCCAGACGTGAGACCACCAATGAGGCCAGCCGCCTTGGCCTGAGTACCGGGCCGACCACCAGATCTTGTCTACATCGGCCCCGTCATGACGCGACAAGCGCCTCAAACCCTGCCGTACGCGAGCATCGACGTAGCGCGATACCTGCAGGAAACGCGAAGCCCGCCGTCTCGGGGAGAGAACGACGGGCTCTTGCTTGGGGAGCGGCGGAGGGGACTGGCCGCTCGCGATAGAAATCCGCCAGACCTGAAACTGTTCCCTGAGATTTTCGACTGAGACGCTATCCACCGCCGACAGACCGGCTGATTTTTCTTCGCGCCAGCCCTGCAGTGTGAGATAATTCCGACCAGGGTTTTAGGCGGCAACGATGTCATTGTCGCGCAACAGTGGTGTGTACGAACCCGCTGATCTGGACTTGCTGCAGCGGGTCTTTGACCGACTGCGCAAAGAACGCCGGCTGGCCCTCAAGGACAGGGACCAGAGGGAATATCTTGCCTCTCAAATCTTCGAAGTTTTCGACAACGGATCTCCCGACGAGACCGAGTTGTGGCGATCGCTTTCAAAACTTCGTACTTCCAAGGAGGCACGAGAGAGCCCGTCGCCTGGAGGACATGGCGACGGGGCTCTCTGGCCACCCAGAAGCGGGAGATGACCGCTCAAGATAGAACCGCGACCGCGAAGGTCTGTTCCATGTCCGGACACAAATATTAGCATCCGCTTGACGAGGCAGCCGACGGCCCCAGACTCCATAATGTGGAACGGATCCAGCGCCAACCAGAGCACACGGTGAAATGGCCCCGAAATATCTCGATCATCGGTTGGAATGCCCATACTGCCTCACCATCAGGCTCAGGATTCCCCATGACGCTCGTCCGGATACGCCCATTTTTTGCGATGATTGCGGAAAGTACCTTGGCACCTGGGATGAGATACAAACCGACTTTGAGAAGCAGGGCGGCCAGAACGGGGTGTTTCGACTCGACAAAGGGCGCATCCAGCGAATCCGCTAGTGCCGGCCGGCAATCCTCTAGTGTCGACCTTTCAGGAACCTAGCCTCGCGAAGCAGCGAATTCCAATCAGTTCCAATCAACTCGACCAGGCGCTTCGCCTCTTCCCCCGATGCCAGTCTCCCTCATCAGTCGCTCCGCCAACAGCTTTAGATGGGCGATGCGCTCATCTTCATTGTCGATTGCCGGGCACATAAGGGTTCCTCCAATGACTGGAACCGCTGAAGTTGGCTTTTGTTTCGAGTGGGTCGCGACTCTGGGCTCATCCGATTTGCGGATAGAGGAAGCCGACACCCACCGTTTTTTGCCAAGTAGCAGAAGATGGAAGGGCCGATAACGTCGCCAGCCGCTAGCCTTGCCGGCTAGGCCCGGCGGTTAACAAGCGCCCAAGCCCGACCGTCGGGTTGCTGTTTGCCAAGCCCGGCTCGCTGGTCGAGGTGACACAGGACTTGCGAGCCGGGCTAGCCGCCGACATCTCCAATCCGGGGAGGAGTGGTTTCAACAGTCGGCGAGGAGCAAAACGTATCCGATCAGGCCTCATCATGCGATGTGGACTGAGGTCCGAATGAGCCTCCTGCAATGGTCTATTTTAGCAACTGCTTGAGTATGCCGCCCTGCGCCCCAGAGTCTTCTTCATGGCGAAGGGCAGCAACAAAGTCGGCGACGAGGTCGCGATCACAGCGACCGTGCGCAAGCGCGTGACTGAGGATCGGGTCGCCGTGTTGATCCCTTCCTACCACCAGCCGCATTCCATCGTAGACCGGTCGCCAAACGTGAGCAGCGGGCAGAAAGTCGAGCTAGTGGGCGACGTCATGCATGTCGACGAGGACAGAGTGACGGTGAACCTTGGCGTTCCAGTCACGGTCAAGCTCAACACGGTCCGGCTTGTCACCAGCTACGTGGCGCCGAAACGGAAGACGCCGCTGGTCGATAGGGCGACATAAACAAAAAGCCCGCCGGCCGAAGCCAGCGGGCAAGGAGATGGTCACGACCCTAGAGCCCGCGAGGGTCGAGCCCCAACTATGCTCGCACGGCAGGCAGGTATTCCGCGCTAACAAATGTTAGGCGATAGCCCCGCGCCTTTGCCGGGCACCCTCAAAGCGGCGCGAACGACGCCACGCAAAGATACAGGCTGACGATACTGCCGGCACCTGTGTTCGAGAGGCAGCCGCGCCACCCGGGGCGCGTCGGCAAAGCCGCGACGATTCATGAGGCGTGGGGGTCTATCTCACCGACGATCTCGGACGGGTCACCATCGTACTCGTCTGCCGGCATGACCGCGAGCGTGCCATCGCCGGCACGAAAGATGACGATGCTGACCATCAAGCTGGTGGCGAGGCTGAAGGCAAAGGCGTTTGCTTCTATGAGGGACATTGATCCGGCTCCTGCTTGGAAGCGGGATCGATCCCCGCGTGACAGGCGCCCGATGTGTCCGGCCGAGGGCCGCAATCACCGTGGAGGCGAAGCCGCAATGGCGGCACGCTTGGCGTAGTCCGACCCTTTACGGGTTGATGGCATCAGGTCCTCGGACCGGACCAAGGAATTGCGCCGACAAACGCGGAGATCGGTCCCCTGTCTCTGCTTCCAGGACCAGACAGATGTGAACCTGGTGGTTTGCTGCCTTGCCTTGATCGTCGCCAGAGCGGCTTGAGCGTTCGTTCGATGAACACGCGGAGAGCGACGGAACTCAGTGCGAATGACTTGAGGCGAGTGGACTGGTAGCCCTCTTCACGCGGGCCCGAACTTCATCACCGGAATGCCAAGCTTGCGGGCCTTGTCGGCGAGGTTGTCCTGAATGCCAGAGCCGGGGAAGTGAATGACGCCTATCGGCAATGTGTCGAGCACGGCATCGTTGCGTTTAAACGGCGCGGCCTTGGCATGCCTGGTCCAGTCCGGCTTGAAGGCGATCTGTGGCACCTTGCGACTGTGAGCCCATTTGGCGGCGATCAACTCTGCACCCTTCGGTGATCCGCCGTGCAGAAGAACCATGTCAGGATGCTTGCCATGGACTTGGTCGAGCTTGGCCCAGATCAGCCTGTGGTCGTTGAAATCGAGCCCGCCGGTGAAAGCCACTTTCGGTCCGGGTGGCAACAGCATCTGGCTGTCCGCATGCTTTCTCGCGGCAACGAAGTCCCTGCTGTCGATCATTGCCGCGGTCAGGTGGCGATGGTTGACGACAGAACCGGAACGCGGGCGCCAGATCGAGTGGGTGTTACGCTCGTAGTGCTCAGCGGCCTGGTCGCGCATCAATTCGAAAGCGCTGCGGCGTTCGAGCAGGGTCTGACCTTGGGCGATGAGGCGCTCCAGCTCGACCGACTTGACCTCGGATCCGTCCTGTTCGCGCTGCAGCCGCAGCTGGCTAAGCTCGTTTTCATCGAGCTCCCGCTCGATCCGCCTGGTCGCGCGATGGAACAGATTGACCGTTCCCCACAGGAGTTCCTCGAGATCGGGTTCAAGGCGTGTGTCGGCCATTGCCACCACGAGAGCGTCGAAGATATCGGCGATGCTGGCTGCGACCACCTTGCCTTCGGGAAGCGGGCGCGGGTCGGGTTCTTCGTCAAAGGGACGGAAACCGTAAAGCTGAAGCTCCTGAAGGACATGATCTGTTGGTGATGATGAGGGATGAGGCTGGAAGTCGGCATCGTGCTCGGTGCTCATGGGGCTTGCCTTCGTGGGATCGCCGCGCCCATCGCGGCCTTCATGGCGTCGAAGGCGATGGACGACCCGGACTTGCACCTGAAGCGTCAGCGTAGGGCCGGAAAGGAGGTGGAGGATGGCGAAGCCCGGATATTTTGTCTGGCGATGGAAAGGCCCGAAGAGGGGCTCCCCGTGACTTGCCGCATGGGTCGGCAAGGGCCGACGGAAAATAGCCGGGCGCAGCCATTGCCTGTCTGGATCGGCCGGCGCCCTATCGCCCTCTTGAAGGCCTTGGGCCGGCCCTCTCCTCAACGGAGGTCCCTTGCGCACCCGAGCCACGAAAACGCCGGCACGCCGCTCCCCTTCCCTTTCCAGTCAGGCCGCGGACGTCATGAAGCGTTCGACATCCTGCGGCGCGAGTTGGACCCGCAGCATCGCCCTCAAGGCGTCGGCACCGAGCAGGCGCAGGTCCTCATTGAAGTCGCCGAGCTGCGGCACCAGGACCATCGCCTCGATACCGGCCGCATTGGTGCGTTCGATGAGAGTTGCCACTGCTCCGTCACCGGCCGGATCATTGTCACGGGCGATATAGAGCCGCCGCAATGTGTCAGGAAACAGGATTGCGGACAGATGCGCCGCCGACAGTGCCGCGACTGCCGGCATGGCGGGCAGGACAGTGCGTTGCGATAACATGGTCTCGATGCCTTCGCCGGCAGCCATGACATCGCAACAGCAGCCGAAGCGGACGGCGTGTCCGAGCAGTTGGCCCATGGCGCGTCTCGGCGTCTCAATCGGAGCGCGCCCAAGGTGAGCCTCGCTAAATCCGCCCGGATCGAGCCAGGTGCGGTGGGCGCCGGTGAGTTTGCCTTTGAGGTCGGTAACGGTTGCGATCATTGCCGGCCATGTTTCGGTCGGGCCGCGTTCCGGACGGTAATAGCAGCGCGGATGAAACCGAAGGCTCCCGGTCTCGTGCAAGGCTGAGATCGCGCGTCCACGAAGATAGGTCTCCACAAGCGTTCCTGGTATCGACCGCGACATGGAGACCAACCGCCGCGCTGCTCCTGCCGAACCGGAAGGGGCCAGCGCCCTGGTCTGCTTCGATACCGTCGGCTGCTGTTCGGAGCGCGGCAAGCTCAGAAAGTTGCAGGCTTCCGCGCTGATATCGATAAAGTCGATCAGGCCGCAGCTCTCGCGGATCACGTCCAGCAGGTCACCGTGCTCGCCGGTAGCAGCATCAGTCCATTTTCCGGCGGGACCTTTGGGAGTGTCGTTCAGCCTTACATACATCGATCGCCCAGGCGTGTTTCGGGCGTCGCCTACCAGCCAATAGTTGCCATGGCGCCGGCCGTTTGAAAGATAGTTCCGACATACCGCCTCCGCCTGCCGGCTGAGACGGCCGGCGAGGTCGTTCGGGCTTCTAGACACGGTCCGCCTCCAGAAAAATGCCCGCCGTCTCCGGCGGGCCAGATGAAGACTTGCGGCTGATCATTCAGCAGCGATCGTGTGAGGCTCATTCGCGGCTTCGTCATTTTCAGCGAAGCTCTCGGTGTCGGCCACGGACCATTCGCCGTCGTTCCCCGCCGTCGCTTCGACCACCGTTTGCGGCGATCCTGTCTCATTCGTTTCTGTATTCCCGTTTCCCGGGGTGCGCAGGGGCTCAGGTAGCCAACCGCTGCTGCCGATCAGCTTCTCCGCCTCGCTCGCCATGTCCCCCTTCTTGAGGTGCGCTATTCGGTCAGCGGCTTCCTGCCCCTTCGCTTCGGTGAGTGCCTGGAGAATGCGCGCCTTTGTGACACGTCCGAAGAAGTTGTCGACAGACGGCCGCCAGCCGGCCGCCGTCATGTCGAGGGTGATGGCCTGTGCCAGCCGGTCGGCATGGGCGAGAGCGCGCGGGCGCCTGTTCCATGTTTCATGCACAGCGTTGACCGACATGCTGACGGCATGTGCGAAAAGCGCAGCCTGGCGATCGCGATCCCAGTCGCGAAGGGCATCCCAAAGGTCGGCAGCTTCCTTCGGCAGCGAGTTCGCCCACAGGTCGTGTCGCACACGGATCGCCTGTGCGCAGGTGCTGTCGTTCAATCCTGAGGCTTGAGCGCCGAAACCGACGCTCTTCAAGTCCAACTCCAGGCAGCTATCTGATCCATATTGGTAGAAGATCTTCAGCGTGAACGCGTGCAAGGCGGCGAGGAAGGCGACGTCTGGATTTCCACCGAGCGCCTCGCGCAGGCCAAGGGTTCGATGTGCCGTCAGTTCCGTCATGAGCCGGTCAGAAATCGGCGAGATGCCATCGGCCTCCTCGGGCTCGGCCAGCGGCTCACGATCGGCCGAAACGCTTTCCCCGTCTCGGACGGCAGTACCTGTCAGGGATTCCTCCCCCTCTTCGCTTTGCTGCGTTCCGATGGGCAACTCGTCCTCGGGACGGACGAAGCCGCGCTCGACGCGGAGACACCCGTCTGGCGCGATGCTGATGAAGCCACCGGCGCGGCCAACCTCGAGCGGGTCGAAGGTGAGTGGCCGGTTTTCGAAGGACTGAAGTCCAGTCTCCAATTCAGCGAGACGCTGATCGATTTCGTCCGGGAGGTCCTCGACGCTGTCATATTCCTCCGACAGACGGTCGAACTCGAGCTGCAATGCCTTACGCGTCGACTCCTCCTCGGCGCTAAGAGGCGACGGTTCTCCGCGCAGTTGGCGGAGACCGAAGGCGTGGCCGTAGGCGAAGTCGGGCGCGATTTCGATCCACTTCCAGCCTTCTGCGCGAACCGCCTCCGCGCGTCGTTCCAACTCATCCGCGACCAGCCGGTCTACCAGGACGACGTCCTGCAGCCAGCCACCGTCGTCGCCCTGGAACAGGTCGCGCATGACTATGCCTCCGGCCTCGACATAGGCGTCGATGCCGATGAACTGCACCCGCTTGTCTGACGCACGCACCGAGCCCTCCGTCAGCATGCGCCGAATGGCATAGGGCTGCTTGTCATAGGAGGGCTTCAGGCGTTCGAATACCTGCTGCTGGCGTTCATGATCGCCGGATACAGTGAACGCCATGAGTTGGTCGAGCGTCAGACCATCTTCGGCATAAATCTCAAGCAGTGCCGGTGACACCGAAGCCAGCTTCAGGCGTTGCTTGACCACACCGATCGAGACGAAGAACGCGGCAGCGATATCCTCCTCTGACTGCCCCTTCTCGCGAAGGGCGAGGAAGGCCCGGAACTGGTCGAGCGGATGAAGGGGCGCGCGCTGGACATTTTCCGCCAGCGAGTCTTCCTCGGCAATACCCTCCTCTCGCACGATGCAGGGAACCGGCGCGGTTTTGCTGAGGCGCTTTTGCCTCACCAGAAGGTCCAACGCGCGATATCGCCGGCCACCGGCCGGAATCTCGAACATTCCGGTTTCCACACCGGCCTCGTCCTTGACCGGCCGGACGCTGAGACCCTGCAGCAGCCCACGGCGGGCGACATCCTCGGCCAGTTCCTCGACCGAGATACCGGCCTTCACGCGCCTGACATTTGCCTGACTGAGCACAAGCTTGTTGAAAGGGATGTCGCGCGAAGACGACAGGGTGACCTTTTTGGCAATAGCAGCCATCGATGTTACTCCGCGACGGGCAGCCGAAAGCCACTCTCTCGACCTCCAACCCGTCACAAAGCGCAGCGCCGCCCTCTTACTCTTGAGGACGACGCCGCAGCACGAGAAAAAAGACGCGAAGTGGACAGAACTGGAGACCGGTGCATCTCCTGGCTTCCAGAATGTCAGACCGCCTTGTCGAACAGCTTCTTCGCCCGCGCCTCCAGATCAAGCCGAGCATCCTGTTGGGTCTTGTTGCGAGCCACCGCCGTGATGCCCTGCACGAAGTCGAAAACACTTTCAGGCTTGCGACCTTCCTCGGTCAGCACTGTCTCAATGATCCTGGTCGCCTCCGCCTTTGAGAAGCCACGCTTGCGCAGGAAGTCGCCGCGATCGTCATCGGTACAGGCAACGATCCGCTCGCGCGCCGCCTTGATGCCGTTGATGAAGGGCATGGGGGACGAATTGGCAAAGCGTGCAAGCGCCGGCGCGGCCTCACGCGCAAAACGTGAAGCTGCGTATTTCGAATGACGAATGGTAATCTCCTCGAACTCCTCAACACCCCAGAGATTGCGATTCTGGCAAACGGCGCGAAGATAGAAGCTTGCGATGCCGAGCGTCTTGGCGCCGACCTCCGAATTCCAACAGTAAAAGCCGCGGAAATAAAGATCGGGTGAGCCGTTCCGTAGCCGGCCGGCCTCGATCGGATTGAGATCGTCCACCAGGAAAAGGAACAGGTCGCGGTCGGAGGCGTACAGCGTCGTGGTGTCCTTAGTGATGTCGGCTCGCGGATTATAAATGCTCGTCGACCAGTCAAGGACGCCCGGCACCTTCCACCGGGTGTCACCTGTGCCGTTGCCGGCGATGCGCTGCACGGCGGCGACCAGTTCGCGATCGAAGATGCGGCCGTAGTCCGGGCTGGTAACCGCACGCAACTCAACACGACCATCCTCGATTTCCAGCGTCTTCACCTGTTCGGAGCGGTGAGACGTCAGGCCATATTGTAGATTGATGCCGGCGAGCGGCGCTGGAAGTTGGCGCAAATAGGCCGCCGGCGCGCCAACAAGACTCGCCAGTTGGCCAAAACTCCAATGGGTTGGGGCGATTGGAATATCGGAGCCCGGCAGCACCAGCGTCAGGCGCTCGGCATCGTTGCGGCTTGCCTCTACACGAATAGCCGCGCTTTCCACGGTTCTCGTCCGGCTGCGCTCGGTCCGCGTCTGCACCGCCTCGAATAGCTCCGATAAGGACAAGTAGCGCTCGTCGGCCGGCCGCGAAAACCATTCCGAGGACACGCGACCAATCCGCTCGCCGCGGCTCAAATCCACCTTGAAGCCGCCGGAAAGATCACGGGCGTTCAGAACTTGTGTCATGGGTTGTCTCCATGACGGGCGCCGAAGGCCTCTCCTTCCGCCTCAACCCGTCGCCGAAAACCCGGCCCCTCTCTGACTCTTTGTCGGGAGAGCCCCCGCTCTCCCGACAAACACAAAAAAGGGCGTACGAAGGCGGGATGCGGGACCGACAGCCCCCGGCCAAGGGCGCTATATAATGCTTCCTCGGTAAGCTTGACCTCGGAGCGGCAAGCGATCCGTCGAGGCGCGTCAGGTCGAATAACCGTTTCTTTGGTCCGGGTCATGCGACCCTGACTGACCGATATGTGCGAAAACACCGCCCAACATACGCTTATCGACTTTCGCCCTTTCCATCCTCGCCAGCTATCGGCAGCAATCGTTCTGCGACACGAGGAAAGGTAGGCCGCCATGACTGATCCCAGGGAGGTTACAATAAAGCGGACGATCCGCCGTAAGGAGCTACGTGAAATCGTCCCTCTGGCTGACAGCACAATCTATGAAATGGAGCAGCGCGGGCAATTTCCGCGACGTTTCGCTCTTACCCCCCGTTGCGTCGTGTGGGATTTGGCCGAGGTTGAAGCCTGGCTCCATGCGCGCAGGGCAGCACCAATTCCCCGAGCCAGCCCTCCAGATGTGCGTTTGAGAAAGACCGCTCCTGTCAAAGCGCTGGATCGGGCTCAAAGACCGTCATCATCGGGGGCATAAGGACGACGGGCCGCTTCCTTCCCTCGACCCAGGCTTCCACTGCATCGGACCATTCTTGCATCATGTGGCGGCGCTGAACTTCGTATTCCGCCTTGTTGTAGACGCCGCGGGAGGAGCGACCGTCCTCGTGAGCCAGGCATTTTTCGATCCAGTCGCTGTTGAACCCTAGTTCGTTCAAAAGTGTAGAGCCCGTGCGCCGGAGATCGTGCACGGTGAATGGCTCAAGCGGCAGGCCTTCCTTCTTCGCCAGTTCGGCCACCGCATAGGTCACACGATTGAAGGTTGCGCGCGCCATTGGCGCGTCCGCGTCGTAGCGGGATGGCAGCACGAAACGAGAGTTCCCCGAGCAGGTCTTGAGCGCAACAAAGATGTCGAGCGCCTGGCGTGATAGATAGACGTTGTGGGCCTTCGATCGCTTCATCCGTTCCTTTGGAATGGTCCAGACCGCATGCTCGAAGTCAACCTCGTCCCAGGTTGCGTCCTGAAGTTCGCTTTTTCGAACCATCGTGAACAGGATGAGGCGAAGGCCAAGGCGAATGGTGGGCAGTGTTGCGACCTTCTCCAGTATCTTGAGCATGACGCGGATTTCAGTTGGGGAGAGCGAGCGATCTCTCGGGACAAAGTGAGCAATCGATGCCGGCCCTACGTCGTCGGCCGGATTGGACACCTTCTCGCCATGGAGAATGGCGAAGCCGTAAATTTGCTTGAGGATATCACGGACGTGGATCGCCGTTGCCGGCGCTCCACGCTCGACGATCTTGGCACATTGGGCGCGAAGATCGTCCGGTGTGATTTCGGTCAGCAGCCTATTGCGCCAAACCGGCAGGAGTTCGCGTTCGTAAATTGACCGGCGCATCGATCGAGTGCTGTCCGCCATCGGCGCCAAAGTCAGCCACTTCTCTCCGAATTGGCCAAAGCTCTTGGCTTCTTTCAGTCGCCGTTTGTCTCGTTGCTTTTCGATGGCAGGAGAGCGGCCTTCTCTGATAGCTCGACGCGCATCGAGGCATTTCTCGCGCGCTTGAAGCAGGGAGATCCCATCGCGCCCGTACTTGCCGAGGTAGACGGTCTCCCTCCGGCCATTGAGCCTGTAGTCCAGACGAAACGAGATCGTGCCGCTAGGCATGACGCGGACATACATCCCGTCACGATCCGCCACCTTGTACATTTTCTGCTTTATTTTCAATGCCTTGATTGCGGCGTCCGTCAGCATCCCGACTGCCTTTCCAAAAGTACCGTCACGGGTTTTTTGAGGGCTTTGGGCGGAACTTCTTCTTAATTTTCATAGCCTTAGCCTGAAAAAAGTACCGTCATCAGACCTCTATGAGGTGACGGTACTGTTGAAAATTCATCGTGGCAATATGTCGGAGGTCCGGCAGCCAGTCCGGCAAGGCCGAACAATGCACGCCGATAGGCAGCGAAAGCTGCCGGCAAAAACTATTTTTAATTTCAGTTAGTTAGATCGATTTCTGGCGTAATTTCGGCGACGTTCGGATAGACCTGAATCATTCCCACTCGATCGTCCCGGGCGGCTTCGACGTCACGTCGTAGACGACGCGGTTGATGCCCCGTACCTCGTTGATGATGCGGGTGGCGGCGGCGGCGAGGAAGTTCATGTCGTAGTGATAGAAGTCGGCCGTCATGCCGTCGACCGAGGTGACGGCGCGCAGCGCGCAGACGAACTCGTAGGTGCGGCCGTCGCCCATCACGCCGACGGTCTGCACCGGCAAGAGCACGGCGAAGGCCTGCCAGATGGCGTCGTAGAGGCCGGCCTTGCGGATCTCGTCGAGATAGATGGCGTCGGCCTCGCGCAGGATCTCCAGCTTGTCGCGGGAAATGCCGCCCGGACAGCGTATGGCAAGGCCGGGGCCCGGGAACGGATGGCGGCCGATGAAGCTTTCGGGCAGGCCAAGCTCCTTGCCCAGTGCCCTCACCTCGTCCTTGAACAGCTCGCGCAGCGGCTCGACCAGCTTCATGTTCATGCGCTCGGGCAGGCCGCCGACATTGTGGTGCGACTTGATCGTCACCGACGGGCCGCCGGAGAAGGAGACGCTTTCGATGACGTCGGGATAGAGCGTACCCTGGGCCAGGAAGTCGGCGCCGCCGAGCTTCTTTGCCTCTTCCTCGAACACTTCGATGAACAGCCGGCCGATGGTCTTGCGCTTCTTCTCCGGGTCGCTCTCGCCTTCCAGCGCCGAGATGAAACGGTCGGAGGCATCGACCAGGATCAGCGGCAAATTGTAGTGCTGGCGGAACATCTCCACCACGCTCGCCGCCTCGTTCTTGCGCATCAGCCCGTGGTCGACGAGGATGCAGGTCAGCTGGTCGCCGACCGCCTCGTGGATGAGGAGCGCTGCAACCGAGGAATCGACGCCGCCCGACAGCGCGCAGATCACCTTGCCCTTGCCGACCTGGTTGCGGATCGCCTCGACGGCATGCTCGCGATAGGCGCGCATCGTCCAGTCGCCCTCGATGCCGGCGATGTTGTGGACGAAATTGCGGAGCAGCCTGGCGCCATCCGGCGTGTGCACCACTTCGGGGTGGAACATGATGCCGTACATCTTGCGCTCGACATCGCCGAAGATGGCGAAGGGCGAGCCTTCCGACCTGCCGAACACCTCGAAGCCCTCCGGCAAGGAGATGACGCGGTCGCCATGGCTCATCCACACCTGGTGGCGCTGGCCGGGCGCCCACAGCCCCTCGAACAGCGGGCTTTCCTTCTCGATCTCGACGAAGGCGCGGCCGAATTCGCGATGGTTGGAGCTTTCGGCGACGCCGCCCATCTGCACGCAGAGCGCCATCTGGCCGTAGCAGATGCCGAGCACCGGCACGCCGGCCTCGAAGACGATCTGCGGCGCGCGCGGGCTGCCGATATCGGTGGTCGAGGCGGGGCCGCCGGAGAGGATCACCGCTTTCGGGTTGATGCGCTTGAAAGCCGCCTCGGCCGACTGGAACGGCACGATCTCGGAAAAGACGCCGGCCTCGCGGATGCGGCGGGCGATAAGCTGCGTGAACTGGCTGCCGAAGTCGACAATCAGGACGGTGTCGGAGCGATTGGCTGTTTTCATGGCGAGCGTTTAGAGAAAGAAACGAGTCGGCGCAATGGGTTGCGGGGCGTCTGGCTCAATCCAGTCCTTGCCGGGAACCAAGCCGGATCGTTCCGGATGCGATCGCCTGCTCCAGCAGGCCAATGGCGCCGGCCAGCTTCTCGTCGATGACGTGGAGATACTCCGTCCAGTCGCCGATATGCCTCAGATCCGCCGCACCGTCGGAAATGCCGCGCAGGCCGATCAGCGGCACGCCGAAGAGCTGGCAGGCGCGCAGGCAGGCGAATGTCTCCATATCGACCATGTCGGCGGCGATCGCGTCATAGGCGACGCCGGAGATGACCGCGCCGCCGGTCGACAGCGATGCCTCCCTGATGCCCGGAATGCGTATCGGCAACGGCACGGTGACCGGCAGGTCGAGAAACGGCGTGGCGCCCTTCACGAAGCCCAAGGGCGAGGCGTCGATGTCGCGATAGGCGACCGAAACCGCCTGGTAGATCTCCGCCTGCTCCAGCCTTCGGCTGCCGGCCGAGCCCAGCGAGACGACGAGATCCGGCAGCGCGTTTTCCAGTTTCAGCCTGGCAAGCTCGGCGCCCAGCCTGATCCCGGCCTCGACCGGTCCGACGCCGGTCATCAGCGGCGTGAACAGTTTCCTGAGGTGCGGGCCGTATTCGGCCTCCACGGCCATGACGAAGAGAACGTCGCTGCCGGACAGACGTGACACTTTGACGGTCATGACGGCCCTACCCCCTGTTTGTTGCCACTACGAAGGGAAAGGACAATGTGCCCTCGCCGCCTCCCGGCCTTCGCTATGGCTCCGGGCGTTCGTCGCTCGAAAAGCCCATTTGGGGGCTTTTCGTCCGCTGCGCGGACCGCTCCTCACCCTTCGATCCCGTCACGTCCGACGACCGTCATCATCGTGCCGGTCATGGTGGCGATCAGCTTGGCCTCGCCGTCGGCGGCAAAGGCATAGGCCTGGCCATCTGCAACGACGATGGTGCGGCCGGGCTTGGTCACCGAGCCGCGGAACAGGAAGCGCTCGCCCCTGCCCGGCGCCAGCAGATTGACCTTGAACTCGATGGTCAGCACGCTGGAATTCTGCGGCAGCAGCGAGAAGGCCGCATAGCCGCAGGCCGAATCCAGCGCCGTCGAGATGACGCCGGCATGTAGGAAGCCATGCTGCTGGGTGAGCGCCGCCGAATAGGGCATCTCGATCTCGATGATGCCGGGCGTCACAAGGGTCAGTTCGGCGCCGATGGTCGTCATCGCCTGTTGCCGGGCGAAAGAAGTCCGGACGCGATCCTCATAGTCCGGAGCGGGTACGATCTTTGCTGCCATGGCCATCGCCCTTGTTTCCTGGGAAAGCTTATTGCAGAGGCACGCAGCGCAGGCAATCTCTTATGTTGCAGTGCAACAATGCCGCCGCGCGGCCGTTCTCACCGGCCTGATCCCGCCCTGCGCAGCGCACAGACATAGAAGCCGTCGGTGCCGCTCAGCGCCGGCGACAGCGAGACACCACCGTCGCTGCCCAGGCGCGCGGCGGCCGGATGGCCTGGAAAGCGGCTGTCCCAGAGCTTGCGGTGGTCGACCCGCGTGAAATCACCGTGGCGCGCACGAAACGCCGCGACCTGGTCGCCGTTCTCGGCGTCGAACACCGAGCAGGTGATGTAGACCAGCAGGCCGCCCGGTTTGACGAAGGCCCTGGCCGCGTCGAGGATTTCGCTCTGCTCGCCCCGGCGCTGGTCGAGCTGCCTTTGCGTCAGCCGCCATTTGGCGTCGGGGCGGCGTCGCCACGTGCCGCTGCCGGTGCAGGGCGCGTCGACCAGCACGATATCCATGTGGTTTGACAGCGGGGCCAGCTCGGCCGGCTTGCTGACGATCTGGATGTTGCGGTTTTCCGAACGGCGGATGCGGTCGAAGATCGGCGCCAGCCGCGCCTTTTCGGCGTCGTGGGCGAAGATCTGGCCTGTATTGCTCATCTCGGCCGACAGCGCCAGCGTCTTGCCGCCGGCGCCGGCGCAATAGTCGAGCACCTGCATTCCGGCCTCGGCGCCGGCGAGCGCCGCGACGATCTGCGAGCCCTCGTCCTGGACCTCGAACCAGCCCTTCTGGAAGGCAGGTTCGGCCTGGACATTCGGATGCCTGCCGTCGCCGTCGATCGGCGGGATGCGGATGGCTTGCGCGGCAATGCTGGCCGGTGCCGCACCCGTCCCGTCGAGTTCGGCCAGCACCCTGGCCCGGTTGGCCTGCAGCGTGTTGACCCTGAGGTCGAGCGGCGGGCGGGTGGCGAGCGCCGATCCTTCCGCGACCCAGGCCGCGCCGAAAGCCTGCTCGAACAGCGGCACGCACCATTCGGGAATATCGGCGCGCACCGCATCCGGCGCGTCGGCCGGCCGGCGGACGGCAACCGCCTTGAGCTCGGTGTCGCTCAACAGCGGCGGAGCGAACTTGTCGCCTTCGAGGGCGTCGTTCAGCGACTGCGCCGTCTGCCCCCATTCGAGCAGAAGCGCGCCGAAGCCGATGGCGCGCGGCGTGTCCTCGCCGAGCAGCCAGCCGGCGGAACGCTTGCGGCGCAGCGCGTCGTAGACGATGTTGCCGATCGCGGCGCGGTCACCGCCGCCGGCGAAGCGATGCGACAGGCCCCAGTCGCGCAGTGCATCGGCCACCGGCCGATGACGCCGACCAATGTCCTCCAGCACTTCGATGGCCGCCGCCAGCCTTCCGCCCAATCGCATTCTCTTGTCTTCCGTTTTCCGAGCAAATTAATTCCGCCCTGCTCTTAGAGCCTTTCATTCCCGATTTGAACCAACTCAATTTGCCGGCGGCCGGAGCAATCCCGGCGGAGGCTGCGAGTTCTCGACAAACCGGGCATCCGCCAGCGCGAACGGAACAATTCATCCAATATATGAAAGCTCTCTAATGGGCGCGACTGGCGGGCACAAGCATGCCGTGTGGAGCAAGTGCTCTGCTTTCCAAGGTTTCAGGTTGCGAATACTCTTTTGGCTGTGATTCGCGACGCAGGAAAAGCGGATTTGCGGATCGATACGAGGAGAGGGCAATGAAGACTTATCTTGCGGAAGTTCTAGGCACTTTTCTGTTGGTGTTCATCGGCACGGCTTCTGTGGTCACGGGCGGCTTTGGCGGCGCGCTGCCGCTCGGCCAGGAAGGCATCGGCCTGGCGTTCGGCATCGGCCTCATCGCGGCGGCCTATGCGATCGGGCCGATCTCGGGCGCGCATCTCAATCCGGCGGTGACGCTTGGCGCCTTCCTCGCCGGCCGGCTGCCGGCAAAGGATGTCGTTCCCTACTGGATCGCGCAGATCATCGGCGCCATCATAGCCTCGCTGGCGCTGTGGATCATCGTCTCCGGCCAGGTCGGCGGCCACACCGGCGGCTTCGGCGCCAATGGCTGGGACGAGGCGAAATGGGGCGTCAGCTCGGCCTTCCTGTGGGAGTTGATCGGAACCTTCACCTTCGTCACCGTGATCCTCGGCGTCACGGCGCAAAACCACAGCACGACCTTCGCCGGGCTGGTCATTGGCCTGACGCTGGCCGGGCTGCACTTCGCCATCATCCCGGTCACCGGCACCTCGCTCAATCCGGCCCGCTCGATCGGACCGGCGCTGTTTTCGGGCAGTGCTGCGCTCAGCCAGCTGTGGCTGTTCATCGTCGCGCCGCTGATCGGCGGCGCCATCGCCGGCGTCGTCGCCAAGGCGCGCATCTTCGAAAAGGAGTGATTTTCTAAGCCTGAGGAAAAAAGGCGCGGGGCTGGCCCCGCGCCTTTTCTTTGCAGTGAATGCTTGGCGTCAGGCGATCTCGAAGCGGTCGAGGTTCATCACCTTGGTCCACGCCTTGACGAAATCCTTGACGAACTTCTCCTTGGCGTCGCCCGAAGCGTAGACCTCGGCCAGCGCGCGCAGCTGCGCGTGCGAGCCGAAGATCAGATCGGCGCGGGTGCCGGTCCACTTGACCGCCTTGGTCTTGCGGTCGCGCGCTTCATACACGCCGTCTGAGCCCGAGGCCGGATCCCAGATCGTCGCCATGCTGAGCAGGTTGACGAAGAAGTCGTTGGTCAGGGTGCCCGGCCGGTCGGTGAACACGCCGTGCTTCGACTTGCCGGTGTTGGCGCCGAGCACGCGCAGGCCGCCGACCAGCACCGTCAGTTCGGGCGCCGTCAGCGTCAAAAGCTGCGCCCGGTCGACCAGCAGCGCCTCGACCGAGAGCACCTGCTTGCCCCTGGCATAGTTGCGGAAACCATCGGCGACCGGCTCGAGCGCGGCGAAGGAGACAATGTCGGTCTGTTCCTGCGAGGCATCGGTTCGGCCCGGCGTGAACGGCACCTTCACGTCATGGCCACCGTCCTTCGCCGCCTTCTCGACGGCGGCGACGCCGCCGAGCACGATCAGATCGGCGAGCGAGACTTTTTTCCCGCCGGCATTGAACTCGGCCTGGACGGCCTCGAGCTTCGCCAGCACCTTCGCCAGTTCGGCCGGCTGGTTGACCTCCCAGTCCTTCTGCGGCTCAAGGCGGATGCGGCCGCCGTTGGCGCCACCGCGCTTGTCGGAACCGCGGAAGGTCGAGGCCGAGGCCCAGGCGGTCGAGACCAGCTCGGAGACCGACAGGCCGGAGGCCAGGATCTTCGCCTTCAGCGCGGCGATATCCTGTTCGCCGACCAGTTCGTGGTCGATCGCCGGGATCGGATCCTGCCAGATCAGCTCTTCCTTCGGCACGAGCGGGCCGAGATAGCGCACGACCGGACCCATGTCGCGGTGGGTCAGCTTGAACCAGGCGCGGGCGAAGGCATCGGCGAATTGCTCGGGATGCTGGTGGAAGCGCCGCGAGATCTTCTCATACGCAGGGTCGAAGCGCAGCGAAAGGTCGGTGGTGAGCATGGCCGGGGCATGGCGCTTCGACGAATTGTGCGCGTCCGGAACGGTGCCGGCGCCGGCGCCGCCTTTCGGCGTCCACTGGTTTGCACCCGCCGGGCTCTTCGTCAGCTCCCATTCGTAGTTGAACAAATTGTCGAAGAAGTTGTTGCTCCACTTGGTCGGCGTCGTGGTCCAGGTGACCTCCAGGCCGGAGGTGATGGCGTCGCCGGCAATGCCGGTGGCATGCTTGCTCGACCAGCCGAGCCCCTGCGCTTCGATGCCGGCGCCTTCCGGCTCGGCGCCCACCAGCGCCGCATCGCCGGCGCCGTGCGTCTTGCCGAAGGTGTGGCCGCCGGCGATCAGCGCCACGGTCTCTTCGTCGTTCATTGCCATGCGGCGGAAGGTCTCGCGGATGTCGCGCGCCGCGGCGAGCGGATCCGGCTTGCCGTTCGGTCCTTCCGGATTGACGTAGATCAGGCCCATCTGGACGGCGCCAAGATGGCCGCTGAGTTCACGATCGCCGGAGTAACGCTCGTCACCCAGCCACTTGGCCTCGGAACCCCAATTCACGTCCTGCTCGGGCTCCCAGACGTCGGCACGGCCACCGGCGAAGCCGAAGGTCTTGAAGCCCATCGATTCCAGCGCGACGTTGCCGGCGAGGATCATCAGGTCGGCCCAGGAGATGCTGCGGCCATACTTCTGCTTGACCGGCCAGAGCAGGCGGCGCGCCTTGTCGAGATTGGCGTTGTCCGGCCAGCTGTTCAGCGGCGCGAAACGCTGCTGCCCGGCGCCGGCGCCGCCGCGTCCGTCGCCGATGCGATAGGTGCCGGCGCTGTGCCAGGCCATGCGGATGAACAGCGGCCCGTAATGGCCAAAGTCGGCCGGCCACCAGTCCTGCGAATCCGTCATCACCTGGTGCAGGTCCTTGACCACCGCATCGAGATCCAGGCTCTTGAATTCCTTGGCGTAGTCGAAGCCTTCGCCCATCGGGTCCGAGAGGCTCGACTGCTGGTGAAGAACGCCGAGGTCGAGCTGGTTCGGCCACCAGTCACGATTGGTCCTGCCGGCGGATCCATGCGGCACGGGGCATTTGCCCGCGCTGTTGTCGTCGGTTTTCGCGTCCATCTTACTCTCCGATTTTTACCGAGATTTGATTTTTCGCCAGGGGCGGCCAGCGGCCGCACCAATCTGGAACGATTCCAGACTAGGCCGGCGAGGTGATAAAGACAAATTGCCTTTCCTGTTTTTTCCGATAGGATTTTCTTATGATTGGCCTCACCGTGCGGCAGATGCAATATTTCGACGCGCTGGCGCAGACGCTGCATTTCGGCCGCGCCGCCAAGCTCGCCGGCGTCAGCCAGCCGGCGCTGTCCTCCCAGATCGCGGAGATGGAGCAGCGGCTGAGCTGCCGTCTGTTCGAGCGCGGCGGCAAGACGGTGCGGATGACCGACGAGGCGCTGGCCTTGCAGCCACGCATCGAGCGCATCCTGGCCGATATCCGTGACGTCGAGACGACGGCGCGGCGCGGCCGCCCCGCAATGGAAGGACGCTTCCGGCTGGGGATCATCCCGACAGTCGCGCCCTATCTGCTGCCGCATGCGTTGCCGGAACTGAGGCGGCATTTCCCGGTCTTGCAGCTCGAACTGCGGGAGGCGGTGACCGCGTCGCTGGTCGACGACACTGCCGCCGGGCGGCTCGACGCGTTCATCGCCGCTCTGCCGCTCGACCATCCCGGCCTGGTCAGCGAAGAGCTCTTCCCCGACCGCTTCTTCCTTGCGGTGCCGTCAGGCGATCCGGCCTTCGCCTCGCCGCCGGTGCCGCCGGAAAGCCCGGCGCTGGAAAGGCTGATGCTCCTGGAGGAAGGCCACTGCCTGCGCGAGCAGGCGCTGGCCGTCTGCGGCAGTGTGCGGCCGGTGGCGATGGCGAGCTACGGCGCCACCAGCCTGACGACCCTCTTGCAGATGGTGGCGCATGGATTGGGCGTGACGCTGGTCCCGGAGATGGCGATGCGGCCCGCCGGCACCATTCCCGACCTCAAGATCGTGCCGTTCCAGGAGCCGATGCCGCAGCGCATGATCTGCCTCGCCTGGCGCCGCAACAAGGCGCGGCACGACGAATGCGTGGAACTGGCGAAGATCATTCGCGGGCTGGATGCGGCGGTGCTGGCCGCGTGAGGGTGCGCCGACTACGCTGCCATCCCAGTTTCTCGACAATCGCATAGCGCTTCAGAAACGTCCGCGACGTGCTGATTCTTACCAAAGCCTCTCACGGCACAAATATCAGAAATACATAGGTGAAAAACACCACGACATGGACCATGCCAGTCAGGAATGTGGTTCTCTCGGTGCTGAAGCTGATGCTGCATACGAAAAGCGCCAGGACCATAAGGACAGCGTCAGCCGCCGGGAGCCCCAGGGTCAGCCCTCGTCCCGTCAGCAGGCTGGCTGCCGCGACCGCCGGTATCGTCAAGCCAATTGTGGCGCAGGCAGAGCCCATCGCGACATTCAGGCCGCGCTGCAGCTCGTTGTTGAGGGAAGCACGAACCGCCGAAATCGCCTCCGGCATCAGAACCAGCCCCGCGATCAATGCCCCGACAATGCTGTCGGCCTGGGTCACCTCGTAGGCAACGAGCGTGTCTTCGACACTCGCGGCGACCTGCTCGGCCAGCATGACAATTCCGATCAGCCCGACGAACAGCAGCAGGGCGCTGGCGAAGACGCCTTCATGGGGGGCGGTTCGGATCGAAACCTCGTGGGCCTGTGCTTCGATGAAGTCTTCCCGATGGCGGACGGTCTGCGCGAACACAAAAGCCGCATAGAGCAGCACGGAAAGCACGCTGACAAAGCCGAGCTGAGCGGCTGAGAACGTGCCGGGATCGGTGGTCCGCGTGTAGGTCGGCAGAACAAGCGTCATGACGGTCAGCGCGACCAGAACCGCCAGATAGGCGGTGGTCCCCTGGCGAACGATCGCCTGCTTGCGATGACGCCAGCCGCCAAGCACGAGACAGGTGCCGACAACGCCGGTGGAGGTAATCATCACCGTCGAGAAGACGGACTCACGCGCAAGCGTCGGGTTGTTCTCTCCATGCAGCATCATCGACACGATGATCGACACCTCGATCGCCGTCACGGCAAAGGTCAGCACCAGCGTGCCGTAAGGCTCGCCGACCCGCCGAGCCACCGCCTCGGCATGCTCGAGCACCACGAAAATAGTGATGAACATGATCGCGCTCGAAAGCGCTCCGACGAGGATCCTGACGCCCGGCGACCCTACGTCCACGGAGAGCCCGCTGGCCCTGACCGCGACGGCCATCGCCAGGGCGGCCAAGGGCATCGCGTAGGACGTTACCGATCGTCCGAAACCTGTCATCCGAGCCCCCGAACGCCACGCGTTTCCGCGAACTTAGCGGAAAAGCGCGGCGGGGGCACCTCACAGGCATCTTTGCCTGCCAAGCGCACCATTCAAAACACGATTGAGGCCTGGGCACCGTTTTGCGCATCGAATGTCTCGATGGCCTTGCGAACCGCCCCACAAAATCGTTCCAGAAGTTCCAACTCGCTCCCCAGTCGACGGCGCAACGACAAGGGCACTTCCAGCTGTGCTCCTTTCCCCGTCAAGCCTCGGTTGACGATGTTCAAATCCTGGATACCTGGAAAGGGATGGTTGTCCTTTTGCGTCTGGAAGTCGGCGTCCTGCAGACGCCAGGCTATCTCCGAAACCAACGCGGCGTCCTTGCCGCCGAGGTAAACTGTCGAGGGATCGTCCCGATCCTGACGACCGTGGATGGCGACGACCGTCGACTTGGTCCGCAACAGTTCCAGCGCGGTTGCCTCGTCAAAGTTCCTGGATGTTATGTGCAGTTCTCGGTTGCTTTCCGGCATGAGCCCTTCAAAGCAATACATATCGAGATCGCGCCCTGCTATCGTCTCGGTGATCAGGGAGGTGCGGGGCTCGATCTTGCCGCCATGTGGGGCCATGACGATCGCACTGCCGGTTCGCGCTCCGCGCCGGACGACTATGCGATAATCTATGTTTTCGGTTTTGGCGGCCTTCAGCGCCGCGAAATTCGGAAACTCGTTGTCCATAAATGCCGTTTCACGCCGTCTTCTGCACCACCAAACCCAGTTCTTCGATCATCGTGTCGCGCATCAGGAATTTCTGCGGCTTGCCGGTGACCGTCATCGGCAGTTCGGTGCGGAAGCGGATATAGCGCGGCACCTTGTAGTGCGCGATCTGGCCGGCGCAGAAGGCCTTGATCTCCTCCGCGGTGGCGATCTGGCCGGGCTTCAGCACGATCCAGGCGCACAGCTCCTCGCCATATTTGTCATCGGGAATGCCGAACACCTGCACTTCCTTGACCTTGGGATGGCGGTAGAGGAACTCCTCGACCTCGCGCGGATAGACGTTCTCGCCGCCGCGGATGACCATGTCCTTGACCCGGCCGACGATGTTGCAATAGCCCTCGGCGTCGATGGTGGCGAGGTCGCCGGTGTGCATCCAGCCGTCGGCGTCGATTGCCTCGCGGGTCTTTTCCACGTCGTCCCAATAGCCCTTCATCACCGAATAGCCGCGCGTGCAGAGCTCGCCCGGCGCACCGACCGCGACCGTGGCGCCGTCGGCATCGATGGCCTTGACCTCGACATGCGGCTGGATGCGGCCGACGGTGGAGACGCGCTTTTCCAGCGGATCGTCGACGCCGCTCTGGAAGGATACCGGGCTGGTCTCGGTCATGCCGTAGGCGATGGTCACCTCAGACATATGCATCAGCGACACAACCTTCTTCATCACCTCGATCGGGCATGGCGAGCCGGCCATGATGCCGGTGCGCAGGCTGGAGAGGTCGAAGGACGAAAAATCCGCATGGTCGAGCATGGCGACGAACATGGTCGGCACGCCATAGAGGCCGGTGCAGCGTTCCTGCGCCACGGCCTTCAGTGTCGCGCCGGCGTCGAAGCCCTCGCCCGGGAACACCATGGTGGCGCCCTTGGTGACGCAGCCCATCGTGCCCATCGACATGCCGAAGCAGTGATAGAGCGGCACCGGGATGCAGAGCCGGTCGTCGACGGTGAGCTTGATCGCCGAGGTGACGAAATTGCCGTTGTTGACGATGTTAAAATGGGTGAGCGTGGCACCCTTCGGCGCGCCCGTCGTGCCTGAGGTGAACTGGATGTTGATGGCGTCGCCGGGCTTCAGCCCCTCGGAGATGCGGTCGAGGCTATCGTGCTCGTCGCGCCCGGCCATGGCCAGCACGTCACCGAAATTGAACATGCCGGGCGAATTGTCCTCGCCCATGCGGATGACGATCTTCAGCGCCGGCAGCTTCTTTGCCTTGAGCTTGCCGGGTTCGGCCTTGGCGATCTCGGGCGCCAGCGTCTCGATGATGCCGAGATAGTCGGACGTCTTGAAGCTGGCGGCGGTGACCAGCGCCTTGCAGCCGACCTTGTTCAGCGCATATTCAAGCTCGGTCAGCCGGTAGGCCGGATTGATGTTGACCAGGATCAGGCCGATGCGCGCGGTGGCGAATTGCGTCACCAGCCATTCCCAGCGATTGGGCGACCAGATGCCGACGCGGTCGCCCTTTTCCAGCCCGAGGGCCAGGAAGCCGGCAGCCAGCGCATCCACTGTGTCTGACAGCTCGCTCCAGGTGAAGCGCTTGTCCTGGCCGACGAAGACGGCGGCGTCGAGCGTGCCGTATTTGCTGACGGTGTCGGAAAACAGTTCCGGGATGGTCTTGTCGAGCAAGGGCACCGAATGGTCGCCCGAGACATGCGCCTTGCCATCGACCGGGGCAATGAAGGTGCCCCTCGCGCTGCGCCCGCGCAGATTGGTGGCGTTCATGAGCTCGTCGAGTTTGATCGCCATCGCCGTCTCCTCCCGGGATTAGCCGAGCCTATCAGTCGACGGCGGCGGTGGGAACTGGCCGATGGTATGGAGGGCAATCGCCTGAGGCTGCCTGCCGGGCATTTCTCCCCGTATGGTGACGGGGAGTAAGGGCGCGTCGCCGAGGGGCGGCGCCGACCTCGGTTGCTATCCGTTCACTGACGCCATCTTCGCCGCTATGTCGCGCAAGACGGCTTGGTCCGCTGCTCCACGCGTCTTCCTCGACGCCACAAGGCAGGCCTGCGATCGCAGCACGACGCCGTCGGCCAGCACCTTGAGGTGGTTGGCGCGCAGCGTCGAGCCGGTGGTGGTGATGTCGACGATGACGTCGGCCAGCCCTTGCGCCGGCGCGCCCTCGGTGGCGCCCAGGCTCTCGACGATACGGTAGACCTGGATGCCGTGCTTTTGCGAGAAGAACTGCTGGGTCAGCCGCCAGTATTTGGTGGCGATCCTCAGCCGCCTGCCGTGGCGCTGGCGGAAGTCGGCGGCGACATCGTCGAGATCAGCCATGGTCTCGACGTCGAGCCAGATGTCGGGCACCGCCACCACGACGTCGGCATGGCCGAAGCCGAGGCGGGCGACGATCTCGGCGCGCGCTTCCCAGTCGGCCAGGTTTTCGCGCAGCAGGTCCTCGCCGGTGATGCCGAGATCGACCGAGCCCTGGCCGATCTCGCCGGCGATCTCGGAGGCCGACAGGAAGGCGACCTCGACGGCCTCCATGCCCTCGATGCGGGCGCGGTATTTGCGCTCGTCGCCGGGCAGGCTGACGGTGAGGCCGGCCTTGGCCAGCACGTCCAGCGCCTGCTCCTTCAGCCGGCCCTTCGATGGCAGCGCGAGCGTGATCATCTGGCCTTCTCCCGCAGCGCCTCGATGCGGTCGAGCCAGACCGAGAAGCCGACGCCGGGGATCGGCGTCTTCGCGCCGAGCAGCGTCAGCAGGCGGTCGTAGCGGCCGCCACCGGCCAGCGGCCTCTCACCACCTTCGGCCGCGATCTCGAAGACGAGGCCGGTATAGTAGTCGAGCGGACGGCCGAAAGCGGCATCGTAGCGGATATCCGCCATTGGCAGGCCGTGCGTCTCGATCGCCCTGGCGCGGGCGGCGAAGTTGTCGAGCGCCGCGCCCAGGGAAAGGCCGGCGCCAGAGGCAAAGCTTTCCAGCGCCTGCGCCGCATTGTTCAGCGGCACGTCGATCGCCAGAAACCCTTTCAGCGCCGCGAACGCCTCGTTGGACAGCCTGACGCTGCGCAACTCAGCCTTCTCGATCAGCCGCCGCGCGATGTCGGAAGGCGAGCGGCCGGCCGATGCCGACAGGCCGGCTTCCTCCATGCCGCCGGCGATGTGCGCCGACAGGCCGTCGAGGTCGCCGTCGAGCACCAGCGCCGCGACCGGGCCGGAAAGCTGGCTGTTGCGCGGCGGGTTGGCGAGGTCGGCCAATGCCGCCTCCAGCATCGGCGCCGAGCCGAAGGCGCGTGCCAGCCGCATGCGCCAGCCCCGCGGCAGGCCGAGCGCTGCCAGCACAGCCTCGAACACCGTCTGGTCGCCGAGCGTGACGGCCAGCGGCTGGGCAGGCAGCGCCAGGGTCAGCAGCGCATGCGCATCGGCCAGCGAGCGGGCGTCGGCAGCCGCCGTGTCGCGGTCGCCGAGATCCTCGATGCCGGCCTGGAAGAATTCGTTGCCGCCCTCGCGGCGCTGGCGGAACACCTCGCCGAGATAGGAATAGCGGCGCGGCGTGCCGGCCTGGCTGGCGATATGGTCGAGGCAGACGGGAATGGTGAATTCCGGGCGCAGGCACAGCGTCTTTCCGGTCTCGCTCTCGGTGAGGAAGATGCGGCGGCGCAGGTCTTCGCCGGCCATGTCGAGGAACGGATCGGCCGGCTGCAGCACAGCGACCTCGACGGCGTGCGTGTCGCGTGCGGCGAAGAGCTTGGCGATGTCGGCGGCGATGGCGGGGTAGCGGGAGGTCATGGATAGGTTGGGCGCGAGGCCCCCCTCTCTGTCCTGCCGGACATCTCCCCCTCAAGGGGGGAGATCAGCAGCTCAAAGCGCGGCGCTTTTTCTTCGGCCCTGAAGAGTGGCGAAAGCGCAGGCGACATCCAATCTCCCCCCTTGAGGGGGAGATGGCCGGCAGGCCAGAGAGGGGGGCTCAAGCGCCACCTTTCGCGCGATCAGCCGCCTGAGCCGCCAGGATCTTCTTCACCTCGCCAACCAGCTCGCTCTCCGCCACCGTCGCCTGCGCCGGGCGGGCGGCGCGCCATTCGGCGTTGTCGGTGATCTCGGCCGACATGCGCGCGCCTTCGATCAGGTCCTTGATCTGCACCTCGCCCCTGGCTCGCTCGTCGCCGCCCTGGATGACGGCGACCGGGCTGCCGCGGCGGTCGGCGTATTTCAGCTGCGCCTTCATGCCGGCGCCACCGAGATACATTTCGGAGCGGATGCCGGCGGCGCGCAGGTCGGCGACCATCTTCTGGTAGCGGCCGAGGCTTTCGGTGTCCTTGTCCATGACCAGCACGACGACCGGAGCGATGACATCGGAAATGTCGAGCTTGCCGAGGTTCTTCAGCGCCGTCATCAGACGCGAGACGCCGATGGAAAAGCCGGTCGCCGGTACCGGCTCGCCGCGGAAGCGCGAGACCAGCCCGTCATAACGGCCGCCGCCGCCGACCGACCCGAAGCGCACGATCTGGCCGTCCTCATTGGGGATCTCGGCCAGCAGCTCGGCCTCGAAGACCGGGCCGGTATAGTATTCGAGGCCGCGCACGACCGAGGGGTCGATCAATATCTTGGTTTCATCATAGCCCGCGGCCGCGCAGAGCATCTGTATCTGATCGAGCTCGTCACAACCTTGCATGACAAGGGGCGTTTGTTCGAAGCCGCTACGCAGATTGTCGACGGTAAGGCCGTTGGCAACTCCTCGGCTGCCGGATCCCTGGGACTTCCAACCGGTGATATTCAACAGCTGCGATATCTGACTGTCAGAAAGACCCGCTCCCTTGGTGAAGTCGCCCTCGCCTTCCTTGCCACCGTCCCAGCGACCTTTCCCAAGCAACAGTTGAATGTCTTCAAGCGCGAATTTGTCCAGCTTGTCGATCGCGCGCAGCACCTGCAGACGGCGTCCCGCATTCTCATCACCGCCAAGGCCGATCGCCTCCAGCACGCCGTCCAGAACCTTGCGGTTGTTGACGCGGATAACATACTGGCCTTTGAGACCCAACGCCTCCATCACGTCGGCCATCATCATCGCCATCTCGGCATCAGCTGCCACGGTTGGCGTGCCGATGGTGTCGGCGTCGAACTGCATGAACTGGCGGAAGCGGCCGGGACCGGGTTTTTCGTTGCGGAATACCCAGCCGGAGCGATAGCTGCGATAGGGTTTCGGCAGCTTGTCAAAATTCTCGGCGACGAAGCGCGCCGTCGGCGCGGTCAGATCGTAGCGCAGCGACAACCACTGGTCATCATCATCCTGGAAGGAGAAGACGCCTTCGTTCGGCCGGTCCTGGTCGGGCAGGAATTTGCCGAGCGCGTCGGTGTATTCGATCATCGGCTGGTCGACCGGCTCGAAGCCGTAGAGCTCATAGACGCCGCGGATGGTCGCCATCATCTTCTCGACGGCACGGATGTCATCGGCGCCGCGGTCGGCAAACCCGCGCGGCAGCCGCGCTTTCGTCTTTTCCGATTTGTCGGCCATGGGATGGGTACTCGGTGTTTCGTGGCGTTGTGTGGGCCGGTTAGATTACCGCTTTCCACGGCGGGCGTGTCCTAGCCGATGCCGCTTGGTGCGGCAAGGGTTTGCGGCTCGATCCGCAACGAGGCTTGAGTTCGGACAGTTTGCGAACGCCGCGCCGCGCCTCATCCGCCTGCCGGCACCTGACGGGGAGAAGGAGAGACTTCGGCGCCGGTGCTACAATTCCAACGTTGGCGATTGGCGAAATCGGCGATGACGGCGTCCTTCTCCCCGTCACTATACGGGGAGAAGTGCCCGGCAGGGCGATGAGGGGCAGCGCCAGGCAGCTGAAGAGGTAAGCACCAATTGCTGTGGTTAGTCGTTTGGAACGCCTGAGGCATTTCTGAAACCAACCCCACCAAAAAGGAAACAATTCCGCCATCAGCGCGGCATCGTGCCGACACAATCGCAGCCGATAAAGCGCACCGAAACCAAAGGGTTCGGGGCTATGAGCACCACGGGACAATTCGACACAATCGACAGCGGCACGCGTGAACTGCCCGCGCGGCTGCGGCCGGCCGATGGCCAGGCGCTCGTAACGGTGAGCCAGGTGGCGGGCCCTTTCGAGGCGGAGCCGCGCCAGGGCTCGTCGATGCGCGATGCGCTGATGACCGGCCTGCTGGTCATCTACCCGGCCTTCGCCGCGCTGGCGGCGATCGTCGCCGGCCTGTTCCTGACCGGCGCCAGCGGCATCTGAGGCGCGACCTGACCTTCTCCCCTTGTTGTGGGAGAAGGGGAAGGAAATCATTTCGGCCGTTTGAGCCTCTTCCGCTCCGCCTCCACCTCCTTGCGGCAGACGCAGCCTTCTAGATGATCGTTGACCAGGCCCATCGCCTGCATGAAGGCATAGACGGTGGTCGGGCCGACGAAGCTCCAACCGCGCTTCTTCAACTCTTTCGAGATGCGGACCGAGACCGCCGTCGTCGGATTGGCACGCAGATGGGCGAGGTCGACGATTTCGGGCCGTTCGCCGGCCCCCGGCTCGAACTTCCAGAACCAGGCGGCCAGCGAGCCGAACTCGTCAACCATTTCGCGCGCACGTTTGGCGTTGTTGATGGTCGAGACGATCTTGCCGCGATGGCGGATGATGCCGGCATTGCCGAGCAGGCGCTCGACATCCTTGTCGGTGAATTGAGCCACCTTGTCGAAGTCGAAGCCAGCGAAGGCCTCGCGGAAATTCTCGCGCTTGCGCAGGATGGTCAGCCAGGAAAGGCCGGATTGGAAGCCTTCGAGGCAGATCTTCTCGAACAGCCGCCGGTCGTCCGTTACCGGGCGGCCCCATTCGCGGTCGTGGTAGTGCATATAGTCCGGCAGATTGCCGTGCCAGAAGCAGCGCGCCTTGCCGTCGGGACCGTCGAGCAGGCCGGCATTTTCAGTTCCCATTGCCAGAAATCCATTCGTTAATGCGCCTCGGCGCCTGTTTTACCGTGGCTTTACCAGATTCCTGAACCGGCCGGTAACCACACCAAAAGGTTTACTGACACATCGGCATTTTACGCATTCCGATTCATGTTTCGGTTGCCGCTTGGCGCCAAGGATCGCGCAACCGGGGGCGGTTTCGTGCCTCCGTCCGTTCGACGATCAAGGTGCGTTCCGATGAAGACAGTCTTGTTTTCCCTGCTGGGTGCCGCGGCGGTTCTTGCCGCCGGCGCCACCTCCTCCAATGCCGATGACCGCTATGCCGACCGGCCGCCGGTGATGGTGAGCCCCGACCTTTCCGCGCCCTGGGTGCTGCAGCTCGGCCATGCGCCTGGTATCGTGCGGCAGACCCGCCAGATGGTGCAGCAGCCGCAGCGGCGCTATCTGCAGGTCCAGCCCGACCAGCAGCGCACGGCGGCGGTGCAGCAGCCGGCCCGGCGCACGGCGATGCGGCCGCAGATCAACCCGATCTACCTGCCGCAGGAAGTCGCGTTCGACGGGCCGCAGAAGCCAGGCACCATTGTCATCGATACGCACCAGAATTTCCTTTATCTGGTCGAGAAGGACGGCAAGGCGAGGCGCTACGGCGTCGGCACCGGCAAGCCGGGCTTCGAATGGTCGGGCACGCACAAGATCACCGACAAACGCGTCTGGCCCGACTGGCGCCCGCCGGCGGTGATGATCAAGCGCGAGGCCGCCAAGGGCCGCTATCTGCCGACCTATCTGGCCGGCGGCGAGGAGAACCCGCTGGGCGCCCGTGCGCTTTATCTCGGCACGACGGAATACCGCATCCACGGCACCAACCAGCCATGGACGATCGGCGGCGCCGTATCTTCCGGCTGCATCCGCATGCGCAACGAGGACGTCGTCGACCTCTACGAGCGTGTCAATGTCGGAACGACGGTGGTGGTGATATAGGGACTGAGAATCTGCCGGTCAGGCAGCGCCGACTAATTTTGGCGCCAGCTGTTGCTCCCAAGCCATAGCGCGTATTCGGGAGACGTGCTTAGACTGGCAACGAGTTAACGGGGGACGGGCCGTGTGGGGATGCGGCCGGTCACGAAAGGGCAGCGCGGGAAACCGCGCTGCCCTTTCGCCTTTCGAGGCAAAACGCGTCGCGCTGAAGGCAGAGCGTTTCGTTTTCGGGGGCTGATTTCCCGGACGGCCTCTGCTATTGCAGCGCACAATTCCCGACACCAAAGGTCAGCCATGTCCCGGTCCGACGACAGCCGCTATCTCAAGGGTGGGCCGGTGGCCCAGCGCATCATCGCCTCCGTGCGCGAGGACGCCGCGATCGCCACCGCCGAAGGTTTTCCGCCGAAGCTGGTGTCGATCACCGTCGGCGACACCGCCGCGGTCGATGTCTATGTGCGCAACCAGCGCGCCAAGGCGGAACTGGCCGGCATCGGCTTCGAGGAACGGCGCTTTGCCGCCGACATCACCGCCGGCGAACTGGAGGCCGCGATCCACGGCCTCAATGCCGATCCGCGCGTCACCGGCATCATCATCCAGCGGCCGGTGCCGGTTCACATCCCGATCAAGACGCTGCAGGCGGCGGTGCATCCGCTGAAGGACGTCGAGGGCATGCATCCGGCCTCGATCGGCAACATCGTCTACAACCAGCTCGACCTGGCGCCCTGCACGGCGGCAGCCTCGGTCGAGCTGCTCAAGGAAACCGGTCTCGACCTCAAGGGGCTCGAGGTGGTCGTCGTCGGCCATTCCGAGATCGTCGGCAAGCCGATCGCCTTCCTGTTGATGAGCGAGGGCGCGACGGTGACGGTCTGCCACCACATGACGCGCTCGGTGGCAGCGCATGCGCGGCGCGCCGATGCGCTGTTCGTCGCCGTCGGCAAGCCCAGGCTGATCAAGGCCGATATGGTCAAGCCGGGCGCCGCCGTCATCGACATCGGCATCAATTCCGAGATCGGACCGGACGGCGAGACCCGCATCGTCGGCGACGTCGACACCGACAGCGTCAAGGAAGTCGCCTCCTGGATCACGCCGGTGCCGGGCGGCGTCGGCCCGATCACGGTGGCGATCCTGCTGCGCAACACGATGGTGGCGCTCAGCCGCCAGCGCGCCCTCTACCAGGCGACCTACGGCGTGGCGGACAAGCTCGCGGCGGAGTAACTGCTGTCGTCAGGTCCACTGCGACACATGGCAGGTGATCCGGCTTTCTTCGTCCCAGAAGACGTAAAGCATGCCGCCGCTGCCCCAGAAGAAGCCGGCCAGCGAGTCGAACTGCAGCAGAAATTTCATTTCCCGATCCGTTCCAGGAACCAGCGGGAACTGCGGTCCTTGGACCCAGGACGGCAGTCCGCCGAGCCGAAACAGGTTCTGCCGCGAATTGCTTATTCCATAGGACTGTCTGAGCCAGCGTGGCGGCGTGGCCGCCACGCGCACGGTGCTCACAAGCGAAGCCGGCTTGATTGCGGAACCATCATCGGAATGAAATGGGCCAATCGGCGTCGGCCTACCCTCGGCATCGTGCGAATAATAGGTCGGCTCGAGAGAGTTCGCGCAGGTTTCGATGGAAAGCCCAGGAACAAACTTCTCCTCAGAACTGTCCAGTGTAACCAAGTGAGTCAATTTCTGCCGGCAGACTGGACATGCCGCCGAACCTCTGCCGCCAACCGCAAGTGGTCCGCCGGTGGTCGGCAGATGCCAAGTGGGGTGGTTGCGGTGCGTCGGAAAGGGCGAGTCGCTCGGAGAACCCCCTTCGAAGATAAAATGTTTGCACGCTGGGGCTGACCGCAGATCGGTATGCTGCTGCCAGTCCGCAAAATCGTAACTGGTCGCCAGCGCGGCGTCTGGAAACAAGTCTGGAGCCTGCAGCAAAGCGTGAGACAACAAGTCTTCGACATCCGTCCCGCGGCTTGCTGCGCTTTGGAGGAAAAATGCAAGGCGGGCCAAGTCCGCATCGTCGAGGAACGAAACCGCGTCTTCGATCAGAGTGACCTGGTGAACGCCCGCTTCCACAGCCGCCTTGATCAGCTCAAGCAGGAACGCCGATCCGTCTTTCAAGTGTTGGGCGATAATGGCTTCGCAGTCGGCATAGCGACCCTGAAACGTCGAACGCGACAGGTCTGTTAGAAGACGAACTGCGGTTTGAATATCTTGCAGTCGTGGATTGGACATCGCCGCATCGTCCTCGGCAAACGCTGCGTGGTCAACTCATTTTGGGCGGCTCGCCACCATAGGCCCAGTCGAGCAGTTTTATCGTGTGCACCACCGGCAGTTTCGCGGCGGAGGCGATCTGGGTGATGCAGCCGATGTTGCCGGTGGCGACGATTTCGGCATCCGTCGCCTCGATGTTTTTCACCTTGCGGTCGCGCAGTTTTGCCGAGATCTCGGGCTGCAGGATGTTGTAGGTGCCGGCCGAGCCGCAGCAAAGATGCCCTTCGCGCGGCTCACGCACGACGAACCCTGCCCTGGCCAGAAGCTCCTTCGGCTGGCGGATGATCTTCTGGCCGTGCTGCATCGAGCAGGCCGAATGATAGGCGACGACGGTGCCGGGCTTGCGTACCGGTTCGGGCAGGTCGAGGGCTGCGAGATATTCGGTGATGTCCTTGGCCAGCGCCGAGACGCGCGCGGCCTTTTCGGCATAGGCCGGATCGAGGCGCAGCATAAAGCCGTAGTCTTTGATCGTGGTGCCGCAGCCCGACGCGGTGATGACGATGGCATCGAGCCCGCCCTGGTCGATGGCGCGGATCCAGGCGTCGACGTTCCGCCTCGCCGAGGCAAGGGCTGCCTCCTCGCGGCCCATATGGTGGACGAGCGCGCCGCAGCAGCCCTCGCCTTCCGGCACCACCACCTCGACGCCGAGCCTTGTCAGCAGCGAGATGGTCGTCTCGTTGATGGCCGGATCGAGCACCGACTGCGCGCAGCCGGTCAGGATGGCAACGCGGCCCTTGCGCGTGCCCTGCCCGGCGTGCACGCCAGGCAAGGCCATTGCCGACACCGCCGGGATCGAGGATGGCGCAAGCCTGAGCATGGCGGCGACAGGCTTTAGCGCCGGCAGCTTTTCGAACAGGCCGATGAACGGCCTGCCGAGCCCGGCCAGCTTCAATGCGGCGCGGAAGCGCGAGGGATAGGGCAGCACGAAAGCCAGCACGGTTCGCGTCAGCCGGTCGAGCAGCGGCCGCTTGTAAGTCTTCTGGATGTGAACGCGGGCATGGTCGACCAGATGCATGTAGTTGACGCCCGAGGGGCATGTCGTCATGCAGGCGAGGCAGGACAGGCAGCGGTCGATATGGGTGACGATCTCCTTGTCGGCCGGCCGGCCGTTCTCGAGCATGTCCTTGATGAGATAAATCCGCCCGCGCGGCGAATCCAGCTCATTGCCCAAGGTCACATAGGTCGGGCAGGTGGCGGTGCAGAAGCCGCAATGCACGCATTTGCGCAGGATCTTTTCCGATTCCGCGACGTGCGGATCGGCAAGCTGGGCGGCTGAGAAGTTGGTCTGCACCGGGGAGTCCTATTGTCCGAGGAGCCAGCTTTGCGGGTTCTTGACCGGCTCGCCGCGCTGCAGCGCCTGCAGCCCGAGGATGCAGCGGGCGATGAACCAGACGGCAGCGGCAAACATCAGCAGGAAGCCGATCACGAGCATCATCAGGACCGCGGAGATCAGCGCGTAGAGCAAACCGATCCAGAAGGTCCTTATCAGGAAGGTGTAGTGGCTTTCGACGAAGCCGCCGGCCTTGCCGCGGTTGATGTAGGCAAGCACGATGCCGACAATGCCGGTGACGCCAATGACGAGGCCGGCGAGATAGAGAATATAGATGACCAGGGCGTTGGTCGAACCCGGCTCCAGCCAGCGATCGGTCTGGCGAGGTCCGCCGCCCGGGCCTTGATTGATGTTGCTCATTGTGCTCCTCCTTCCGATGAGTGTGCCAGAGTAGCAGAGCTGGAACCCGGCGCCATTCGGCCGGGGTTGAGGATATGCTTGGGATCGAATTCGGCCTTGAGCCGCGCCGACAGCGCCGCCAGATGCGGCGGTTGCGGCTCGAACACCGGCAGCGCGGCGCGATGCGCGGGTGCGGCGCGCACCAGCGTCGCGTGGCCGCCGCCATGCTTGCGGATCAGGCCGCGCAGCAGGTCGGCCTCGGGGTCGTTCTCGCGCATCGACAGCCAGACCAGACCGCCCTGCCAATCGTAGAAAGCGTCGACCGCCGCCTGCATGCGCAGGGCCATCACCATGTGATGCGCCTGCGACGGCGCCATCGACACACGCCAGACCGGTCTCGCGCCGCCATCGGCGAAGGGTATGCAATCGCGGATATCGCGCCAGATGGCCTTCGACGCCTCGCCGGCGATCTCCTCCAGCGGCCCCGCTTTGCCGAGCAGGCTCTTCAGCGCCTCGATGCGATAGACCACGGAAGGGCCAAAACCCTCGACGCGCAGCAGCGTCGCGGCATCGCCGCCATGCTTGCCGGCAGCGACGCGCGCGGTGATGCGCTCAGGCAGGTGCGCAGCGCTCGACACTTCGGCGCTGGAGCCCAGCGCGAGCGCCATCGCCGCGACGGCAGCATCGTCAAGCAGGCCACGGATGGCTAAAGTCACCTCGGTCTCCGCCGCCGGAAGCACCTTGAAGGTGACGTCGGTGAGCACGGCGAGCGTGCCCCAGCTTCCCGCCATCAGCTTGGACAGATCGTAGCCGGTGACGTTCTTGACGACGCGACCGCCGGACTTGAAGGCGTCGCCGCGGCCGGCAACCGCCGATATGCCGAGAATGTGGTCTCGCGCGGCCCCCGCCTTCAGCCGGCGCGGGCCTGACAGGTTGGCGGCAAGCGCGCCGCCGATCGTGCCGCCCTTGCCCCCTTGGCCCGGCTCGCCGCCGAGCAGCGGGCCATAGTCCATCGGCTCGAATGCGAATTGCTGGCCGTTTTCGGCGAGCAGCTTGTCGATGTCGGCGAGCGGCGTGCCGGCTCTGGCCGACAGCACCAGCTCGGCGGGCTCGTAGAGGGTGACGCCGGAAAGTTTCGAAAGGTCGAGCGTGTGCTCGCTCTGCTGCGGACGGCCGATGCCACGCTTGGAGCCGTGGCCGAGGATCTCCAGTGGCGCTTCCTCCGCCGCCGCCCACTGGACGGTGGAGAGGACTTCGGCGGCGGTGGATGGGGTGAAGGTGGTCATCGAAGCGCGCCCTTCCTCGCCCCCGCAGAGCGGGGGAGAGGTGGCTCGGGCGTAGCCCGAGATGACAGCCGATCTCCCCCCAAGTGGGGGAGATGTCCGGCAGGACAGAGGGGGGCGCGAAGGAACGCCGTCATGCGAAATTGGCCCCCATCAAAACCTCGGAATGTCCGGAAACGCCACCTGGCCGCGATGCACGTGCATGCGCCCCAGCTCGGCGCAGCGGCGGAGCTGGGGGAAGACCTTGCCGGGGTTGAGCAGGTGGTGGGGGTCGAAGGCGCATTTGACGCGCATCTGCTGGTCGAGGTCGACCTGGTTGAACATTTCCGGCATCAAGTCGCGCTTTTCGACGCCGACGCCATGCTCGCCGGTCAGCACGCCGCCAACCTCGACGCAGAGGCGCAAAATATCGGCGCCGAAATTCTCGGCCTTGTCGAGTTCGCCCGGCACATTGGCGTCGTAGAGGATCAACGGATGCAGATTGCCGTCGCCGGCATGGAAGACGTTGGCGACTGCGAGCCCGTATTTCTCCGACAGGTCGCGCATGCCGGCGAGCACGCGCGGCAGTTCCTTGCGCGGTATGGTGCCGTCCATGCAGTAATAGTCGGGCGAGATGCGGCCGACCGCCGGGAAGGCCGCCTTGCGGCCGGCCCAGAAGCTCAGCCGCTCCTGCTCCGACTGCGAGATGCGGCAGGTGGTCGAGCCGTTGCGATAGGCGATCGCCTCGACGAGGCCGATCAGGTGATCGACCTCGACGCCTGGTCCATCGAGCTCGACGATCAGCAGCGCCTCGACGTCGAGCGGATAGCCGGCATGGACGAAATCCTCCGCGGCGTGGATCGCCGGCCGGTCCATCATTTCCATGCCGCCGGGAATGATGCCGGCGCCGATGATGTCGGCGACGCACTGGCCGCCCTGCTCGCTGGTCGGAAAGCCGATCAGCAGCGCGCGCGCCGTCTCCGGCTTCCTCAGGATGCGCACCGTGACCTCGGTGACGACGCCGAGCAGGCCTTCGGAGCCTGTCATGACGCCGAGCAGGTCGTAGCCCTCGGCATCGAGATGCCTGCCGCCCAGCCTCACCACCTCGCCATTGATCAGCACCACCTCGATGCCGAGCACATTGTTGGCGGTCAGCCCGTATTTCAGGCAGTGCACGCCACCGGAGTTCTCCGCGACATTGCCGCCGATCGAGCAGGCGATCTGGGAGGATGGATCGGGGGCGTAGTAAAAGCCCTCCTGCTCGACGGCGGTGGTGATGCCGAGATTGGTGACACCGGGCTGGGCAACGACAATGCGGTTCGGATAGTCGATCGCAAGGATGCGATTGAAGCGGCTCATCACCAGAAGCACCGCATCCTCGAGCGGCAGCGCGCCGCCCGACAGCGAAGTGCCCGAGCCGCGCGGCACGACGCGGATATTGCGATCGTTGCAATATTTGAGCACCCGCGAGACCTGCGCCACCGTTTCCGGCAGCACGACGACAAGCGGCAGCTGCCGATAGGCGGTGAGGCCGTCGCTCTCGAAGGCGCGCATTTCATTGGCCGCGTCGACGACACCCTCGCCCGGCACGATGATGCGCATGTCGGCGACGATCTCGGCGCGCCGGCGCATGGTGGCGGCATCTGGCTTCGGCATGGCAAGGCCGGACATCGGCGCTTTCCTCCACTCGACTGGTCAAAATCTTTTACCAGTGAAGCGCGTTTGTTGCAAACCCCTGCTTTGGTCGAGATGAGACAATGGGTGCAGGCCGTGCTTCCGCAGCGGCAATCTGCCGCTGATGTTCTCCCCCCTTGAGGGGGAGATGGCGGCGAAGCGGTCAGAGGGGTCGTCTCGCACAGATCGCCAGCGCATCTTCCGTCGCGAACGAGGTTGGCGCCCCACGCGAGGCGACCCCCTCTGTCGGCTTCGGCGACATCTCCCCCTCGAGGGGGGAGACTACTCGCCCGGATGCTTCGCCGGCTCGGAGTGCATGCGCCGCACGCGGCGCACACCCCACCAGACCAGCAGCACTGCGACCGGCACCGCGGCGGCGGTGACGATTTCGGGCGCGAAGGCGTGGCCGAAGATCGAGGCGCCCTTGGCGAGATAGGAGATGAGGCCGACGACGTAGTAGGAAACGGCGGCAACGGAAAGCCCCTCGACCGTCTGCTGGAGGCGCAGCTGCAGGCGGGCGCGGTTGTTCATCGAGGCCAGCAGGTCGCGGTTCTGCTTCTCGACCTCGACATCGACCCAGGTGCGCAGGAGCGTGGTGGCGCGGGTGAGTTTGCGCGACAGGTTGGCCTGCCGCTCCTCGACCGAGCGGCAGGTGCGCATGGCCGGCGCCATGCGCCGCTGCAGGAAGCCCGCCCAGGTGTCGTAGCCGGACACCGGCTCTTCCTCCAATGCCTCAAGCCGCTCGACGACAATGCCGTCATAGGCGCGGCTGGCGCCGAAGCGATAGAGGCTGGAGGCGGCATCCGCCTCCAATTCGGCGGCCAGCTCGGTCAGGTCGGCAAGCAGCGTCTGGCTGTCGCGGGTCTCCGCCCCCTTCATTTCCAGCGTCGTCTGCGCCAGCCGGTCCTCGATGCGGCGGGCGCGGCCGGAGAGCGTCAGCGCCAGCGGCAGGCCAAGCATGGCCAGCGTCCGGTAGGTCTCGATGTCGAGCAGCCGCTGCGACAACGCGCCGGTGCTGGCCGGCGTCAGGCCGCGGTCGAGCACCAGCATGCGCGTCAGGCCGTCGCCGTCCTGGCGGAAGTCGGTGACGATGGCCGCGTTGCCTCGGCCGACCAGAGAGTAGCAGAGGCTGGTCGGGTCGAAATCGGCAATGAGCTTTTCGCTGGTTTGCGTCCATTTACGGATCTCGAGCCTGATCCCGGATATGACCGTGCCCGGCGGCGAAAACCCGTTGCCAAAAGGCGAATCCTCCTGCGATCCGGCGCTTTCGGCAAGCGGCCCTTCCCACAGGTAGGTGGAGAATTCGGTGTGCCGTTCCCAGCGCAACGAGCCCTTGCCCCACTTCATGGCATGGTGGCGGGCCTGGCGGTCGGGGGCGGCGATGCCAAGGCGTCGCGACATCTCCGAAAGCACCGCGTGGTCGACGCCGGAGCCGCCTTCGGTCATGAAGGAAAGCTGGATCAGCACGCGCGACTTCTCGATCAACGGATGCGGCCGGGCATGGACCTCGCCAAGCGCGCCGGCGCGGCCTCCATGCGCCGGAAAACCCATGACGCTGCCCTGGGCGCGTGGTTGGAATTCGAGATTGGACGTCTCGTCCGACACGGCCGGTCCCCCTGTTCTTGACCCTGCGTGTATCGGCGTCCTCTAGGGCCAATCGCCCGGAGACGCAAACAGCAAAGTTTAGCTGACGGGCATATAGGAAGGCGGCGTCGGCAGTGAGCCACGCCGGAGGAATTGGATAAATAATTTGACCAGTTGGGGACACAGGCTCTAATCTGGGCGACAACCGCTTCCCTTTCCCAGGCGCCCCGTTGAGCGATATTTTCTCCAGGATCGAGCATTCGCGCACCGCCGACGAGGTGGTGCAGCAGATCGAGAGCCTGATCCTCGAAGGCGTGCTGCGCACCGGCGACCGGCTGCCGGGCGAGCGCGAGCTGGCGCGCCAGTTCGACGTGTCACGGCCGATCCTGCGCGACGCGCTGAAGGCGCTGGAGGGGCGCGGGCTGCTGACGACCAAGGCCGGCGGCGGCACCCATGTCGCCGACGTCATCGGCCAGCTGTTCACCAAGCCGGTGACCGACCTCATCTCGATGCACCGCAAGGCGGTGACCGACTATCTGGAGTATCGCCGCGAGATCGAGGCGGTCGCCGCCGAATATGCGGCGCGGCGCGCCACGCCGGAAGACCTCACGCTGCTCGACAGCATCATGGCCCGCATGGACGAGGCGCACCGCACCGGCGATTTCGACGACGAGGCCGAGATCGATGTCGAATTTCATCACGCGGTTTGTGAGTGCGCGCACAACATCATCCTGCTGCATACGCTGCGCTCCTGCTACCGGCTGTTGTCGGAAGGTGTGTTCCAGAACCGGCTTCTCGTCTTCAGCGTGCCCGGCGCGCGCGAGGCGCTGCTTCACCAGCACCGGGCGATCTATGCGGCGATCAAGGGCGGCGATCCGGCGGCTGCCCGGCAAGCGGCCATGGACCACATCTCCTATGTCGAGCGCTCGATGCTCGAGGCCGAACGCAGCGGCGACTGGCAGCGCGTGTCACGGCTGAGGCTGAGACAGCGCTCCGACGCCGGCGACGGCGCCAAGACAACGAATTAGCGAACACCCAGCGGGAAAGACCATGAGCGACATCCTCACCATTGCCGATCTGAAGGACCTGGCGCGCCGCCGGGTGCCGAAGATGTTCTTCGACTACGCCGATTCCGGCGCTTGGACCGAAA
Organism: Mesorhizobium sp. M4B.F.Ca.ET.143.01.1.1; assembly: GCF_004792275.1. Classification (NCBI taxonomy): domain Bacteria; kingdom Pseudomonadati; phylum Pseudomonadota; class Alphaproteobacteria; order Hyphomicrobiales; family Phyllobacteriaceae; genus Mesorhizobium; species Mesorhizobium sp. M4B.F.Ca.ET.143.01.1.1. The sequence goes on from NZ_SRSR01000007.1 coordinate 77,306, forward strand.
GCACCTACCGCGCCAACGAGGAGGATTTCGCCAAAATCAAGTTCCGCCAGCGCGTGCTGGTGGATATGAGCAACCGCTCGCTGGAAACGACCATGATCGGCGAGAAGGTGGCGATGCCGGTGGCGCTGGCGCCAACCGGGCTGACCGGCATGCAGCACGCCGATGGCGAGATGCTGGCGGCCCAGGCGGCGGAGGAGTTCGGCGTGCCGTTCACGCTGTCGACGATGAGTATCTGCTCGATCGAGGATGTCGCCTCAGTGACGAAGAAGCCGTTCTGGTTCCAGCTCTACGTGCTGCGCGACAAGGACTTTGTCCTCAACCTCATCGACAGGGCAAAGGCGGCGAATTGCTCGGCTCTGGTGCTGACGCTCGACTTGCAGATCCTCGGCCAGCGCCACAAGGATGTCCGCAACGGGCTTTCGGCGCCGCCGAAGATGACGCTCGCCAACATCATCGACCTGGCGCTCAAGCCGCGCTGGTGCCTGGGCATTGCTGGCACCAAGCGCCGCACCTTCCGCAACATTGTCGGACACGCCAAGGGGGTCGGCGACGTCTCTTCGCTGTCGTCGTGGACGACGGAGCAGTTCGATCCGCAGCTTTCGTGGAAGGATGTCGCCTGGATCAAGGAACGCTGGGGCGGCAAGCTGATCCTGAAGGGCATCCTCGACAAGGAGGACGCGCTGATGGCGGCCCAGACCGGCGCCGATGCGATCGTCGTTTCCAACCATGGCGGACGCCAACTCGACGGCGCCGCCTCGTCGATCGAGGTGCTGGAGGAGATCGCCGACGCCGTCGGCGACAGGATCGAGGTGCACATGGATGGCGGCATCCGCTCGGGCCAGGACGTGCTCAAGGCGCTCTGCCTCGGCGCCAAGGGCACCTATATCGGGCGGCCCTTCCTCTACGGCCTCGGCGCCATGGGCAAGGACGGGGTCACCAAGGCGCTGGAGATCATCCGCAAGGAGATGGACATCACGCTGGCGCTGTGCGGTAAGCGTTTGGTAACCGACATGGGCAAGGACCAGCTGAGGCGCTAGGGCCTATTCACCTATCCGCTCTAGTTTCCCGTGATGATCGATACGGGAAGACGCTCGCCGTGACCGAAACCGGCATCCACTATCTCGACGCGCGCGGGCCGGAAGGCATGCGGCTCTACGCCATCGGCGACGTGCATGGCCGGCTCGACCTTCTGGCCGCCATGCACCGCCGGATCGAGAGCGAGCTCGAATACAAGCCGACCGCCGACTGGCGCGTCATCCATCTCGGCGACTATACCGACCGTGGTCCGGATTCCAGGGGCGTGATCGATTTCCTGATCGACGCAAGGGCACGCGACCCGCGCCATCTGACGCTTACCGGCAACCACGATGTCGGCTTCCTCGACTTTCTCGCCGAGCCCGACGCGGACGGCCTGTTCATGCGCTATGGCGGCATCCAAACGGCGCAGTCCTACGGCGTGACGCTGCCCGCGGCCAGTGGCTGGTTCGGCACGGCGGAGACGGCGTTGCGGGAGGGACACGCGACCCTGGTCGCGGCCGTGCCGCAAGCCCATGTCGACTTCTTGCGCTCACTGCCGTTTTCGGTGGCGTTCGGCGACTTCTTCTTCTGCCATGCCGGCATTCGGCCAGGCGTACCGCTCGAAAGCCAGAGTCCGCAGGACCTGATCTGGATTCGCGACGCCTTTCACGATCACCCCGGCCTTTATCCGAAAGTGATCGTGCATGGGCACACACCGGTGCCGGAGGCCGAAATCATGGCCAACCGCGTCAATGTCGACACGCTCGCATGGCATTCGGGAACGCTCAGCGCGCTCGTCGTCGACGGCGCGGATAAGCGCATCCTGACGGTCGAGGCGCAGCGGTTCCAGTCATGATCCCGGCTATGGGATCAGCTTTCCGTTTGTCGGGAAGGACCAGGCTTTAGCGAAGGGCGGCGGTGACGCCGTAGCCGTCGACGGCCTGGTGATTGTTGGCGGCGTCGGCCGAATAGATGCCGAGGCCGCACAGGACGATGGCAGACAGCATGATAAAGGACAGAAGCGCTGCTTTCACGGACGTCATCTCTGGTTGAGCTTCCTGCATCTGTGCACGACCCGGTTACCAATGCGTTGAAACGATAAAATGCGTCTCAATGTTTCGACGATTTCGCGTTTCTAAGCAGATTCCGTATCGCCGGTGTGTCGCGCGGATCACACAGAAGGTTCATCGCGGTTGCACCGGCGATACAAAGCGCGCGCCTTCTAGGATGGCGCGCGGACACAAACCAAGGATGAAAAGGGTTTTCCCCAGCCGGAACTGCCGTGGCGTGCCAATAATGTCACGCCGCCCCAGGTCTGCGCGCCAAGGTGAGTTGAGATTCAGGTCAGGCCGAGCCGAAAAACTATGGCTTCTGAGAACCGGAGCGGAGCGTACATGAAGTACGTGAGCACCAGAAGCGCAGGAGGCCATTGTTTGCAGGCCGCCTCACCTGAACATCGACACGCTTCAGATGGTCGCCACCCAGGCGCGGGCAATGGCCAGACCGGCGGCGTCGGCATCGGGACCGTTGCGGGTGATTTCGCCGTCGAGCCGGTCGTTCCAGTCGGGATGGCGCTCGGCGATGAGGGAGGCGAAGGAGGTGCTCCAGTCGCGCACCATCGGCGTATCCGCTTCGAAATGGAACTGGAAGCCGTAGACGGCGCGGCCAAGGCGGAAGGCCTGGTTCTCGGCGACGGCGCTGCCTGCCAGCCGCACGGCATTCTGCGGCAGCACGAAGGTGTCGTCGTGCCATTCGAAGATCGGGAAATTCTCCGGCAAGGCGGCCAGCACCGGATCGGTCTTCGCCGCCGGCGTCAGCGACACCTGGTGCCAGCCGAACTCGGTGGCACCGCCGATCTGGTTCTCGCCGCCGAAGGCCCGCGCCAGCAACTGGCTGCCGAGGCAGATGCCGAGCACCGATCGGTCCCTGTCGGCGAAGTCGCGCGTCAGATCGAGCAGTTCGGGGAAATAGGGGCAAAGCTCGTCATCGAGCGCGTTCTGGGCACCGCCGAGCACGACCATGGCGTCATGCTCGCCGCTGTGCCCGGGCAAGGCCTCGCCGTTGTAGGGCTTGCGCAGATCGATATCGGCGCCGGCCTCGACCAGCGCTGCGCAGATCTGGCCAAGGCCTTCATTGTCGAAATTCTGGACGACCAGGACGCGCATCGAAACCCTGCTGACATGATATTGAGCCCGCGAGCGATATCATGGCGCCCGCATCGCAGCCAAGAAGGAACGCCTATGCCACTGCAGAACCGGGTCGATCCGTTCGGCGCCATCCATGCCGTCCCCGAACGCGGCCTGTTCACCGGCAATCGCGGCATCATCCACGACCCCGAGACGAAGACGTTGCTGAAGAAGCGCTGGGCGCTACAGGCCTGGATCATCTGCGTGTGCCAATTTCGCAATGTGCGACGCGAGCCGATGGGCCGCAACAGGCCGGGCGGCAAGGCGGGCTGGACCGAACTGTTCTTCCTCGACGAGGTGACGGCGCTGGCCGCCGGCCATCGGCCCTGCTTCTTTTGCCGGCGCGAACGGGCCAGCGACTTCGTCCGCCGGTTCGGCGAGGCCTCCGCCATCGCCGAGCCGCGCGCGCCGATGCTCGACAAGCGGCTGCACAAGGAGCGGCTGGCCTCGGGCGGCCAGCCGCCAACGGTCAAGCCGGAAGAGCTGGCCGCCCTGCCCGATGGCAGCATGATCGCGGACGGCAACACGGCCTATGCGCTGCGTGGCGGCAAGGCGCTGCGCTGGTCGTTCGCGGGCTATGGCACACCGGCCGCTTTTGGCGACCTGGCTGGCCGGCCGCTTCGCCTGCTGACACCGGCGACCACCATCTCGGTGCTGCGGCAAGGCTACGCGCCGGCATGGCACCCTTCGGCCGAGGCTTGACGGCAAAGCCCGCCTCGCCCATTGCTCGGCGATGCGCGCCAATTACAAGATGCAGCGGCTGTTCGTGCCGGACGACCTCGGAGCGGGCATCGAATTCGATGCCGGGCAGCAGCAAAGCCATTACCTGATGCATGTGCTGCGTCTTTCCGAAGGCGTCGAGATCCTGGTCTTCAACGGCCGCGACGGCGAATGGTCGGCGGCGATCGCCGCCAGATCCAAGAAGGCGGTGCGGCTGAAGGTGCTCGACCAACAACGGCCGCAGCCGCCGCTGCCCGACCTCGTCTACTGCTTCGCGCCGCTGAAGCAGGGACGGCTCGACTATCTGGTGCAAAAGGCGGTCGAGATGGGCGCCGGTATCCTGCAGCCGGTGATCACCCAGCATACGCAGGTTGCAAAACCGGGCATCGAGCGGCTGCGCGCCAATGTCGTCGAGGCGGCCGAGCAATGCGGCATCCTCGCCGTGCCCGAGGTGCGCGAGGCGGAAAAGTTCGAGCGCCTGCTGACAGGCTGGGACAAGGAACGGCGGCTGATCTTCTGCGACGAGGATGCCTCGACCAACAACCCGCTGCCGGCGCTGCAGGCGGTCGGCGAGACAAAGCTCGCGCTGCTGGTCGGGCCGGAGGGCGGCTTTTCCGACGACGAGCGCAAGATGCTGAGGGCATTGCCTTTCGTCACCGCCATCCCGCTTGGGCCACGCATCCTGCGCGCCGACACCGCCGCCGTGGCCGCGCTCGCGGTGATGCAGGCCACGATCGGCGACTGGTGATCAAATCCAGTTGAGCCTTGGCTCAGGATTTTTCGCTTGATCGGCTACTGACATTTCGTCCATTTAGCGCCCGGCGGCGAGATAGCCGCTGCGGAGGGCTTCCCATGGCGCGCGACACAACCGATTTCCGGCCCATCGAGGGCGTCGACGAGCTCGTCGCCTATCTTGCCGAAGGCAACAAGCCGCGCGAGCAATGGCGCATCGGCACCGAGCACGAGAAGTTTCCGTTCTATGTCGACGGCAACGCGCCGGTGCCGTATGGCGGCGAGCGCGGCATCCGCGCCATTCTCGAAGGCATGCAGCAAAAGCTCGGCTGGGACCCGATCCTGGACGACGGACGCATCATCGGCCTGGTCGAGCCGACCGGCCAGGGGGCGATCTCGCTGGAGCCCGGCGGCCAGTTCGAACTGTCGGGCGCGCCGCTGGAGTCGATCCACCAGACCTGCCGCGAGGGCAACGCGCACCTCTCCCAGGTGCGCGAGATCGCCGAACCGCTGGGCATCCGCTTCCTCGGCCTCGGCGGCAGCCCGAAATGGTCGCTCGCCGAAACGCCGAAAATGCCGAAGTCGCGCTACGAGATCATGACGCGCTACATGCCGAAGGTCGGCACCAGGGGCCTCGACATGATGTACCGCACCTGCACCATCCAGGTGAACCTCGACTTCGAGAGCGAGGCGGACATGCGCCGCAAGATGCAGGTCTCGCTCAAGCTGCAGCCGCTGTCGACGGCGCTGTTCGCCAACTCGCCCTTCACCGAAAGCCGGCCGAACGGACTGCAGAGCTGGCGCGGCGATATCTGGCGCGACACCGACAACCAGCGCTCCGGCCTGCTCGAATTCTGCTTCTCGCCCGATTTCGGCTTCGCCGACTATGTCGAATGGGCGCTCGACGTGCCGATGTATTTCGTCATCCGCGACGGCCACTATCACGACATGACGCACATCACCTTCCGCCAGTTCATGGCAGGGGCCGCCCGCAATGAGGTCCCGGACGGGCTGCCGACGATGGGCGACTGGGCGAACCATCTGTCGACGCTGTTCCCCGACGTCAGGCTGAAGCGCTTCCTCGAAATGCGCGGCGCCGACGGCGGGCCGTGGCGGCGCATCTGCGCGCTGCCGGCCTTCTGGGTCGGGCTGCTCTACGACGAGGCGGCGCTGGAGGCTGCCGAGGCGTTGACCGCGAGCTGGACCTACAAGGAAGTGCTGGCAATGCGCAACGCGGTGCCGGAGCTGGGCATTTCGGCGCCGTTCCGCAACACGACCTTGCGCGATGTCGCCCGCGACGTGCTCGCCATTTCGCGCTCGGGGCTGAAGAACCGCGCCCGCAAGAACCGCGACGGCTATGACGAGACCTCGTTCCTGAACACGCTGGACGAAGTCGTGGCGCGCGGCACGACCAGCGCCGAGGAAATGCTGTCGGCCTACCACACGCGCTGGGGCGGCTCGATCGAGCCCGTGTTCATGGAATATGCTTACTGACCCTTCGCCGTCCGCCCGGCGGAGAGGGCGGCAAAAGCCGCTTCAATCAGCGATGGAAACGAACTAGGCTTCTCCAACGAGGATGTTCCCGGAGGAGAACCCAATGCCTTCCCTGTTCGACATATTCGCCCAGGCCCAGAACGGCGCCGGCATGCAGGCGCTGGCTCAGCAGTTCGGGCTTTCGATGCAGCAGACCCAGGCCGCGGTCGAGGCGCTGCTGCCGGCCTTTTCGCAAGGGCTGCAGCGCAACACGGCCGACCCCTACGGGCTCGGCGCTTTCATGACGGCGATGGCGAGCGGCCAGCACGCCAAATATTTCGAGGACGCGACCCGGGCCTTCTCGCCGCAAGGCATCAACGAGGGCAACGGCATTCTTGGCCATCTGTTCGGCTCGAAGGAGCTGTCGCGGGCCGTCGCCAGCCAGGCCGCGCAAGCGACCGGTCTCAGCCAGCAGGTGCTGCAGCAGATGCTGCCGGCGATGGCCTCGATGATGATGGGCGGGCTGTTCAAGCAGACCACCAACCAGATGCAGGCGGCGGGCGGCTTCGGCGGCGGCGGCAATCCGCTCGGCGAGATCATACAGCAGATGATGCGACAGGCGGGCGGCAGCGCGCAGCAGCCGCAACAGGCGCCCAATCCCTACGGCGACAACCCGCTCGGCAAGGTGCTGCAGGACATGTTCGGCGGCGGCGCGCAGCAGCCGCCGAGCCAGCCGCAGCAGGCGCCCAATCCCTATGGCGACAACCCGCTCGGCAAGGTGCTGCAGGACATGTTCGGCGGCGGCGCGCAACAGCCGCAAGGCCGGACGCAGCCGCAGGCCCAAAGCCCCTATGGCGACAACCCGCTGGGCAAGATGTTCGAGGAGATGCTGCGGCAAGGTGGCGACGGTTTCGGCTTGCCCGGGGCCGAGCCGGCGCCGCAGCAACCGCAGGCGTCTCAGCCACGCCAGGCGCCGCAGCCGCAGACCAATCCGAGCGGCAGGCCGCGGAACCCGTTCGACGATATCTTCGGCAAGATGTTCGAGACCGGCGCGCAGCAGCGCGACGAGTATCAGAAGGGCATGGAGACGATTTTCGATCAGTTCAAGCGGGGCATGGATCGACGATAGCCCGAAAAGAAAAGCCCGGTCCTTGGGAGGACCGGGCAGCGTGCAGGCAGGCCGGGGGAACCGGCAGGGAGTGGGGAGCCTGCATGAACCTTGGTCGCCGCGCCCCTTGAAAAGGTTCAGGGCGACCGAATGCGCCAGCCGGCTGGATCAAGCCACCTTGCGGGCGAGATCCTCGATCGTGTCGACCCGGTCGCTGGCGATCGCGCGCAGCTTCACGGTCGGATCACGGCCAAAGGGCACGGCAACGGCGACGTGAAGGTCGGCGCGTGTCAGGCCGATGTCGGCGAGCTCGGCGTCCGACATCTCGCCGAGGCGATAGAATTCGCGGCGGTTTTTCCAGGCTCGGTAGGCATCGGCGACGGCATTGAGCACGCGCGTCGCAACGGCCGGACGCGTGGTGACGCGCGAGGTCTCGGTGGCGAAATCAAACGTGGTCATGTCAGTCCTCCTTCAGAGTCGAGCAGACGAAGCCGGGCAAACGTCGCTGGGAGGAGCGCCGTTCCGGTCTCGATTCACATGCCTTCATGTGGATGTTGGGGAATGTGCCACCGTGCGATTGATTAATCCAACGAATGTTTCTAATCTTTAGCATCAACATCAATGATGGATTGGACCGATGAAAGCGCCGCTCGATCTCGATCAGTTGCAGACCTTCATCTCGATCGCCGATACCGGCAGCTTCACCCGCGCGGCGGAAGAGGTGCACCGGACGCAGTCGGCGGTGTCGATGCAGATGCGCCGGCTGGAGGAGCGGATCGGCAAGCCGCTGTTCGAAAAGGACGGCCGCACCAACAAGCTGACCGAGGAAGGCGACAGGCTGCTTTCCTATGCGAGGCGGCTGATCTTCCTCAACCGGGAGACGCTGGCCGCCTTCGACGACAAGCGGCTGGAAGGCACGATCCGCATCGGCACGCCGGACGACTACGCCGACCGCTTCCTGCCCGAGATCATGGCGCGCTTCACGCGCTCCAATCCGCGGGTCGAGCTGACCGTCATCTGCGAGCCGACGCCGGGACTGGTCGAACACATCAAGCGCGGCAATCTCGACCTGGCCCTGGTGACGCACAACGACACGCGCGGCCAGTCGGAAGTGGTGCGGCGCGAGCCGCTGTTGTGGGTGACCTCGGCAAACCATGCCACGCATGAGCAGGAAATCCTGCCGATGGCCTTCGGCCGGCCGAACTGCATCTGGCGCCGCGCCGCCGTCGACGTGCTCGACCGGCAGAACCGCGAGTACCGCATCCTGTTCTCCAGCTTCTCGGCGACCGTCATCACCGCCGCGGTGCTTTCCGGCCTCGCGATCTCGGTGCTGCCCGAATGCGCGCTGCGGCCCGGCATGCGCGTGCTCGGCGAGGCCGACGGCTTCGGCACCCTGCCCGACTGCCGCATCGGCATCATGCGCGGCCAAACCTCGCAGCCGGAGATCGTCGACGCGCTTGCCCGCCACATCTGCGAAAGCCTCGACAACATATCGGTGCCGCTCGGCGAAGAGACGGGAAGCTTCGATTTCGCCGCGCTCGCCTTCACCAAGATGAAGCGGACCAAGCCGAACCAGATCATGCCGGGCTGGTAGGGTCTTTCCTAGGCGCGCGCGGCCGCCGGCACGACGTCGTGCGGCTTAGCCAGGCCGGAAAGGCCGAGCAACTGGGCCGGTTCGAGCGGTGGCGACAGGAAATAGCCCTGGAACTGCCGGCAGCCCATGGCGGCCAGCAGGATCTTCTGCGCCTCGGTCTCGACCCCCTCGGCGGTGACGTCGACGCCGAGCGCGACGGCGAGGTCGATCAGCGCCTTGACGATCGCCGCCGCATTGGCCTCGCCGTCGAGCAGCCGCACAAAGGAGCGGTCGATCTTGAGCTTGTCGATGGCGTGGCGGCGCAGATAGCTCAGCGACGAATAGCCGGTGCCGAAATCGTCGAGCACGATGCCGACACCGGACTCGCGCAAGGCCGTCAGAGCTGCCCGCGAGGCATCGCTGTTTTCCAGAAGCACGCTCTCGGTGATCTCGAGCTGCAGGCGCTGCGGCGCCAGGCCGGTATCGGCGAGGATCGAAGCAACCTGTTCGGCAAAGCCGGCGTCACGCAACTGCAGCGGCGACACATTGACGGCGAGCCACGGCAATTCGGTGCGCACGGCGAAGCGGCAGGCTTCCTGCAGCACCCATGCGCCGAGCTGGCCGATCATGCCGCGCTCCTCGGCAATGGCGATGAACTGCGCCGCCGGCAAGGCGCCGTGCACCTCATGCCCCCAGCGGATCAGCGCCTCCGCGCCCAGGATCGTCTTGCCGTTTGCCGCGAACACCGGCTGGTAGGCGAGCCCAATGCCGGTGCCACCATCGAGGGCCTTGCGAAGCTCGGTCTCGACCTTGCGCTTGCGCAAGAGAAGGTCGTCCATGTCGCCGGCGAAGACCTGGTGCCGGCCGCGGCCATTCTTCTTGGCCTCGTAAAGCGCGATGTCGGCCTTGCGCAGCAGATCGTCGGCATCGATCTCGGCGCCGACCGACAGCGCGATGCCGATGCTGGCGCTGATGAAGACCTGATCGTCGATCAGCTTGAACGGCTCCTGCAGCTTCTGCAGCAGCCGCTCGGCAATATCCTCCGCGGCGCGGATATCGCGGATGTCGATGAGGATCAGCGCGAATTCGTCGCCGCCCAGGCGCGCCACGGTGTCGACTTCACGAACGGTATGCTGGAGCCTGGCCGCCGTCTGGCGCACCAGTTCGTCGCCAGCCGGATGGCCGAGCGTGTCATTGATATGCTTGAAGCGGTCGAGATCGAGGTAGAGCAGCGCCACTTTCCCCATATCGTGACCGGCCGTGTCGTGGGTGGTCCTGAGCAGGGCCCGCCGGAGCCGATCCTCGAACAGGGCGCGGTTGGGCAGACCCGTGAGCGTGTCGTGGAAAGCGAGGTATTGCGCCTCGTCCTGGCTGGTCTGCAGCGCCGACGATGCGCGGCGCAGGCGGCGCAGCAGGAAGGCGAGCACGCTCGCCGCGAGCAGCAGGCCGATTATCAAGGCCGGGGCCGCCTTGCGCACCAGCGTCAGGCCGGGCCGTTCCTGGTCCCAGCCGATATAGCCGAGAATGACACCGCGAGAATCCAAGAGCGGAATGGCAGCCGAGCCGGTCGGCTGCGACAGCGGCAGCAGATGCGCGCCGTCCAGCAGATATTTTTCGGCGATCTTGCCGATCACCTTGTCGCTGATGAACTCGACCGAGATGTGGAGGTATTCGCTGCCCGGTGCCTGGGTGAGCCGGTTCGTGCTGGGGACGAGCGGCATGATGCTGAGAATGGCCGGCTTGCCGCCGAGCGCCACCAGGTCTTCGCCGACCATCTTCGCCGGCGCGGCCGAAGCGTCCTCGCTCGGCGGCTCGGCCATCTTAGCGCGCAGACTTTCGATGGTGGGCAGCAATGCGGGCGCGTCCTCGCCATAGACGGACGGATCGAGCACCTTGCCTTCCCGCATGGCGTGAACCGGACGGTTTGCGGCATCCAGCACATAGACCCGGTTGTGGCCGTAATAGGAGTACATCCAGACGCTGAGGTTCTCCTCTATCCAGGCCTGGTTTCCCGCCTTCACGTTGATGATGGAATCATCCCAGACGGTCACGCTCTCCTGCTCGCGCTCCACCGCCGCGATCTGATCCTTCAAGCCATTGGCAAAGAATATCTTTTGCCGCTCGAGCGAGACATGATCGGCCTGGGCAGTGGCGTAGAAGCCGAAGCCGACGACCATGGCCAGCGCGAAGGCGGCGAGCATCAGCACGGTCAGCGTGACCTGATGCGTCAATGGGCTGTTGCTTGCGCGTGCGCTCATGCGTTCCTGGCCAGCTGCGTTGCCGACAAGTCAAAGCAAATTGGGCTTAAGATCGCGTTATAATATTAGCGCGGATTGAGCGCCGCCTTGACGCGGACGGGCAACCACCCCTCAATCGGCCGATGAGCGATACGGCATCCGAATCACGCAGCAATGCCACCGAATACACGGTGAGCGAGATCTCCGGAGCGCTGAAGCGCACGGTCGAGGACGCGTTCGGCAATGTGCGGGTGCGCGGCGAGATTTCCGGCTATCGCGGCCCGCATTCGTCCGGCCACGCCTATTTCGCATTGAAGGACGACCGCGCGCGGCTCGATGCCGTGGTGTGGAAGACCACGATGAGCCGGCTGAAATTCCGCCCCGAGGAAGGGATGGAGGTGATCGCCACCGGCAGGCTGACGACCTATCCCGGCAAGTCCAATTACCAGATCGTCATCGACAATCTGGAACCGGCCGGTGCCGGCGCGCTGATGGCGCTGCTCGAGGAACGCAAGCGCCGGCTGCAGGCCGAGGGCCTGTTCGATGCCGGCCGCAAGCGGCGGCTGCCGTTCATGCCCGGCGTCATCGGCGTCGTCACCTCGCCGACCGGCTCGGTGATCCGCGACATCATCCACCGCATCAAGGACCGCTTCCCGCTGCACGTCCTGGTCTGGCCGGTCAGGGTGCAGGGCGAGACGGCGGGCGCGGAAGTGACCGCCGCGGTCAACGGCTTCAACGCGCTCGCCCGGGATGGCGCCATCCCTCATCCCGACGTGCTGATCGTGGCGCGCGGCGGCGGCAGCCTCGAGGATCTCTGGGGCTTCAACGACGAGGCCCTGGCGCGCGCGGTCGCCGCCTCGCGCATTCCGGTCATCTCCGCCGTCGGCCACGAGACGGACTGGACGCTGATCGACTTCGCGGCCGACATGCGGGCGCCGACGCCGACGGGCGCGGCCGAGATCGCCGTGCCGGTCAGGGCCGACCTCGAAGCGACGCTGGCAAGCCTCGCAGCACGGCTCAGAGCTTGCGCCTCGCGCAATCTCGAACGCAAGCGCCAGGCGGTGCGCGCGGCGGCGCGGGCGCTGCCCTCGCCCGATCAGTTGTTGGCCCTGCCACGCCGCCGCTTCGACGAGGCGACGAGCCGGCTCGGCCGGGCCCTGACGGTGAGCATCGAGCGCAAGCGCGCAAGGCTGGAGCGGCAGCGGCTGACGCCCGCCGCACTCTCCCGCCGCATCAACGAAGCGCGCACGCTGACCGGCCGCGATCTCGCCCGCGCGCAGGCGGCGTTCTTTGCCATCGCGCGCGAGAGGCGGGCACGCTTCAAACGCACCGCCGCAAGGCTGTCGCCGGCGCCGATCGTCAGGCGTCAGAAGGCTCAAGGCGACGCTCTGACCGGGCTGACGCGGCGCCAGGACCATGCCATCGCGAGACGGCTGGACCGGTTGCGCGCGAGCTTGACCCAGGCCGACCGGCTTTTGTCGACGCTGTCGCACAAGGCGGTGCTGGCGCGCGGCTTCGCGCTGGTCAAGGATGCCGAAGGCGCGGTGATCAAGCTGGCGGCGGACGTGGTACCAGGGGCGGCGCTGTCGCTGGAATTCGCCGACGGCAGCGCCGACGCGGTCGCCACCGGCGGCGGCGCGCGGCCCAAGGCGTCGGCCAAACCAGCCAAGCCAAGGGAGCCGGGCAATCAAGGCTCGCTGTTCTGAGGCGCGGCATGACAGGACATGATCCGCATTTCCTGACGCCGTCCCGAAAGCAGCGCGCCCGCGCTTTCGGCATCGGCTTCGACGGCACGGCCGGGGAGTTCAATGCCATCACCGATGTGCCGGGCGTTTCGGTGGGCTATACGACGCTGATCTCGGGCGACGGGCCGCTGGTCGTCGGCAAGGGGCCGGTGCGCACCGGCGTGACCGCCATCCTGCCCAGGCCGATTGCTGAACTCGCGACGCCGGTCTTTGCCGGCGTCTTCAGCCAGAACGGCAACGGCGAACTGACGGGAACGCACATCATCGAGGAGACCGGCGCCTTCAATTTCCCGGTCACCATCACCAACACGCATTCCTGCGGGGTCACCCGCGACGGCACGCTGCGCTGGATGCACAAGGTGCTGCCGGCCGCGCTCGACACAGGCTGGGGCCTGCCGGTGGCGGCGGAGACCTTTGACGGCTTCCTCAACGATATCAACGGCCATCATGTCAGCTTCGACGATGTTGCCGGCGCGCTCGACAGCGCTGCCATCGGCGCTATCGAGGAAGGCAGCGTCGGCGGCGGCACCGGCATGATCGCCTTCGGCTTCAAGGCCGGGTCCGGCACCGCATCGCGCATCGTCGCATGGCAGGACAGCCGCTACACCGTCGGGGTGTTCGTGCAGGCGAATTTCGGCAAGCGGCGCAATTTCACCCTGCGCGGCCAGCGCGTCGGGCCAGATCTCGCCGAACCGGCGATCCGCGAAGGCACGCCGCGCGCCGAAAAGGGTTCGATCATCGCCATCGTCGCCACCGACGCGCCGTTCCTGCCGCATCAGATGAAGCGGCTGGCGAGGCGTGTGCCGCTCGGCATCGCCATGACCGGCGGCTACGGCTACCACAGCTCGGGCGACATTTTTCTCGCTTTCTCGACCGCCAACCCGGAGGCTGCGCTCGGACCGTCAGGACGGATCGCGCATGCCGATTTCGTTGCGGACGTCGATATCGATCCGTTTTTCGATGCGGTGGTGCAAGGGGTGGAGGAAGCGATCCTCAACGCGCTGGTCGCCAATGAGGACATGACAGGGCGGGACGGCAATTTCGTGCCGGCGCTGCCGAAGGCCTGGCTTCAGGCCAAATTCCCGAAAGGGTAGTCGCTGCCTGGGACAGGCGCGCCCCGCCCGGGTCTAGCTCACTCGGACGGCTTGTCCGGATGGGTTTCTTGCTCGGCCTCGGCGGCCTCTTCGAGGCGCGATGCGATCAATTCCTTGATGTCGCCGACCTCTTCCTGGATGTCCTCGAGAAGAATGCCCTCCTCGGCCGCCTTGGCCGCGCATTCCCTGGCGAGGGTCTCGGCCTGCGTGTCGATCTTTACCGGCGAGTGCTGGCAATGGACCTTCTCGCCAATCCACCCCCGCAAGAACTCGATCGCATGTTCACTCATACTGCTTTTCCCTAGCGGCTATGCCGGTTGGTAATCATAAACGTCGGCACCCCGCAAAGGATGCATGCACCCATTCCAGCCGAGTCGGCATCTCCCGGCAAGTTGATCTTGCCCGAGGTCCACAGCGTGCGAGAGGAGGGAAGCGTCAAGGGACACGTTCTGATCGTTGAGGATGATGGTGGAGGTGGCTGGGATACCCAGCATCATGCTATTGTTTCTATTTTGCTTTTCCGGTTTTCAGACCGATTTGCATCACAATAGGTGTCAGCACATTCGCAGCGCCGTCGACCGCCCAATACCCGGGGCGCGTCGCCGAAGCCGCCGGTATATAGTGATATCCTCATGCGATGTCGACTCTCCTGGTTGCGGTGCTTCTTTCCGCCGCAATGAGGGGTCTGCCGGGGGCTGTCGGCGGCGTGGCAGGCCGGCAGCCCCGAACTGGCACCCGACCATCGGCGTTGCCGTTTCGCCGGGGCAGATGGCATTGGCCGCATTGCGGCGCATCCGTGGTGCTAGCGCTCGAAAGGCTCTCCCAGCGAAGCAACGCCGTTGAGCTTGAGCAGCCGCCGGTTCGACGAGATGATGCCAAGCACGATGACTGTCACGAGATAGGGCAGGCTCGACAGAAGTTGCGAGGAAACGCCCAGCCCGGTCGCCTGCGCCGCCAGACTTGCCAGGGACACGGCGCCGAAGAGACACGCGCCGAGAAAGATACGGCTGGTGAGCCAGGTGCCGAAGACGACCAGCGCAATCGCAATCCAGCCGCGCCCGGCGATCATGCCATCGGCCCACAGCGGCGTGTAGACCACGGCTGCGTAGGCGCCGGCAAAACCCGCCAGCACGCCGCCGAAGGCGACGGCGGCGAAGCGCACGGCGATCACCGGATAGCCGAGCGCATGCGCCGCCTTGGGGTTCTCGCCGACGGCGCGGACGACGAGACCGGTCTTGGTGTAGGCGAACGTCGCCCAGATGGCGACGGTCGCGGCAAGCGAAAGCCACACGACAATGTCCTGGGCGAACAGGCCGCCGACGACCGGGATATCCGACAGCCAGGGCAATGACAGCTTCGGCAGCCCCCTGACCGTGAGGCTCTCATAGCTCTTGCCGAACAGCGCCGAGAGGCCCTGGCCGAGTATGCCTATGGCGAGGCCGACCGCGACCTGGTTGGCGCGGAATCCCAGCGCGATGACGGCAAAGACAAGGGAGAGCGCAGCGCTGGCAAGGCCGGCGGCGAGGAATCCGAGCAGATGCCCGCCGCCCTGATAGACGACGATGAAAGCAATCACGGCGCCGAGGGCCATCAGTCCCTCGACGCCGAGATTGAGGACGCCGGCCCGCTCGGCCACCAGTTCGCCGAGCGCCGCCAGAAGGAACGGCGTGGCTGCCGCCAGCATCCCGGCGACGATGAACTCAACGGCGTTCATGAGGTGCTTCCGTGGGCGGCATGGCGCCAGACGAGCCGGTAGCGGACGAAGGCGATGGCGACGAGATAGGCAAGCAGCAGGCTGCCCTGGAAGACCCGGACCGCTGCGACCGGCAGATTTGCCGAGACCATTGCATTATCGCCACCGATATAGAGGGCCGCCATCAGCAGCGCGGAAAAGACGATGCCGACCGGGTGAAGGCCACCGAGATAGGCGACGATGATGGCGGCGTAGCCGTAACCGGTAGAGATGGAGCGCTGCAACTGACCAAGCGGCCCGGCCACCTCGGCCGCTCCGGCGAGGCCTGCAGCGAAACCACCGATGAGCAGCGAAAGCCAGATCGCGCGCCCTTCGTTGAAGCCGGCGTATCCGGCCGCGTGCGGCGCGAGGCCGCCGACCTGCAGCTTGTAGCCAGCGAAACTCCTCTGCATGAAGACCCAGGCCGCGAGGGAGAATGCGAAGGCGACAAGCAGCGAGACGTTGACCCGGGTGCCGGGGATCAGGATCGGCACCATCGCGTCATACTGGAACATCACCGATTGCGGGAAGTTGAAGCCGGCCGGATCCTTCCAGGGGCCGAGAAGCAGATAGTTGAGCAATTGCGCGGCGACGAGCGCCAGCATGAGCGACACCAGAATCTCGTTTGCATTGAGCCTGACGCGCCAGAAGGCGGTGAGCGATGCCCACAGCGCGCCGCCCAGCGCGCCGATGACGAGCATGGAGGGCCATATCCACTGGCCCGTCGCGGCTGGAAACCAGATTGGGATGGCCGATGCGAAGATCGCGCCGAGGATGAACTGGCCCTCGGCTCCGATGTTGAAGACCTTTGCGCGAAAGCCGATGGCAAGCCCCTGCGCGATGAGCAGGAGCGGCCCGGTCTTGAGCAGGACTTCCGAGAACGAGGCCCAGGACAGGAAGGGTTCAAGAAGCATCGCGTGGAAAACGGCTACGGGATCGCGGCCCATCAGCACGTAGAGCCCGAGATTGAGGAGCGTCGCCAGGCCGAGCGCCACGGGCGGGGCGACCAGCTTGACGGTAAGCGAGGCATGCTCCCGGCGAACCAGAACGGGAAGGAACGGCCTGGAGGAAGCGATCATGCAGGGACTTTCCTGGCCGTCAAATGGGCGCCGATCATGTAGCGGCCGATCTCCTCGGGTCTGGTGTCGCGCGTCACCAGCGGCGGGCTCAGCCGGCCCTGATGGATCACCTGGATCGAATCGCAGAGTTCGAACAGCTCCTCCAGTTCCTCCGAGATGACGAGGATGCCCACGCCTTCGTTGCGCAGGGCGACAAGGCGCCGGCGGATGGCGGCGGCCGCGCCGATATCCACGCCCCAGGTCGGCTGCGCCACGAACAGCAATTTCGGCGACAGCATGATCTCGCGGCCGACGATGAACTTCTGCAGATTGCCGCCCGAGAGCGCGCCGGCCTCCGCTTCGGAACCGGGCGTGCGCACGTCGTATTGGCGGATGCAGTCGTCGGTGAAAGCCTTCGCCCGCGGCGTGTCGACGAGGCCGCGCTTGAGCAGGCCGAACGGATGGGCGGTCAGAAGGCTGTTGAGGACAAGGGACATTTCGGGCACCGCGCCGCGGCCGAGCCGTTCCTCCGGAACGAAAGCCAAGCCCAGCCGGCGCCGGGCCGCCGCATCGAGCGCGCCGACATCCTTTCCCATCATGAAGATACGGTCGGACTTTTCGCGCGGCAGCACCGTCTCGCCCGAGATCAGCGCTGCGAGTTCGCTCTGCCCGTTGCCCGATATGCCCGCGATGCCGAGGATCTCGCCGGCCCGCACCGTCAGGCTGACGTCGGAAAGCGGCACCGCGAAGGGATCGTCCGGCCGATGGTCGAGGCCGACGATCTCGAGGCACTTGTCGCCGCCGGAATGCGCGACCGCCGGCATGGGCTGCGGCATGTCGCGGCCGATCATCATGCGGGCGAGGTCGTGCGCGTCGTGGTCGCGCGGGTCCACATTGCCGGTGACGCGCCCGCCGCGCAGGATGGTCGCACGGTCGCAGACCGCGCGGATCTCCTCCAGCTTGTGCGAGATGAAGAGGATGGAAACGCCGCCGTCGCGCAGCCGCCGCAAGGTCTCGAACAGCCTGTCAACCGATTGCGGCGGCAGGACGGAGGTCGGTTCGTCGAGGATCAGAAGCTGGGGTTCGGTCATCAGGCAGCGGATGATCTCCACCCGCTGCCGCTCGCCGACCGAGAGCGCGTGCACATGGGCGAGCGGATCGACTTGAAGTCCGAAGTCGCGGCCGAGCGCGCGGATGCGTTGCGCCAGATCCGATTTGCTTGCGGGCACGACCAGGCGGATGTTTTCCACCACCGTCAGTGTCTCGAACAAGGAGAAATGCTGGAAGACCATGCCGATCCCCTTGCGCCTCGCATCCGCGGGGGAAGCGAGGGCCAGGGGTTCGCCTTTCCAGATCACCGTTCCAGCGTCGGGCTGCTCGACGCCGTAGATCAGCTTCATCAGGGTCGACTTGCCCGCTCCGTTTTCGCCAAGGATCGCGTGGATCGAGCGCGGAGCCACGTCCAGATCGATGTCTCGATTGGCATGGATCTGGCCGTAGCTCTTGGAGATGCCGCGCAGCGACAGGAGCGGGACGGTCATGGTCACTTGGGCAGCGGCGTGGTGACACCCTTGACGTGCCAGTCCATGGCCACGATCTCGGCCTCGGTCATCGTCTTGCCGGCGGGGACGCCCTCGCTCCCATCGGCCTTGGCGATCGGACCGGCAAAGGGCGAGAAGCTGCCGGCGGCGATCTTGGCTTCGACCTCCTTGATCCTGGTCATCATGTCGGCCGGGATGCCCGGGTTCCAGTCGACAACCTCGACAACCTTGTCGCCGACACCCAGGAAAGCGTTGGCGCCCTTGAAGTTGCCGGCGATGTGGGCGTCGACGGAGGCCTTGAAGAAGGGCGACCAGTCGGTCGCAACACAGCCGAGATAGGTTTTTGGCGCGTATTTCTTCATCGACGAGTTGAGATTGAAGGCGGGGACGCCGGCCTCCTCGCAGGCCGAAATGACCGAGGGCGTGTCCTGCGCGTTGGAGAAGATCACGTCGCATTTCTGCGCCAGCAGCGCCTTGGCGGCCTCCTGCTCCTTGGCCGGATCGAACCAGGAGTTCACCCATACGACCGAAACCTCGACATCGGGCTTCACCGCCTGCGCTCCGAGCGTGAACGCGTTGATCGAAGTGATCAGCTCGGGAATGGCGAAGGCGGAAACCGAGCCGAGCTTGCCGGTCTTCGAAAGCGCGGCTGCCGCCATGCCCATCAGGTAGGTGCCCTGGGAATATTGGGCCGCGAAGGGCGAGAAGTTCGGCGCCACCTGGAAACCGGAGGCATGCAGAACGGTGACGTCCGGATTGCGGCGCGCGATCTGCAGGGCGCCGTTCTGGTAGCCGAAGGAGCCGGCGATCAGGAACTTGTTCCCGTCGGCGATCGCCTTGTTCATGATCCGGTCGGCGTCGGGTCCTTCCTGTATGTTCTCGATGATGGTCACCTTCACCTTGTCGCCATAGGCCGCCTTCACCGGCTCGAGCCCGTCGGCAAGCGCCCGGCCCCAGCCGACATCGCCGACCGGCGACGGGACCACCAGCACGATGCCCAGAGGTTCGTCGGCTGCAAGCGCCCGGCCGCCCAGCGTTGCGGCCAGCCCGGTGGCGGCCGCGCCCTTCATCAATGTTCTGCGGGTAAGATTTGTCAGCATGTCGGTTCCCCTTGTTTTGGTTGCTAGAATTCCACCGTGGCGAGCGCCGCCTCGGCTTGCGCGAAAAGCCGGGCCTCGTCGAGCCCCGGGAATTCGCCCTTGGCCCAGACGATGCGGCCGTTGATCATGGTCATGTCGGTGGGCGCGCCGATGCCGACCTTGGCCAGCAGGCTCAGCGGATCGTGCCTGGTGCCGACATAGTCCATGCGCCGCGTGTCGATGGCGAAAAGGTCGGCGGCCATGCCGGGCGCCAGCCTGCCGATGTCGCGGCGCCCGAGCAGCGCCGCGCCCCCGGTCGTCGCATAGCCGAGAAAATCGGCCGGCGGCGGAACCGGATGGCGCCGTGTCGATGCCGCCAGGCATTGCAGCATGTAGGCGGAATGGATGCAGTGCATCAGGTTGGAATTGTCGTTCGAGGCGGCACCGTCGCAGCCCAGCCCCACATTGAGCCCGAAGGCCGACATCGCCGGGATGTCGGTAATCTCGGCGCCGACGAGATAGACCGGCTCCGGGCAGTGCGCGACGCCGGTGCCGCTCGCGGCCATCTTGCGCAGCTCGTCGTGGGTCAGTTCCCAGCAATGGGCATAGAAGGCATCCGGCCCGCAGAAGCCGATCTCGGTGCAATAGTCCACCGTGCGCATGCCGTGACGGGCTTCGATGACCGGGCTTTCGCCCTCGCCGACATGGGTATGCATGCGCACCCCGCGGTCGCGCGCCAGCGCCACCGATTCCACGAAGGTCTCGCGATAGCAGTTGACCGGCTGGCAGGGCGCGACGACGAGCTGGCGCATGCTGAAAGGACCGGCGTCATGATAGGCGTCGATCAGCCGGGCACAGTCGGCGATGAACTCGTCCGTCGTTTCCAGCATGGCGTCGGGGATGGTCGAGCCTTGCGATTTCGGCAGCGTGTTGCCGCCGCGTCCGGCATGGAAGCGCATGCCGAGGAGTTCGGCGGCCTCGAACTGCCGGTCGATCAGCCGTTTGCCGGCATGCCGCGGAAAACAATACTGATGGTCGAATGCCGTCGTGCAGCCGTGCTTTATCAACTCGGCCATCGCGGTCACCGATGCGTGGTAGAAGCATTCCTCGGTCAGCCGCGAGAAAACGGGATAGATGCGGTCGAGCCATTCGATGACCGACAGCTTCGTCCAGTCCAGATCGGCGCGGTTGCGGACGAAACACTGGAAGAAGTGGTGATGGGTGTTGACGAGGCCGGGATAGACGAACCAGCCGGCGGCGTCGCGCGCGACGGTCCCGGCGGGCAGCTCCGCCTTGTCGAGGCCCTCGCCGATGGCCCGTATCGCCGGGCCATCGGTCAGGACATCGACATTGCGCCGGACGTCAGGGCCGTTGCCCTCGTCGACGATGACTGCAGCGCAGTTCTTCAGCAAATAGCCAGCCACGTCAGGCCTCGCCGACTTCTGGGACGGGCTCGGGTTTCAACTCGTGCAGCCGGTGGATGCCCGGCATCTCGATGAAGCCATCGATGGCGCGGATCGCCCGCGACCAGAGCCGGATCGCGGGATAGGGATCGAGCGAAACGCCGCCGTCCGGCGCGAGCGCCACATAAGGAAAGCAGGCGATGTCGGCGATCGTCGGCCGGTCGGATGCAAGGAAGCGCTGGCCGCGGATCTGCTGTTCGACAAGGCCAGCCTCCAGCTCCCGCAGGGCCGCTGTCCCCTGCCCTTGGAGGACAGCAATATTGCCCGGACGCAGCAGCATCTCGTGCAGGCGCGCGGCCCCCAGGCTGGCGGTCAGCCGGTGCGAGAAGGAAAGCCATTGCTGGACGCGCGCCGCCTGCCCGGCCGTATCGTTGCCCAGCCATTGCGGCGCCGCCTTGGCGGCGAGGTAGACCAGCATGGCCGAGGATTCGGTCAGGACGAGATCGCCATCTTCCAGGATCGGGATCGAACCCGCCGGGTTCAGCGCCATGAGCTCAGGACCGCGATGCTCGACACCGGGATGGAAGTCGACAGGGCGGATGTCGAGCGTCACCCCGGTCAGCGCAGCCATGAGGCGCACCTTGTAGCAGCTCGGCGAAAGCACGTAGTCGAAGAGCTTCATTGCGCCACCAGTTGCGCGCCGTAGGTGTAGCCATGACGTTTCAGCCAGCGCCGGTAGGCAACCGAGGTGAGGTCCGCTCGCGTCGGGATCTCCATGCCGGGATCCAGCGGCAGCAGCCCCGGAATCTGGTTTTCGAGGATCGACCGGTCCTGGACGAAGATCGTCTGCTGGAAATGGATCAGGTCCGTCATCGGCGTTTCGTCGTCGAACAGCGCCATCCATGGCCAGACGTCGCACAGGTCCTCGGCAAGCGGCTGCACGAAAAGCGTGATGACGTCCCATTCACCCGGGCGCGGCGGGCATGTCTTGTAGAGGATCGAGCAGGTCGGCGCGGGCACGCGATACATGTATTCGGTTGTTATGCCGCCTTCCGCCGACTTGGCGGCCTGTGGCTGATAGAACTTCACCTGGGTCGCCCAAACCTCGTCTTCGTCCTCCCGGATCTCGACCTTGTAGTTCTGCACCTCGGTGTGCGGTTCGGCCCCCAATATGTCGGTGTGCACGAACGGAAAATGCGCGATGTCGAGGAAGTTCTCGACCGCGCGCAGCGGCGAGCAGCGCACACGCACCACCCCGACATCGACGAGCCGGCGGCCCGGCTGATCGGCCTCGGGGATCGCAAACAGCGGCTTTTGCGGGTCGCCGAGCGACGACCAGACATGGCCGTAGCGGATGCAGGCCGGCAGGGCACGTCCGTTGGCGCCGGTGACCTTCGCGTTCCCATCTTCGCCGCGCCCCACCTCGATCGGCTCGCCCATGAGGGCCGTCTTGCGCCCGTGCGCATCAAGCTGGCCGGCAATGCCGACCGGATACCATTCGTCGATCATCGCGTTGCGGGTCATCGGGCGATCCCACCGTGCGCAATATCCTCGGCCGCCCGCCGCAGCGCCTCGGCGGCTCTCGATGCGGCGATACGCTCGGCCTGACTGCTGCCCTCGGCCACCAGAACATGCACCAGCGTCCGCGCTTGCCCTTGCGGAGCAAGCAGCAGGCGGATGGTCGGGGCATTCCCGGCGTAGTCGAGCAGGTCTCCGTCGGCCTTGGTGCCCGCGACCGCCTCCAGCGCCGCGATGTCCGCTTCCACCATCATCGAGCGCAGCGGAGCAAGGCCCTCGAACCGGGGCGGCCCGGCGGCGGGCTCGCCTACGGAAATCCATATGATGCCGCCGCCATCCTCGACGGGCTGCGTCGCGACACGGATCGTGTCCGGTGGCGTCAGTGCCGGATGGGCCGGAATGCGCAGGCAGTTTCCCGCCTGGGCATAGCCCCAGCCGTGGTAGATGCAGGACAGGGTCTCACCGCGCACGAAGCCATGGGAAAGCCGCATGCCGCGATGCGGGCATCTGTCGGCGAAGGCCGCCGCACGGCCGGAACGGCTTCGCCAAAGGGCAACCGGTCCGGCTGGGGATTGCGCCGGCATTACGGTTCCCGCCGGCAGGTCCGCGGAGAGGGCAACAGGCATCCATGAGCCGGTCGGATAGGGCGGCATGCATCAACTTTCAAACGACACCAGCATCTTCCCGAGCGCGGCTTCGCGGTCAAGGACATGCTAATAAGCCCGGTTACGTTTGCACAACATTTCCTCACTGGCAATAATGCCTAAAAAAGGTGCACGCCGCTTCGCAAGCGGCTGCAAACCTAGCCCGATTCGCTCTCGATCGGCGCCCGGCGGATGGCCTCGACCCAGACATCGATTGGTCCAAGGGAGCACCCCATCTCCATCATGTCGATGAGTTCGGCCGGACCGGCAATGTCGAGTTCGATCCGGTCGGGACCGGCAGCGCATATTGCCTGCGCGAGCCCGAGCTTGGCGGCATGACGCTCGATCCACGGAACAAAGGATGCCGCCTCGACATCGCCGAGGATCGTCATGCGCTCCCGCGAAGAACGTGGATTTTGCTCGCCCATCGAGACCTTCATGCTTCGTCCGCGACCGTCGCGGCGGGACAGGATACGACTGTTTCGACTGCTGCACAAAAGATACCGGAAGAAGTTTCCGAAAGGACGGGTTCGCAAGCGTTGCCAGGCAATTTGCGGCTGCAGGAGGCTTCCAGGCGGGAAAGCTAGTGCTCCTGCCGGGCGCCCATCAAACGACCTGACGATCCTAGCCAACGGTACCACCGGCTTCCCGGTTAAACGCGCCCCGCATTGTGACAAGCTGTCGCGCGCCGTGTCGGAACCAATCCAATCGGCACTGGTTTCGATCTTGAAGGGACCGCAACGCGAGCGGAAAGATGGTTGAAATTTACAGCTTGGAAATGGACAAGGCGAGGCAGCGTGCCGGCCGAGCGGAACTGGCCTTGGAACGGGCGGAAGAACTCCTGGATGGTGACGGCAACGTTGCCGTCAATTTGGCCCTGTGCTGCAGGATCAGAGGCGCGCAGCGGCGCGTGAGCGAGGCCAAGGCACGGCTGAGGAAGATTGAGTCCGCCAGAACGGAAAGACTTCGCACCGGTTGACCGAATCCTCCCTGGATTAGCAAATGTAACTGCGGGCGCGGCGGCGGGCGTGGTAGATTGGGATGTGCTGGAGTTCTCCTGGGAGGAGTCGTCCTTGAGTATCGCATCCAAGCTCGCCGCAATGTCGGCGGGGCTGCTCGCCAGGCGTGTAGCCGCCGCTCAACCCACTGCTGCCGTCAAACCCATCCGGTCGTCGCTCGCCGACGTTCCCCTCCGGCGCCAGCCTCTTCCGTTCAAGCCACGACCGCCGATCCGACCTTGCAGCAACATGTGACCTGACGCCGTCACTCGCCGCACTGCTGCGCCTGGTGGCACGAGTCTATCTATCGACAAGGCTCGTGCCGCCGGCAACTGCCGATCTCAATTTGCTCGGCGGCATTCCAAATGTCTCCCGGAAAACCCTGGAGAAATGCGACGCGTTCTCGAAGCCGACTTCGATGGCGATGTCGAGCATCGGCACGCTGGTCTCGAGGAGAAGCTGCTTTGCCCGCTCGAGGCGCACCTTCTTGTAGACGAGCGCCGGGGAGGTTTTCGTGTTCTCCATGAACAAGCGTTCCAGCTGCCTTCGCGACAATCCAACCGATGCCGCGATCTCGGATATCGAGATTGTATTCTCGATATGGTTTTCCATCGCAATCAGCGCCGCCTGAAGCCGCGGATCGTTGCATTCGATCGAGAGCGGCCGGCGCGGCTGGATGTGCAAGGCCGGGCGCGCCTTGTCGATCTGCAGGACCTCGAGCGCGTTTCTCTCGGCGCGTTCGCTGATGTGACGCCTCACGATCGATGCGGCCATGTCCGCCGCGCTGCTGCCGCCGGCGCACGATCCCCTGGTCCGATCGAGGTTGAAGATGCGGTCCGACCTGACTTCGTGATCCGGGAAACGCTGGCGGAATGCCTGGTAGTGCAGCCAGCTGACGCAGGTCCGGTGGAACTTCATCAGGCCGGCGTCCGCAAGCACGAAGGTCCCCGTGCAGACACCGATCAACGGCACTTTGCTGGCGGCTGCCTTCTTGAGATAGCGGACCGTCTCGTCGTCGACCGGGAACTCGGTGTTCAACAGCCCGCCGACGATGACGATATAGTCGAACAGATTTGGGTCCACGAGATCCGATGTCGGCGCGACCTGCACGCCGCAGCTGGAGGTGATCAGGTGCCGAGTGCTGGCCAGAACCTGCCAATCGGCAAAAATGCGGCCCGACCGGTCCGCCTCGTCACTGGCCAGACGCAGCGTATCGACGAACAGGGCGAAGGCTGAAAGGGTGAACGAACGCGCGAGCACAAAGCCGATTTTCAGTCGGCTCACCTCGGCAATTCCGTTCGCGGATTTCATCGATCGTTTCCTTCGCTTCGGCCAGTTGCGGCTTCCAGCCTCGTCGCCAGCGTTGCTATCCTACCTGCAAAACTGTGGCCATGATGCTGGCGGAAAAGTCGCACTGATGCTCCATGAACGACATGACGACCTCAGGCTGAAGCGAGCGGACCCCAACCGGTGTGGTGCACGCACCATAGCTGTGGACGCTGGCTTGCTATCAGCTGATCGCGTAGGCAGCGTTGACGCGCAGGATGTTCTCTATGAGGTCCTTTTCGCGAAAGGGCTTGTTGACCAATGGAACATCCGGAGGACGGTTTGCGATAGCGTCGGCGTCGGCGTATCCCGTTATCATCACCGCTGGCCAATTCGAGCGCAGGTTGCGCGCAAAGCGAATTACCTCGACGCCCGACACGAGAGGCATGGCGAAATCCGTGACAATGACGTCGAAGTCGTGGGGTGTCCGTTCGATAATCGCCAGTGCTTCGGCACCACCTGCAGCACAGGTGACTGCGAAGCCGCGTTGCCGAAGAGATTCTGCTGTCAGTTGCCGCAGGCTGCTGCTGTCGTCGATCAAAAGCAGGGACGGAAGCGCCTTTTCAGCCTCGCCCATCACCGGCTCCGCGTCGAACTCGGCCGCATTATCTGCCGGCAACTCTGCCGAACGAGGCAACCAAAGCTCCATCGATGTCCCGCGGCCGACGGCGCTGATAATGCGGAGTGAACCACCGGATTGCTTCATGAAGCCGTCGACGGTGCTGAGGCCCAAGCCGGTCCCCTTGCCGAGCGGTTTTGTGGTGAAAAAGGGTTCGACGACCCTTGCCAGAACATCCGGGGGGATGCCTGCGCCGGTGTCCTTGACCGTAAGGACGACGTAGTCTCCCGCTGTCAAATCTTCCGATGCTGCTGTGATCGTCCGGTTCTGTGCGTGCACTGTAATTGTTCCCCCGGAGGCCATGGCATCGCGCGCATTGAAAACCAGGTTCATCAAAGCCAGCTCCAGTTGGCCGACGTCGACATGAGCGGGCCAAACTGAGTTGTCGACCATCCATTCAAACCGGATCAAGCCTCCCAGTACCGGTGCCACCAGCCCGTTCATCGTGTCCCCCAGCGCCGCAAGACGGACCGCGGCAGGCCTCAGGTTCTGTCGCCGTGAAAAGGCGAGCATGCGCGTGACAAGCTCAGCGCCTTGTTTGGCGGAGCGGCGGGTCAATTCAACGATCTGCTTCCCCTGATTGTCGAGCGTGGCATGCCGCTCGAGCAGACCTAGCCCGCTTAGAATCGCAGCGAGCAGGTTGTTGAAGTCGTGGGCCAGCCCTCCGGTGAGTTTTCCAATCGCGTCCAGGCGCTGAGTTTTCAGGAGTTGATTTTCGAGCTCACGGCGCTCTGTTATGTCGAGCAAGGTGCCAAGGATTTCGGGACGGCGCCCGTCGGCACCTTTCGACACGACGCCCTGGTCCAGAAAGATGCGATATTTGCCGTCGGCGCACTGCCAGCGGAACTCGCATGTGTAGGAGCCTGTTGCTTTTGCCGCCAGCAATGCTTCCCGCACTTTGGGCAAATCGTCCGGGTGCACCCGGCTCAGGCCAAAACGTGGATCGGATGTCAGTCGCTCGGGAGGAAATCCCGTCAGACGTTCGACACCTTTGGTGACAAAACGAGCTGCAAAAGGCGGCTCGGCGGCCCTCGCGTGAAAGCAGACGGGCAATGATCCAAGAATGGCTTCCTGTCGCTCCTCCGCGGTGCGGAGCGATCGCTCGGCTTCAAGCTTCTGTTTTTCGGCCTGCAGGGCCTTCGCCAGCAGCGCCTGCTCGGCAATGGCATTTCGCTGGATTTCGAGCGTCTTCTCGTGAAGCTCGACAAATACGGCCACTTTGGATCGCAGCATGACCGGGTCGAATGGCTTGAACACATAGTCTACCGCGCCGGCGTCGTAACCGCGCAGCATATGAGCGTCTTCCTTGTTGATGGCCGTGAGGAAGATGAGAGGCGTTCGCTTGGACTGCTCGCGTTGGCGGATCAGCGCGGCTGTTTCATAACCGTCGAGACCCGGCATCAGAACGTCCAGCAGGATGACGGCGAAATCCTCCTTCAACAGGCAGCGCAGCGCCTCTTCACCGGATTGCACCGTGACGACCTCCGCCAGCGGAGAGAGGAGTTCGTCAATCGCCAACAGATTTCGTTCGTCATCGTCGACGGCGAGGATGCGTGCTTTGGCAGGGCTGTCGGTCGGCTGCACGATTTCCATTTTTTTCGAACGGATAGGCGACAGCTTTTGCATCGGGCACCTGTCAGTTCACGGACATGAGCAGATTTTGCGAGGTCTCGACCCTCGCTCTGGAACGACCGATCCAGACCCGGAGCAACGCCATGAGAAGGTCGAGATCGACGGGCTTTGCTATATAGTCGGACGCGCCGGCTTCCAGGCACTTCTGCCGATCGCCTTTCATTGCCTTTGCCGTCACCGATATCAGTGGAATGTGAGCTATGGCGGGCGTATTGCGGATTCTCCTCATCGTCTCGTAGCCGTCCATCTCGGGCATCATGATATCGATCAAGGCTGCGTCGACGTCGGAGTTCTCCTCCAGCAACGCTATCCCGTCTCGGCCCCGCTCGGCATGGAGAACTTCGATGTCGTAGGTCTCGAGAACGCTCGTCAGCGAGTAGATGTTTCGGATATCGTCATCGACGATCAGCACTTTTGCGCCAGCGATGTTTGACCTGTTCTCAGCTTGCCCGGGCCCTGCCCCATTGTCCTCGCGCAATCCTCCTGGGAGTGTTGCCGATATGTGGAGAGCCAACTGAGCAAAATTCTCGGCCCGCGGGACATCGATCCAAGCCGGATTGAGCGCCAGCACCTGTTCGATGGCGTCGGAGTGAGGGGCAAAGAACAGAAGCGGCGGCAGCCCGTCTGAAAGCTGGTTGGTAAGCTCATCGAGCGCCTGGGCGTTGTCCTTGGCAGACCTTCCAAGACCGAGAACCACGGCATCGTACGCGGCCAGGTCAATGTCATCTGCAGTCGCCGCGCGACCGATTGCAGTGACCGAGGTGACCCCATCCCGGATGGTTTCGACCAGCGAAAGGCGACGCTCCGGATCGGCGTCTGCGACAAGCACCCGGCGCTGGACACGAAGCTTTCTCGAATGAATATCCTGAAACACCTTCATCAGTTCGTCGGACGACACGGGCTTGGTGGAAATGCTCGATGCGCCCTTGGTGGCCAGGCCTTCGATGTCGTCCGCGCCAGAGATCACATGGATAGGAATGCCGGTGGTCTTCGGATCATGGCGCAGCAGGTCAAAGAGCACCCATCCATCGATGTCCGCCAGCCCGAGATCCAGCGTGATCGCGTCCGGAACCAGCTTGCGGGCCAAGGCCAAGGTTCCGGACCCGGCAGTCGACAGGACACCTTTCAGCCCGGCCGATCGTGCCAGGCCCAGCAGCAGGCCGCCGAAGGTCGGATCATCCTCAACGATCAAAACCACCCTGTCTTCCGCCGAAATGGCGTCGCGGTCGTCCATCAATTCCGCAGACGGCAGACCGGTGGGCGCTGCGGTCGTGGCAATCGCTTCGGTGGCCGGAAGCAATTCCGGCTGCGTCGCGGCCGTAGTCCTTGGACCGTCGATCGGAATGACGAGCGTGAAGGTCGATCCTTTGCCCGGAGTGCTTTCAACCCTGAGTTCACCGCCAAGCAGACGGGCGATCTCACGGCTGATCGAGAGCCCCAGACCGGTTCCTCCGTACTTGCGGCTGGTCGTACCGTCCGCCTGCTGGAAAGCCTCGAAAATCAGTTTCTGCTTGTCTTCCGGAATGCCGATGCCGGTGTCGGTCACCGCAATGGCCAGGGCCCTGGCGGACTGTCTGGCGCCGTTGCGGCGTGCAGTTTTCTCGAGCCGGAAATTCAGGCTGACTTGACCTCCGGACGTGAACTTGAAGGCATTTGACAGCAGGTTGAGGACGATCTGCTGCAGGCGTTTTTCGTCGGTACGCACGGTCTCGGGAAGAGCCGGGTCGACCTTTATGGCAAAGCCAAGTCCCTTGTCGGCGGCGAGCTGGCGGAACGTGCGTTCCATATGCTGGCGCAGATGCGCGACCGGCATGTCATTGATGTCGATCGAGACCGTACCCGACTCGATCTTCGACAAATCGAGGATATCGTTGATGAGACTGAGAAGGTCCGTGCCGGCCGAATTTATGGTGCGCGCAAACTCCACCTGCTTGTCGTTGAGGTTGCCTTGCTGGTTGGTGGCGAGCAGGTTGGAAAGGATCAGCAGCGAATTGAGCGGCGTTCTGAGCTCATGGCTCATGTTGGCAAGGAACTCGGACTTGTACTTTGAAGTGAGCGCAAGCTGCTCAGCCTTCTCCTCAAGCGCCCGCCGTGCCATCTCGATCTCGAGATTCTTGTTTTCGACCTGCTTCTTCTCGTTCTCCAGAAGCTGAGCCTTTTCCTGAAGCTCCTCGTTCGTGGCGTGCAGTTCCTCCTGCTTTTTAGTCAGTTCGGTCTGGCGGGCCTGCAATTCGGACGTCAGCAGCTGCGATTGCTTGAGCAGGCCCTCGGTCCGCATCGTCGCCGCTATGGTGTTGAGAACGATGCCGACGGACTCCATCAGCTGATTGAGAAACGATTGGTGCGTGTCGCGGAACTCGCCGAATGATGCGAGTTCGATGACGGCCTTGACCTCGTCTTCGAACAGAGCCGGCAGAATGATGACGTTGGCCGGCGAGGAGCTGCCCAGTCCGGAGGTGACCCGCAGAAAGTCCGGCGGCACATTGTCGAGCATGATCGCACGCTTGTCTGCGGCACTTTGGCCGACGAGCCCTTCCCGAAGATCGAGCCGTTGCTTGATGGCTGCCTTGCTCTCGGCGCCGTACGACGCCGCCAGCTCCAGATAGGACTCATCTTCGTCGCGGTTGGTCACATAGAACACGCCGTATTGAGCGTTCACCAGCGGGGCGAGTTCGGACATGATCAATCGCGAAACCGTGGCGAGGTCGCGCTCGCCCTGGAGCATCCGGGAGAAGCGAGCCAGATTGGTCTTCAGCCAGTCCTGCTCTGCGTTCTTCAGCGTCTGATCCTTGAGGTTGCGGATCATCTCATTGATGTTGTCCTTGAGCGCCGCGACTTCGCCCGAGGCCTCGACACTGATCGAGCGGGTCAGATCGCCCTTTGTCACGGCGGTCGAGACTTCTGCGATGGCGCGCACCTGGGTGGTCAGATTGGCGGCCAGCTGATTGACATTGTCCGTCAGGTCGCGCCAGAGACCGGCTGCACCAGGCACCCGCGCCTGCCCTCCGAGCTTGCCCTCGATGCCCACTTCGCGCGCGACGTTGGTCACCTGGTCGGCGAAGGTGGCGAGGGTCTCGATCATGCCGTTGATGGTGTCCGCGAGGGAGGCGATTTCGCCCTTCGCATCGACCGTCAGCTTGCGCTTTAGATTGCCCTGAGCCACTGCCGTCACGACGTCGGCGATGCCACGCACCTGGTTTGTCAGATTGGTCGCCATCAGGTTGACGTTGTCGGTCAGATCCTTCCAGGTGCCTGCTACGCCTCGCACCTCGGCCTGGCCGCCGAGCTTGCCTTCCGTGCCGACCTCGCGCGCGACGCGCGTCACCTCGCCTGCGAAAGAGTTCAATTGGTCGACCATGGTGTTGATGGTCGACTTGAGCTCGAGGATTTCGCCCTTCACGTCGACGGTGATCTTCTTGGAGAGGTCGCCTCGCGCGACCGCCGTCGTCACCTCGGCGATGTTGCGCACCTGGCCGGTAAGGTTCTCGGCCATCGAGTTCACATTGTCGGTGAGATCCTTCCACGTTCCGGCGACCCCTCGCACCTGAGCCTGACCACCGAGCTTTCCTTCGGTGCCGACTTCGCGCGCCACGCGCGTCACCTCGCCTGCGAAGGAATTCAGCTGGTCGACCATGGTGTTGATGGTCGACTTGAGTTCGAGGATTTCACCCTTCACGTCGACGGTGATCTTCTTGGAAAGGTCGCCCAGCGCCACGGCCGTCGTCACGTCGGCGATGTTGCGCACCTGGCCGGTCAGATTGGCAGCCATGGCGTTCACATTGTCGGTCAAGTCTTTCCAGGTGCCGGCCACGCCTCGAACCTGCGCCTGGCCGCCGAGCTTGCCGTCCGAACCGACCTCGCGCGCCACGCGCGTCACTTCCGAGGCGAACGAGTTCAGCTGATCAACCATGGTGTTGATCACGTCCTTGATCTGCAGAATTTCTCCCAATGCATCGACGGTGATCTTCTGCGTCAGGTCGCCGGTGGCGATTGCGGTTGCCACCTTGGAAACGTCGCGCAATTGCACGGTCAGATTTCCGGCCATGGCGTTGACGTTGTCTGTCAGGTCTTTCCACGTGCCGCCGACGCCTTCCACGTGGGCCTGGCCGCCAAGCTTGCCTTCCGATCCGACCTCGCGAGCCACGCGTGTCACCTCGGACGCAAAGGAATTCAGCTGGTCGACCATCGTATTGACGGTATCCTTGAGCTCGAGGATTTCGCCCTTGACGTCGACGGTGATCTTTTTGGAAAGGTCGCCTCGGGCGACGGCCGTGGTCACCTCTGCGATGTTTCGAACCTGGCCCGTCAGGTTGGCCGCCATCAGGTTGACGTTGTCAGTCAGGTCCTTCCAGGTGCCGGCGACGCCTTTCACCTCGGCCTGGCCGCCGAGCTTGCCTTCCGTGCCGACCTCGCGCGCCACGCGCGTCACTTCCGACGCGAACGAATTCAGCTGATCGACCATCGTGTTGATGGTGTCCTTGAGTTCGAGAATCTCGCCCTGCACGGCGACAGTGATCTTTTTCGACAGATCGCCAGAGGCAACCGCAGTCGTGACTTCCGCGATATTGCGCACCTGACCGGTCAAGTTCTCGGCCATCGAGTTGACATTGTCGGTCAGATCTTTCCACGTGCCGGCAACGCCGCGCACTTGGGCCTGGCCGCCGAGCTTGCCCTCAGTGCCGACTTCACGCGCGACACGCGTGACCTCCGAAGCAAAGGAGTTCAACTGATCGACCATCGTGTTGATGGTGTTCTTGAGCTCGAGGATTTCGCCCTTCACGTCGACGGTGATCTTCTTCGAGAGATCCCCCAGAGCCACTGCCGTGGTCACTTCGGCGATGTTGCGGACCTGGCCGGTCAGGTTTTCCGCCATGGAGTTGACGTTGTCCGTCAGGTCCTTCCAGGTGCCGCCGACGCCTTCGACACGGGCCTGGCCTCCGAGCTTGCCTTCGGTGCCGACCTCGCGCGCCACGCGCGTCACTTCCGATGCGAAGGAATTAAGCTGATCGACCATCGTGTTGATGGTGTTCTTGAGCTCGAGGATCTCGCCCTTCACGTCGACGGTGATCTTCTTCGACAAGTCGCCTGAAGCAACCGCGGTGGTCACTTCGGCGATGTTGCGCACCTGACCCGTGAGGTTGGTGGCCATGGCGTTGACGTTGTCGGTCAGATCCTTCCACGTGCCGGCAACGCCCTTCACCCGCGCCTGTCCGCCAAGCTTTCCCTCCGTGCCAACCTCTCGCGCGACGCGGGTCACCTCGGAGGCAAAGGAAGCCAGCTGTCCCACCATTGTGTTGACGATCTTGCCTATGCGCAGGAACTCGCCGCGCAGCGGTCGGCCATCGATTTCGACCATCATCGTTTGGGACAGATCGCCTTTTGCCACCGCGCCAATGACGCGAGCCACTTCCGCGGTCGGTTGGACCATGTCTTCGATGAGGTCGTTGACCGACCTGACACTCGATTCCCAGCTACCGGTGGCATTGCGCACGTGGCCCCGCTCGCCGATCCTTCCGTCCTTGCCGACGACCCTGCTCAGTCGCTCAAATTCCTTCGTGACCTGATCGTTCAGTTCAACGATCTGGTTGAAGGCATCGGCGATATCGGAATCGATACCTTCATAGACGTTGTCGATCCGGACGGAAAAGTCGCCTCGCCTGAAGGCTTTTAACGAATTGAGAATTTGACGACGGTCGAGTTGCGCTCTTGATGCCTGCACGCTCACAGTGCCACTCCCAGCCCAGCGGTTTTGTGAAGGAACTTATGCCGATGAAATCCCCACCCCTTGCGGCGACGTACAATCCACCGCAAGGCTAAAAACGTGGAATAAGACAATTGGTTCCGAGGAGAATTTCGCGCAGATGCCGCGGCGTTCGACAGGTCGGTGCAGATGGTTCGACAGATGCCTGCTTGGGCCGAACAGTCGCTGACCGAATCGGGGAAGGCAGAGCGGGCAGTCCAGTCTGGACGGTTCAGGCGAAGCGCAAGCCATCCCCCTGGCGCGTCTTCGCCGCCGCTCTCCGCATGGATTTCTGAGCGGCCTTTCGCCAGAAAGGTTCTGCACCAGGTGTGAAACGTGTCTTCGGTAGAAGGAGAGCGGAGGCTCAGGAGGGCCGGAAGGATTCTTCCATCGAATGCCATAAGTCGGCGTGGCCAAGTTCGCTTGGCCTATGAAATTATCAGCAATAACAGATGCTTAAGCCGATGGTACCGTTGGCTGGGATCGAACCAGCGACCTCCGGATCCACAATCCGGCGCTCTAACCAGCTGAGCTACAACGGCACGTCTGCCTGAGCGGGATGGAGGTGAAGCTCTGCTCCCCGGATCCGCTCTGTCGTTCGGCGATGCGTCCAATACGGGCTATCGGAGTCTAATTCAAGGCCTTTGATGAGGCAAAGGCCGGTTCTTCAAACCGACGCTGGGTTTCGCCAGGCAAAAGAAAAGGCCGGCGGGAGGAGGTGCCGGCCTTTTCCTGTTACGAGCCAGCGGGAGGAGGTGCTGGCTGGTCACCCCGGAGAGCAGAGGGAGGAGGTTCCGCCCACCGGGTATTCACTTGGACAACTCTATCGCACATCTATTTGTCTGACGAAATGCGACGTTTTGATGCATCGATGAGTCGTGCGTCTTTATCAGGCGGCCTTGATGTCCTTCAGGGCCTTCTCGAAAGCGGTCTTGATCGGCTTGGCGACGTCCTCGGCAGCCTTGGACGCGACGGCCTGGAATTCCTTGGCCTGCTCGACGGCCAGCTCGGCACGCTTGCGCAGGAAGGAGGTCTGCAGCTCGACGACTTCCGACAGCGACTTGGCGCCGATCAGGGCTTCGAGATGCGAGAAGCCGGCGTCGGCATTGGCGCGCAGCGCGGCAATGGTCTTGAGCGACAGGTCGCCGGAAACGGTCTTGGCGGTCTCGAAGGTCGACTCCAGAACCTTCTGGGTCTCCTCGGCGCCGGTCTTCAGCTTGGTGTAGGCTTCCTTCGACTGCTCGACGCCCTTCTCGGCGAAAGCGCGGATCTGGTCGGTGGCCTTGGAAGCGTCAAAGCTCGGGAATTCGATGTTTTCGATCGTCTCTGAAGTTTTGGTCTTGGACATTTTCCATCCTTTTCGCGGGTAGCGGCTTTGACAGAAAGCCGTCTCGTTCATGTATAATGGCAATATAGAGGTTTTTTGTGCGATGCAACATCTTTGTTGCAGTGCACCATAAAAATCTTCCCCGCCGTTAACCAAGCGCCCAGAGATTTCGACCGCTGCACCCCTTGGCTTGTGGACCTTCGCCCCGTCCGCTTTTATTAACAAAGCGTTAACTGAAATTGCCCCGGTGGAGGGATTCGCCAAGCGCATGCCGCCTGAAAATTACTCCTTCCTCGACGTTGCCGTGCTCGATGCGGTCCGCCAGCGCTTCGCCGCCGGCGACGCGATCGCCATATTGTCGGCCGACCTCGAACAGGTGATCTGGGCCAACGGGCCTGGCGCCGCGGTGTTCGGGCATGACGACATCGAAGGCATCATCGGCGCCTCGGCGCGGCTGCCGCTGATCGCCAGGCGCCAGATCATGGCGACCAGCGGTTTTCCGCAGATCGGCAGCGACCGGGCCATCACGCTCCGGCTGGCGACGGGCTTGAGCAGTCGCGCCGTCGGCTTCCTGGCCAGCGCGGTGACGATGCCGGATGGCGAGAAGGCGATCATGCTGGCGCTGCCCGCGGCGCAGACCGGCTCGCGCGGCGCCGCAGAGATCGCCAGCCGCGCCATTGGCGGCTTCACCGAGGACGGCCATTTCATCGCTTTCATCGACGCCGCCGGCAAGGTGGAGGCCGCATCCGACGGCTTTGCGGCGCTCGGCATCCTGCCCGAGACGCTCGCAGCACTTGTCGCCGATGTGGCCGATGACAGCGACCGTATCGTCAAGCGCCTGGTTCCGGGCGGCGTCAACTCCTATCCTGCCGGCCTGGCACGGCTGACCGACACGCGCCACCTCCTGGTGGTCATTGACGAAGCGCAGCTCGACGACGAGTTGCCGGGTGAGCCGCAGACCGACGGTCCGGCAGCCGAAGCATTGCCGGTCGAAGTGCCTTCCGTCGCCCCTGAGGCAAGCCAGGAACCTGCGCCCGCGAAGCCGGATGCGACGGCCGCGCCCGACAAGGCTGCCGACCCGGCCGCACAACGCCCGAAAGCGGTGGCCGGCGACCGGCCAAAGGCCGGCGAAACGCAGCCGCAGCACGATCATTGGTATTTCAATGCCGGCGGCGACGAGGCACGGCATCGGGAGCCCGCATCCGGCAAGGCCGAGGCTTCAGCCGAAACGCCTAAACAGGATGGCGCCGCTGCCGCGCCAGCGGCGGAGCCGGCCGCCGATCGGACGATTGATCGTTCCGCGCCGCCGCTGCGCT
The DNA here is from genome assembly GCF_004792275.1 of Mesorhizobium sp. M4B.F.Ca.ET.143.01.1.1. Classification (NCBI taxonomy): domain Bacteria; kingdom Pseudomonadati; phylum Pseudomonadota; class Alphaproteobacteria; order Hyphomicrobiales; family Phyllobacteriaceae; genus Mesorhizobium; species Mesorhizobium sp. M4B.F.Ca.ET.143.01.1.1. Next base: position 113,124 of record NZ_SRSR01000007.1, read on the forward strand.
TCGTCTGGCGCACCGACGCCGACGGCAAATTCAGCGCGCTGTCGCCCGAATTCGCCGACATCGTCGGCAAGCCGGCGGCCGACGTCATCGGACGCCGCTTCAAGGACGTCGCCACCACCTTCGGCCTCGATGCCACGGGCGAGATCGCCGGCCTGCTCGAACGCCGCGACACCTGGTCCGGCCGCTCGGTGCTATGGCCGGTCGCCGGCACCGATCTCAAGATACCGGTCGATCTGGCGGCGCTGCCGGTCTACGGCCGCAGCCGCGCCTTCGAGGGTTTTCGCGGCTTCGGCGTTGCCCGCGCCGGCGACGCGGTCGTCGATCCGGAAGCCATCGGCATGGCGCTTGTTCCCAATGGCAGGGCGCCGGCGGCGAGCGAGCCGACCGTAAAGGAACCCGTTGCGGAGGCGCCGAAGCCAGCCGACCCGTTCAAGGGCGAGGTGCCGGCGCTGACCATCGTGCCGAAGCCGGAGCGGCGTTTTGCAGACAAGGTGATCCGGCTGGCCGAGCACCGGCAACCGGACAACGACAAGGGTCTGTCGACGCTGGAGCGCAGCGCTTTCCGCGAGATCGGCGAGCGGCTGAAGAAGGACAGTTCCGGCCCATCCGAGCCACCGCCTGCCCCCCGGGAAGCGAACCCGCCCGCCGCAAGCTCGGTCGAGACCGCGCAGGCTGAGCAGCCTGTCGCGCATGAGGCTTCGGTTGATGCCGATGCGACAACGCCAGTCAATGCAGCCGACGAAACCCGGGACCAGGCGAACGCCGCGGATGACGAGCCGGTGAGCGCGGAAGCGCCGGCCGAATTGGCGGAACCGCCGGAAGATGACGCCGAGGACGAGAAGGATCTGGCGCGCCTCGACGGCGAGCCGGGCGAAGCCGCCGAAGAGCCTGCCGCCGGTCAGGTCACGCCGCCCCCCGTCTCGGGCTCGCTGCTCGACTATGCCGGCCGCGAAGACCAGACCGACCAGCTTGCCGGTGGCGCCCCGGCTGTCGAGCCTGAAGCGGCCAGGGCCGCCGAAGCTCCGCCGGCTTCGGCGCCGCAAGATGCCGACGACAGCATGACAGCAGACGACTTCCGCGACGCGCAAGACAGCGAGGAATGGGCGCGATCCGACGAGGATGCCACCGCCCACGTCGATGCCGATGCGAAGACGCCGGCGATCGAGCGGCCGCGCCTCCTTGCTCCGCCGCTCAAGCTCGACGGCTTCGTGCCGTCGGCTTTCTCGACCGGCGAGGAGACCAGGGCGCCGGATACGTCCATCCTCGACAAGCTGCCGGTGCCGCTCATCATCCACTCCGGCGACGCGCTTCACTATGCCAATGACGAGTTCCTGCATCTGACCGGCTATGACACGCTCGACGAGCTGACCGACGCCGGCGGGCTCGGCGCCCTGTTTGCCGATCCCTATGCGCAGTCCGAGGACGGCACCGCAGACGAAAGCGATCGCGCCCTCAGGCTGAAGACGCGCGACGGGCAGGAATTCCCGATCGATGCCATCCTGCGCGCGGTGCCGTGGCGCGCCGGCAAGGCGCTGATGCTAGTGGTGCGCCGCTCCGGCGAAGAGGACGCAGCACCCGCGCATTTCAGTGCCGCCAATGACGAGCCCACCCAGCAGCCGGACGTTTCGGAGCTGAAGAGCCGCATCGCCGAAATGCGCACCATCATCGACACCGCCACCGACGGCGTGGTGCTGATCGGCCGCGACGGCAACATCCGTTCGATCAGCCGCCCGGCGGAGGCGCTGTTCGGCTTCGACAGCGACGAGGTCGCCGGCAAGCCTTTCGCCTCGCTGTTCGCCATCGAGAGCCAGCGCGCGGCGCGCGATTATCTCAGCGGGCTTTCCGAACCCGGCGTGGCGAGCGTGCTGAATGACGGCCGCGAGGTGATCGGGCGGGAGTCGCAGGGACGCTTCATTCCGCTGTTCATGACCATCGGCCGGCTGCCCAGCGACAGCGGCTTCTGCGCCGTCGTGCGCGACATCACGCAATGGAAGCGGGCCGAAGAGGACTTGACCCAGGCGCGCGCCGTGGCCGAGCGCGCCTCCTCGCAAAAGACGGATTTCCTGGCCCGTATCAGCCACGAGATCCGCACGCCGCTGAATGCCATCATCGGCTTTTCGGAGCTGATGGTGGACGAGAAATTCGGCCCCGTCGCCAATGACCGCTATCGCGACTACCTGCGCGACATCAACCGCTCGGGCAATCATGTGCTCGACCTGGTCAACGACCTGCTCGACATCTCGAAGATCGAGGCCGGCCAGCAAGAGATGGACTACGAGGCGGTGTCGCTCAACGACACGCTGGCCGAGACGGTGGCGATGATGCAGCCGCAGGCCAACCGCGAGCGCGTCATCATCCGCTCCAGCTTTGCGTCGCGGCTGCCGGAAGTGGTGGCCGACCTCAGGAGCGTGCGCCAGATCGCCCTCAACATCCTGTCGAACGCCATCCGCTACACGCAGGCCGGCGGCCAGGTGATCGTGTCCACCGCCTACGAGACCTCCGGCGACGTCGTCATGCGGGTGCGCGACACCGGCATCGGCATGAGCCAGGCCGAGATCGAGCAGGCGCTGAAACCGTTCAAGCAGATCAATGCGCTGAAGCGCGGACGCGGCGACGGCACCGGCCTTGGGCTGCCGCTGACCAAGGCGATGGTGGAAGCGAACCGCGCGCGGTTCAGCATCACCTCGACACCCGGCGAAGGCACGCTGGTGGAAGTCGCCTTCCCCTCGACCCGGGTGCTGGCCGAATAACGCGCTGCCGGAAAAGAAAAGGCGTCCACCGGACGCCTTAAGGATGGGATTGCTGTCACAACGGGGGCTTGAGCGAATCTGAACCTCAGGGGACGAGGAACGGGATTTCTCCCTCAAGTTACATGCGACTATCGGCGCCGGCCCTTAACAAATCCTTACCCGCCGGGCGGAAAATTTACGAATGTGTACCACTCATGAAATCTAGGTAAATTCGGCCGACATATTTTGTTTACCATTGCGGAGATGGTTAGTCGGCAAGCTGCGGCAGATTGCGGAACAGTTCCAGCGCCTCCGGATTGGCAAGCGCCTCCTTGTTCTTGATGGCGCGGCCATGCACCACGTCGCGCACCGCAAGCTCGGTAATCTTGCCAGATTTGGTGCGCGGAATGTCGGTGACGGCGACGATCCTGGCCGGCACATGGCGCGGGCTTGCGCCAGTGCGGATCTTGGCGCGGATGCGCTTTTCCAGATCCTCATCGAGCTTCACGCCGGCGGCCAGCCGCACGAACAGCACGACGCGCACGTCATTGTCGAAATCCTGGCCGATGCACAGCGCCTCGAGGATCTCCGGCATCTGCTCGACCTGATTGTAGATCTCGGCCGTGCCGATCCTGACTCCGCCCGGATTGAGCGTCGCGTCGGAGCGGCCATGGATGATCATGCCGCCATGCGCCGTCCATTCGGCGAAATCGCCATGGCACCAGACATTGTCGAAGCGCTCGAAATAGGCGGCCCGGTACTTCTTGTCCTCGGGGTCGTTCCAGAAGCCGATCGGCATTGCCGGAAAGGCTTTGGCGCAGACCAGTTCGCCCTTTTCCTGCCTGACCGGCCTGCCGTCGTCGTTCCAGACATCGACGGCAAGGCCGAGGCCGGCTCCCTGGATCTCGCCGGTCCATACCGGCTCGATCGGCACGCCGAGCACGAAGCAGGAGACGATGTCGGTGCCGCCGGAGATCGAGGCCAGATGCACGTCCTTCTTGATGCCGTCATAGACGAAGCGGAAATCCTCCGGCGACAGCGGCGAGCCGGTCGACGAGATGGTGCGCACCGTCGAAAGATCATGCGTTTTGATCGGCTCGAGACCGGCCTTGCGCACCGAATCGATGAATTTCGCCGAGGTGCCGAAATAGGTCATCTTCTCGGCGTCGGCGAAATCGAACAGCGCATTGCCATCCGGGTAGAAGGGCGAACCGTCGTAGAGCAGCAAGGTCGCGCCCGAGGCGAGGCCGGAGACCAGCCAGTTCCACATCATCCAGCCGCAGGTGGTGAAGTAGAAGAAGCGGTCGCCGTCGAGCAGACCCGCATGAAGCCGCTCTTCCTTGACATGCTGGATCAGCGTGCCGCCGGCCGAATGGACGATGCATTTCGGAATGCCGGTGGTTCCGGAGGAAAACAGGATGTAGAGCGGGTGCGAGAACGGCAGTCCTTCGAACGCCACGGGCTTGACGGCGAAGGAAGACAAGGCCGCCTCCAGGGCATCGGCCTTGTCGATGGTCGCGGCGACGTCGGTCGAGGTGCCGAGATAATCGACGATCAGCACCTTGCGCACGGTCGCAAGCTTGGCCGCCACCGCCTTGACCTTGTCGGCGACCTCGATCGCCTTGCCATTGTACCAGTAGCCGTCGGGCGCGATGAAGACCACCGGCTCGATCTGGCCGAAACGGTCGAGAACGCCCTGCTCGCCGAAATCCGGGGAGCAGGACGACCACACGGCGCCGATCGAGGCGGCGGCGAGCATGGCGGCGACGGTCTCCGGCATGTTGGGCATCATCGCGGCGATGCGGTCGCCCTTCTTCACCTTCAGCGACAGGAAGAGCTGCTGCAGGCGCGACGTCAGCGCATTGAGTTCGTTCCAGGACAGCCGCCGCTCCACCTTGTCCTCGCCGCGAAAGACGATCGCATCGCCGGAGCCGGTTTTCTTCAGCAGGTTCTCGGCGAAGTTCAGCCTGGCGTCGGGAAAGAACGCGGCGCCCGGCATCCTGTCGCCGTCGACCAGCACGCGTTCTCCCTTGTCGCCGACGATGCCGCAGAAATCCCAGACAAGGTCCCAGAACGCCTCGCGATCGTCGATCGACCAGCGGTGAAGCTCGGCATAGGAGGAAAATGCGGTGCCCGTTTTCGCCGCCGCGGCCTTCATGAAGGCGGTCATGGGTGCCGCGTCGATCCGGTCTTGCGTCGGCGTCCACAAGGGGGTGTCGGCGGCCATGGTCGTTCCTCCCAAGAACGCGTCGCGTTTGCGGCAGTTAAGCCCAATGTCGCGACCGTCGTTGTCCCAAAACCGGCGCATAATTTCGGCGACGGTCGGTGGCACGCTTATGCATACCGCAGCGCAGCAGAGCAAGATTTTGTTCGGCCAGCACCTCCAGAGTGTGCGCAAATGCCATCGCCGGGCCATAAAGACTTGAAATGCGTCGGCGCTGGGTTACACCCGTCGGGCGATTTGTCGGCAATGGAAGCATATAGGGCGATATGCCATCATCTTTGATCCGGCGCGGAGTATGGGCGGTCGGCGTTGCCGTGCTCGTCATCGCGCTGGTCGTCGCCGCGCTGCCGCTGATAGCCTCGACCCGCATCGTGCGCGACCGCATCGCCTGGGAGATGAGCGCCTGGAGCGGTTTCAGGGTCACCATCGACGGCTCGCCGCGCATCGAGGTGTGGCCGACCTTCCGCGCCATCCTGACCGACGTGACGCTTTCGCAATGGACCGAGACCGACGCGCCGCCGGTGATCGAGGCCGAACGGGTCGAGGTCGATCTTTCGGCCATGGCGGCCTTGCAAGGTGACGTTGTGTTCTCGACGGCCAGGCTGGTGCGGCCGACGATCAGGGTCCAGCGCACCGCCAAGGGCCTCTTCCTGCCCGCCATCCCGACCGGCGGCCGCATCACGCGCTCGATCGACACAGCGCGAGGCCTCGTTACCGCCAACCCGCAGAAACCCGATCTAGGTAAATTGCCCTCCGACCCGTTCGGCACCGTCGAATTCCGCGACGGCCGCGTGGTGGCCTCGATCGGCGGCAAGGAGCAGGAGATTCTCAGCAGCCTGTCCGGCCAGGCGAACTGGGCGGCGATGAACAGCAATGCGACACTGACGGCGACGGGGATCTGGCGCGGCGAAAGCGTCGCCGTCGACTTCGCATCGGCCAAGCCGCTGGTGTTTTTCGCCGGGGGCGCAGCGCCGATCACACTGTCCTTCAAGGCTGCGCCAGCAAGCTTCTCCTTCGACGGCATCGCTTCGATGTCGGACAACGCCTATTTCGACGGCCAGGCAAAGTTCGCGGCGCCCTCGCTGCGGCGCGTGCTGGAGTGGTCGCAGGCCGGCATCGCGCCCGGCGCGGCGATCGGCGCGGTCTCGGTGGCGAGCAAGGTGACGGCGGCGGCCGGCCGGGTGAAGTTCGAAAACACCACGGTGGCGCTCGACAACAATCCGGGAATGGGGGCGCTGGACTTCTCCTTCAGCGAAGCGCTCCCGGTCATCTCCGGCACGCTCGCCTTCGACACGCTCGACCTCAGGTCGTTCCTCTCCGCCTTCACCCCGATCACGCCAACCGGTGAAGCCGGCCCCGGCGAGATCGACACCAGTTTCGCCGACAAGATCAATCTCGACCTCCGCCTGTCGGCGGCGCACGCCACCGCCGGACCGGTCCAGCTTGCCGACGTTGCCGCCACGGCGCAGGTCAAGAACGGGCTCGCCGTCTTCGACATTTCCGACGCCTCCGCCTTCGGCGGCAACATCCAGAGCAGCCTGCGCTTCGACCGCAAGCCCGAGGGCACGCAAGTGGAGATCCGGCTTCTGGCTTCCGACGTCGATGGCGGCGCGTTCGCCACCGCGGCGGGAATGACACGATTGGTGCCTGTCGGGACGGCAACCGTTTCGGTCATCCTCAAGGGTCCGGGCAGATCCTGGAATTCCATCTTCGAAAATGCCGACGGATCGGTCTCAGCGACCGTCGGACCGGGCGCCCTCACCAGGCTCAACCTGCCGGCCTTCCTCAAGCATACCGAGCAGGGCGGTTTCTTCGCGCTTGACGACGTTGCCGACGGCACGCTGCCGATCGATGGCGCCGAGATCAAGGCCAGCATCTCCAAGGGCGTGGCGCGGCTCGACAAGGCCGAAGCCAATTCGGCGAAATCCAAGATCTGGCTGTCCGGCATCGCCTCCTATGCCGGACGCGGGCTGGCGCTGTCGGGCGGTGTCACCCCGAGCGGACAGCCGGCGCAGCAGCAGCCTAGCGGCCAGCCGACCAGTCAGCCTCCCCAGGCTCCCAACCAGTCGCTGTTCTTCGTCGGCGGCACCTGGAGCACGCCATTCATCTCGCCGATCAGCCGCGGCGTTTCCGGCGAGTAATTTCGCACCTGACCCCGATGCCCCCTACCCGCGCTGCGCAGCTTGCTCGTCGCGCTGACGCTGGACCTCGCGCCGCTTGTTGGCGACAGAGGCGATGATGACGCCGACGGCGACGACCGCGATCAGTATGGTGCAGGCGGCGTTGATTTCGGGCGTCACGCCGAGACGGACCTGGCTGTAAATCTTCATCGGCAGCGTGGTGGCGCCCGGCCCCGAGGTGAAGGAGGCAATGACCAGATCGTCGAGCGACAGCGTGAAGGCCAGCATCCAGCCGGAGATGATCGCCGGCAGGATGACCGGCAGTGTGATGTGGAAGAATGTCTTCACCGGCGGCGCGCCGAGATCCATCGCCGCCTCTTCAAGCGACCGGTCGAAGGAAACCAGGCGCGACTGCACGACGACGGCCACGAAGCACATGGTGAAGGTGATGTGGGCGAGCGTCACGGTGAGGAAGCCGCGGTCGAGGCCGACGGCGACGAAGAGCAGGAGCAGCGACAGGCCGGTGATGACTTCCGGCATGACCAGCGGCGCAAAGACCATGCCGGAAAACAGGATGCGCCCCCTGAAGCGCGTGTAGCGCGTCAAGGTGATGGCCGCCAGCGTGCCAAGCACGGTGGCCACGGTGGCCGAGATGACGCCGACGCGCGCCGTCACCCATGTGGCGTCCATCAGGCCCTGATTGTGGAACAGCGAGACGTACCATTTGGTCGAGAAGCCGCCCCAGACGGTGACCAGCTTCGATTCGTTGAAGGAAAAGACGATGAGCAGCACGATCGGCAGATAGAGGAAGGCAAAGCCGAGCACGACCGAGGTGATGTTGAAGCGGCTCCAGGTGGCGTTCATCTGCCCTGCTCCTGCGCGCGCGCCTGGGCCTGCTGGAAGAGCATGATCGGCACGATCAGCAGCAGCAGCAGGATGACGGCGACGGCCGACGAAACCGGCCAGTCGCGATTGGCGAAGAACTCGTTCCACAAGGTCTTGCCGATCATCAGAGTCTGCGAACCGCCGAGCAGGTCGGGAATGACGAACTCGCCGACCGCCGGGATGAAGACCAGCAGGCAGCCGGCGATGACGCCGGGCAGCGACAGCGGGAAGGTGATCTTCCAGAAGGCGCTGGTCGGCGGGCAGCCGAGGTCCTTGGCGGCCTCGATCAGCGAATAGTCCATCTTCTCCAGCGACGAATAGAGCGGCAGCACCATGAACGGCAGGTAGGAATAGACGATGCCGATGAAGATCGCCGTGTAGGTGTTGAGGATGATCAGCGGCTGGCTGATGACGCCGGTGGCGAGCAGCAGCTGATTGAGCAGGCCCTCCGGCTTGAGGATACCGATCCAGGCGTAGACGCGGATCAGGAACGAGGTCCAGAACGGCAGGATCACCAGCATCAGCAAGGTCGGCCGGATCGTCGCCGGCGCACGCGCCATGCCGTAGGCGATCGGATAGCCGACGATCAGCGTCAGCACCGTCGAGATCGCGGCGATGATCAGGCTGGTCACATAGGCGTTGAAGTAGAGCGCGTCCTCGGTCAGCCAGGTGTAGTTGTCGACGCCGAGCTGCTTCAGTTGGCCGAAGAAGCCGGAAATGCCGCCGCTGAAATCGAGCACCGGCGTGTAGGGCGGCATCGCGATCGCCGTCGTCGATAGCGAGATCTTGAAGACGATGACGAACGGGATGAGGAAGAAGAACAGCAGCCAGAGATAGGGGACGATGATGACCAGGCGGTTGACGAAGGCCGAACCCAGTCTGGCCAGCGGGGATTTGGCGGCATCGGCTGCCGGCGAGGTTGTTTCAGCGGTTGCGGCGCTCGACATGATCGCCTCTACCGTGCCAGCACAACGCCGGCGTCGGGCCGGAAGGAGACCCAGGCGCGATCGTTCCAGGTCAGCGGATCCTCGCTGACGCGCGAGGCGTTCATGGCGCTCGCGCGCACCATCTGTCCGTCGTCGAGCCGGATGTGATAGACGGTCATGTCGCCGAGATAGGCGACGTCATAGACCTCGCCTTCAAGCGCGTTGACCGCATCGGCCGGCTTCTTCGACGAAACCTTGATCTTCTCCGGCCTGATGGCGAAGACGATGTCGGCGCCGGCGGCGGTATTGCCGCCATTCTCGACGACGATCTGGGCTCCGGTCGCCCCGGTGATGCGCGTCGTGTTCGCCGCCCGCTCGGCGACCTTGCCTTCGAACATGTTCACGTTGCCGACGAAATGCGCCACGAAGCGGGAGGTGGGGGCCTCATAGACTTCCGCCGGCGTCGCGACCTGCATCACCTCGCCCTTGTCCATGATGGCGATGCGGTCGGCCATGGTCATCGCCTCTTCCTGGTCGTGGGTGACGACGACGAAGGTGAGGCCGAGCTCCTGCTGCAGGTCCATCAGTTCGAATTGCGTTTCCTCGCGCAGCTTCTTGTCCAGCGCGCCAAGCGGCTCGTCCAGCAGCAGAACCTTGGGGCGCTTGGCGACCGAGCGGGCGAGCGCGACACGCTGGCGCTGGCCACCCGACAATTGGTGCGGCTTGCGCTTGGCGAACTGCTCGAGCTTGACCAGCTTCAGCATCTCGGCGACGCGCTTTTCGATGTCGGACTTGGGCATGCCTTCCTGCTTGAGGCCGAAGGCGATGTTGTTCTCGACCGTCATGTGCGGGAACAGCGCATAGGACTGGAACATCATGTTGACCGGCCGCCGATAGGGCGGGATGCCGCGCAGGTCCTGGCCATCGAGCAGGATGCGCCCGGCGGTCGGCTCCTCGAAACCGGCAAGCATCCTCAAAAGCGTCGACTTTCCGCAGCCGGAGGCGCCGAGCAGCGCGAAGAACTCGCGCTCGAAGATGGTCAGCGACAGGTTGTTGACGGCGATGAAGTCACCGAACTTCTTGGTGACATTGTCGAACTGGATGTATGGCTTGGCGTTCGGGTCGTTCCATGGCGCGAAGTCCCTGCGGATGCTGCCAAGCGATTTCATGTTCCCCACTCCGTCCTTTTGTCTTGCCCCCAAAGAGCACGACCCCGGCGGCCTGCCGCCGGGGTCGTGCCGATTTGCCTACTGGCCGGTCACGATCTTGGTCCAGGTGCGCGTGATGACGCGCTGGGTCTTCGGATCGTAGGGTTGGACGGTGTAGAGCTTCTCCAGGGTCGCCGCGTCCGGATAGACCGCCGGGTCGTCCAGAAGCGCCTTGTCGACGAACTGCTGCGAGGCCTTGTTGCCGTTGGCATAGAGCACCGCATTCGACGACTTCGCGATCACCTCCGGCGTCATCATGTAGTTGAGAAACTCATGCGCTTCGGCGACATGCGGCGCGTCGGCGGGGATCGCCATCTGATCGAACCACATCTGGGCGCCTCCCTTCGGCACCGAGTAGCCTATCTCGACGCCCTGCTTGGCCTCGACGGCGCGGTTGCGCGCCTGGAAGACGTCGCCCGACCAGCCGACAGCCAGGCAGATGTCGCCATTGGCGAGCGCATTGATGTACTCCGACGAATGGAACTTGCGGATATAAGGCCGCACCTTCAGCAACGCTTCCTCGGCCTTGGCGATCTCGTCGGGAGAGGTGCTGTTGGGGTCGAGGCCGAGATATTTCAGCGCGGCCGGGATGATGTCAGCCGGCGAATCCAGCACATAGACGCCGCAATCCTTCAGCTTGGCCAGATTGTCCGGATTGAAGAACACGTCCCAGCTGTCGATCTTGTCGGTGCCAAGCGCTGCCTGCACCTTCTTGATGTTGTAGCCGAGGCCCACCGTGCCCCACATGTAATTGATGGAGTACTCGTTGCCGGGGTCGTATTTGGCGGTTCTTTCCGAAACCGTGTCCCACATGTTGGAGAGGTTCGGCAGTTTCGATTTGTCGAGCTTCTGGAAAACGCCGGCCTGGATCTGGCGGGCAAGGAAATTGCCGCTCGGCACGACGACGTCATAGCCGCTGCCGCCAGCCAGCAGCTTGGTTTCCAGGATTTCGTTGGAATCGAAGGTGTCATAGACGACCTTGATGCCGGTCTTCTTGGTGAAGTCTTCGATGATCGTCGGGTCGATATAATCGGACCAGTTGAAGACGTTGACGACGCGGTCCTCGGCGTGACCGGCAGGCGTCAAAAGCGCCAGAAATACCGATGTCGCCGAAAGCCAGAGCGCTTTGCGGATCATGTTGTTCTCCTTTGGTGAGTGTTCCGTCGCCAATCCGTCGCGGTGTCCGCGCGGCTGGGCTTTTGCTTCAGATTATTGAGCTTTCCGGGGAGCGACAAGCGCGAACAGCCGGCATAGAGGCGGTGCGATGCGGAGCCGGAAAAAGCTTTGGGCCGTTGCCGTGGCCTGGGGGGTGTGCCGACGTCGTCAGAGGCTTTCGCCATGGCGCGGGCAGGGATACGACGATGTGGTCCGGTCCCGATCGGACCGGCATTGAGACTTGGCAAGATACGCCTGTCTTGTTGTTGCCGTGCTCTTAGCCTGCCCGCCCGGCAGCGACGTTGTCAATGGCTCATCGCGCGCTTTGGCGCCTGCGCTTCATCAATTCGGAGACGGCACGCCGGTGACGCCCGGCCGCTCGGGCCGCGCCTGGCGCTTGAACTCGAGAGCGATGTGGACGAGGAGCGCGGCGACGACGACCGCGCCGCCGACAATCGTGCGCGCCGATGGCACCTCGGAATGCACGAGCCAGACCCAGATCGGGCCGAGGATCGGCTCGAACGTGCCAAGGAGTGCCGCCATCGCCGCCGGAACGAGACGGGCGCCGGTGGCGAAGAAGGCAAGGCCGACGCCAAGATTGAGGACGCCGAAGGCAAACAGGAAAGCCATGTCGCGGCTGGACACGGCGAACTGCGACGCCTGGGATGCGGCAAAGGCGCAGGCGAGCAGCGCGGCGAGACAGTTGGCCGGCGTCATGCGCACATGGGCGAAGCGCCGGGTGATCACGGTGGCGATCGAAAACATGCAGGCGATCAGCAGCGCCAGGCCATCGCCGATGGGAGACACCGCGCCATCGAGCGATTCCGAGACCATAATAGCGACGCCGGTGATGACGGCGGCGATCGCCACCCAGGTCGCTGTCGCCACCCGCTCGCGAAACACCACCCAGGCGAGCAGTGCCGCCAGCAGCGGCACGCCGGCCTGCATCAAGAGGATGTTGGCGACCGTGGTGTAGGAAAGCGCCACGATGAACGAGGTCGACGCGGTGGCGAAGCATACCGCCACGGCAAGGCCCGGCAGGCCCATGTCGCGAAACAATCTCAGCGTGCCCCGCCAGCCGTCGCGCCAGGCCATGAAGCAAAGCAGAAACGCCACCGCCCAGAGAGAGCGCCAGAACACGATCGTCCAGTTGTCGGTGACGTCGATGAAACGGGCGATGGTGCCGCCAAAGCTCCACATCAGCGCCGACAGGAACACCAGCAGCATGCCGATGCGCTCCTCGCCGGGCGAGATGGCCGGGCGCGGCGGGACGGCTGGCGAAGCTGGCGATGCGGCGTCGGTCATGGTTGCGGCTGTCGGCGATTTCAGGGCGGCTCGATGCGCGGTGGGCGGCAGGAACGCGCCGCATTGGCGTAACGCACCGGCGGCCGCGAGGCGTGATCCAGCCTCGCATTCCGTTTGGCGCACTGACGACCAGCAACTCGGCCATTCGGTCGGCAGAGACCGGTCATCGCACTTTAGGAGGAGGCGTCTCGGTTGCGCCGAATGAGCCGCCAAAGGCCCGCCAGCGGAACCAGCAGGATCACGCCGAACTTCTTCAGCGCGATCAGCGCCACCGCCAGCAGCCCAGCCTTGGCCGCCAGCTTGCCGGCAATGAGGCCACCGATGCCGACGGCGGCGACGGTGTCGAAACCTGGCCTGAAATCGACATACTTCTTGCCGGGGCTGAAGGCGGCGATGCCGAGCACCTCATCCAGGCTTTGCCTGATCTCCGGCAGTTGATCGACCGTGGCGATGTAGCTCATCACGAACACGCCCTCCCGGCCGAGAAAGCGCACATCGTAGTTCAGCGTGTGGACGGCATCGGTTCCGAACTGCAGCTCCTTGGCCCAGTGCAGGCGCTTGTTGACGGCATCGTATACCGGCGGCGAGGCCCAGCCGATCAAGGTGACGGGCTGAAATCCGTCCTTCACCCTTTGATCGTTGCTCGACCGAGTGTCCTCCTGCATGCCGCGCAGCAATTCAGCATAGTCGATGGACGCCGCGTCGCTGTCATCGACATAGCCGATCTTTTCCCAGCGCAGCTCAATGCCCCAATTGTTCTCGGAGATGGGGTCGTGGTTTGCCGGGAAAATCATGCCGACGGAGCCGGTGCCGACATCTGGCGGATTGCCCCAGGCCTCGGTCAGGACAGAGGCGGAATCCTTCTTGTCCAGGAAGTAGAACTTGCCCTTGAGGTCGAGGTGCACGCCTTCGGCGAGATCTATCGCTCCGGTCCTGGGCTCGATCTTGTCGAGGAATGCCTTACCGGCATCGTTGTATTGTTGGTACGATTTGAAGAATTCCGAGGATTTCTCCGCAAATGCGGATGAGGCTGAAAGGGCAAGCGTCAGCCCAAGCCAAAAAACTGTCCTGTTCATTCGCCGACCCCCCAGCCTTGCGCAATTCTTTTTTGATATCGCGACGCCAATGCTTAATCAATATTGCCGACGGCAATATTGCGGGGGGAAACCGCAATGGCTTGCTGTTGCAACGGAGGACGAGCCTCCGGGCCGACCAGCACAGTCGACGTCACTGGAAATCGAAAGCGCTCAGGCCGGTCACCATCTCGTCGAGGCCAAGCGGCCGCGTCACCGGCGGCTCGGCGCGCGCCAGGCAACCTATGCGTTCGCAGAGCCGGCAGGCGGGTCCCACCGGCGTGGCAACGGCGACGCCCTGCCCCGACTTGCCGCTCGCCGTCCCCGGAAGGGCTCCGCCATAGACGATCTCGTCACGAAAGCCGATATCGCAGCCGATGAGCAGCGCCGTGCGGCGCGGCCGCTCCGAGAAGGCGCCCTGTGGACCTTCCAGCGTGCGGGCAATGCAGAGGAATTCGGCGCCGTCCGGCATTTCCACCGCTTCCACCAGGATCTGCCCGGGCTGGGTGAAGGCGGCATGGACGGCGAGCTTCGGGCAGCCGCCGCCGAAGCGGCTCTGCGGAAAGCCCTGGCTGCCGGCCTTGCGGAAGCGGTTGCCGGCATTGTCGACCTCCAGCATGAAGAACGGCACGCCCGCCGCGCCCGGCCGCTGCAGCATGGTCAGGCGGTTGGCCGCCTGCTCGAAGGACACGCCGAAGCGCGAACGCAGCACGTCGATGTCGTAGCGGGAGCGCAGCGCGGCCGCGTGAAACGCCTGATAGGGCATCATCAGCGCGTGGGCGGCGTAACGGCCAAGCTCGAAGCGCGCCAGCCGGCGGGCCTCGTCAGTCGCCAGCTTCAGTGCCTGGATCTCGCCGGCGACCGCGACCGTCATGCGGATCAGCGAGGCTTCCATCGCCACCTCGCGCAACTGGTCGAAAGGCGACAGCCGTTCCGACAGGAACAGGCGCTGCGAATGGCGGTCGTAGCGGCGGCGCCAGTTCGGCATGGTGGCGACCGGCAGCACCTTGACGACGATGCCATATTCGCGCTTCAGCCAGGTCTTCAGCGCGCCGAACAGGTCGTCGCCAGGATCGAGCAGCGCCGTGAAGGCCTCGGCCTCCTCCTCCAGGGCGGTGAAATGGTTCGGCCGGCGCTCGAAGATTTCGTGCACCTCGTCGACCGGCAGGCGGGCGCCGGACAGGGCGGTGGCGCGGCCTTCGCGCGCCAGAAGCTCGTTGAGGTCGGAAAGCCGCTCCGCCTGTTCGCGATAGGCGCGAAACAGCTTCACCATCGCGGCGGAAGCATTGGGAGCGGCCTCGGCGAGCTCGATCAGCTCCTGGTCGCCCGGCAGTTCGCCCGACAGCAGCGGATCGCCGAACACTTCCCTGAGCGCCGATATCGAACCCTTCGCCTCGCCCTGCAATTCATGCGGATCGATCTTGTAGACCGATGCCAGCTTGAGGATCAGCTGCACCGTCAGCGGCCGCTGGTTGCGCTCGATGAGGTTGAGATAGGACGGCGAGATACCGAGCCCTTCGGCCATCGCCGTCTGGGTCAGGCCCTTGGCGTTGCGGATGCGGCGGATGCGCGGCCCGGCAAAAATCTTCTGGTCAGCCACCCCATCTATCCTTGACAGGAATTTACACGATTTGGCCGCAAGTGCCTTCTCGGCCCTTTTACAATCGTGACAAATTTACAAGGCTCACCAGTCAAACGCAACACTGATTTTCCCTTATTTTCCGGCCGATGTTGCGGTTTTCCTCGCGCTTTTCGCAGTGCGATGTAAATGATGTCACACATCGACGGCGCACAGCTCCCATGGGCGACGTTTCCAAAAACCGGCATCGAATGAACTGGAGTATGCAATGACCGATTTTTACAACCTTGTCCCATCCGCGCCCGAAGGCCGCTTCGACGGCATCGAGCGGCCCTATTCGCCGGAGGATGTGAAGCGGTTGCGCGGCTCGGTCCAGATCCGCCAGAGCCTGGCCGAGATGGGAGCCAACCGGCTGTGGAAGCTCATCCACGAGGAGGACTTCGTCAACGCGCTCGGCGCGATGTCCGGCAACCAGGCCATGCAGCAGGTCAGAGCCGGGCTGAAGGCGATCTACCTGTCGGGCTGGCAGGTCGCGGCCGACGCCAACACCGCGTCCGCCATGTATCCCGACCAGTCGCTCTACCCGGCCAACGCGGCGCCGGAACTGGTCAAGCGCATCAACCGCACGCTGCAGCGCGCCGACCAGATCGAGACCTCCGAAGGCAAGGGACTTTCGGTCGAGACCTGGTTCGCGCCGATCGTCGCCGACGCCGAGGCTGGCTTCGGCGGGCCGCTCAATGCCTTCGAAATCATGAAGGCATTCATCGAGGCGGGCGCCGCCGGCGTCCACTACGAGGACCAGCTGGCGTCGGAGAAGAAGTGCGGCCATCTCGGCGGCAAGGTGCTGATCCCGACGGCGGCGCATATCCGCAACCTCAATGCGGCCCGTCTCGCGGCCGACGTGATGGGCACGCCGACGCTGGTCGTGGCGCGCACCGACGCCGAGGCGGCGAAGCTTCTGACCTCGGACATCGACGAGCGCGATCGGCCCTTCGTCGACTATGAGGCCGGCCGCACGGTCGAAGGCTTCTACCAGGTCAGGAACGGCATCGAGCCGTGCATCGCGCGCGCCATCGCTTACGCGCCGCACGCGGACCTGATCTGGTGCGAGACCTCGAAGCCGGATCTGGCGCAGGCCAGGAAGTTCGCCGAGGGCGTGCGCAAGCATCATCCGGGCAAGCTGCTGGCCTACAACTGCTCGCCGTCGTTCAACTGGAAGAAGAACCTCGACGACGCGACGATCGCCAAGTTCCAGCGGGAACTCGGCGCCATGGGCTACAAGTTCCAGTTCATCACGCTGGCTGGTTTCCACCAGCTCAACTTCGGCATGTTCGAGCTGGCGCGTGGCTACAAGGCGCGGCAGATGGCAGCCTATTCGGAATTGCAGGAAGCCGAATTCGCGGCCGAGGTTCATGGCTACACCGCGACCAAGCACCAACGCGAGGTCGGCACCGGCTATTTCGATGCGGTGTCGATGGCGATCAGCGGCGGCCAGTCCTCGACAACGGCCATGCATGAATCGACCGAACACGCGCAGTTCAAGCCGGCGGCAGAGTGAGCCGGCGCAAGAGACGACCAACAGAGGAAACGCCCGAAAGGCAACTTAAAGGAGAAGACCAATGGCATCGATTAGCCGCGTCAAGGAAAGAGCCGAAGAGCAATCCTCGGCGATGAGCGTCGACCAGCAGGCAACCATCCGCATGCTGGCCAATGACCTGCACAGGCTCAACCAGTCGGTGATGAAGGCGGTCGAAGCGGGCGTCTCGGTGGAACTGGTGCGTTCGGCCAGACATCATGGCGGCGACGGCAATTGGGGCGATCTGCTGATCCCGGTGATCGTGACCCAGCAAAGCCACAGCTAGGCAATTCCACCGCGCATTCGCTCTGCGACCGCGCAAAGGCCGAACTTTGTCTCGCCCGCGCCGCAACGCGCGGGCGACTTTCGTTTTTGACGGCCGATCCACTACTCGTTTTTCACGGCCGATCCACTACTGCCAGGAATAGAACTTGCACTAAATTTTAGGTTTTCTTGCTATATTCCAGATGTTAGCCATTTCAGCTTGACACCGGCGGCAATCTCACGCCAATTGTTCCTCAGGTTTCAACCCTGCATTGAAACAGAGACGAGTGCCCGCCCGCCCATGAGCCCCACTGATCGAGAGACCAGGACTGCAGACCACCCCAATGCGGCGGCTCGCGGCACGGATGCCGGCCTGGCGACGGATTTCTCGCAGGTGCTGGTCATCGGACGATCCCCGATCAACCGCGTCGTCGTGGCGAAAATCGTCGAGAAATCAGGGCTGAAGCCGATTTCCGAATCGCCTGAAACGGCCGCGAAGGCGCTGCGGGGCCTCATTCCCGGCGCAGTCGTGCTCGATGGGGGCGCCGACAACAAGGACTGCGATGCGCTGATCTCCGGCATCGACGCGCTCAGGCGGATCTCGGGCAAGGCATTGCCTTCGGTGATCCTGCTTTCAACCAAGACTGGCACACCGGAGAGCCTCGGCCTATCCAGCGTGATCGATGCCGTGGTCGCCAAGCCGATCACTCCCGAAAGGCTGCAACCGGTGATCGACCGGCTGATCGGGCTCGTGCGCGGCTGACCAAAAATTCGGGTCGACCGGCCGCAAATCTCGACAGGCTCAGCCAGCCGTGACGATGCCTTCGATCAGCGCAGGCAATTGCCCGAGATCGGCGATCTGGCGAAAACGCGGCGCGGCCGTCGGCGCCTCGACATGCTCGAGCACCCAGGTCAACTCGTGCGGCACGTGGACGCCCCAGCCGCCGGCCTCGATGGCCGGCACGACGTCGGACTTCAGCGAGTTGCCGACCATCATGCTTTTCCCCGGCCCGTCGCCGTGGCGACTGAAGACACGGGCATAGGTGGCCGCGCTCTTGTCGCTGACGATCTCGACGGCGTCGAACAGATCGCCGAGGCCCGATTGCGCCAGCTTGCGCTCCTGGTCGAAAAGGTCGCCCTTGGTGATGAGCACGAGACGATAGGCGCCGGCCAGTTTCTCCACGGTCTCGCGCGCATGCGGCAGCGGTTCGATCGGATGACTGAGCATCTCGCGTCCGGCGGCAAGGATCTCGGCGACGACCGACCCCGGCACGCGGCCACCGCTGACCTCGATGGCGGTTTCGATCATCGACAGCGTGAAGCCCTTGATGCCGAAACCGTAGACGGCAAGGTTGCGCCGCTCGGCCTCGAGCAGCCTTGCCGAAACATGATCAGCCTCGCCATGCTCGGCAAGCAGCCCTGCGAAGCGCTTTTCCGTGAGGCGGAAGAACTGCTCGTTCTGCCACAGCGTGTCGTCGGCATCGAGCCGATCGTCGTCAGTTCATGGCTGGTCATGGCTGTCCTGCGTTCGGCGCGTAAGGTAGTCGCATTTCGCGAGGCGTCGAACCTAAGCTCACCGCCGCGAATTTCAACAGCGGCGGCCGGTCGAGCGGCTCCCCTTCCCTTCCATCGCCGGCCACGGCTATACTTCGCCATCCGCAACCCAATCTGGTGACTGATGCCGCCTGCAAAAAAGGAAGTCCGTCCGTCGAGCCGCGGAGGACGCGCCCGAACGCCTGCCTTCGTGAAAAGCCAACGTGGCGTCAAGAACTGGAAGGAAGTCAGCGCCTGGCTGGAATGGCGCGGCATCGAAGACATCGAATGCATCACGCCCGACCAGGCCGGCGTTGCCCGCGGCAAGATGATGCCGTCGAAGAAATTCACCTCCAACACTTCGCTGGCGCTGCCCTCGGCGGTGTTCATGACGACGATTTCCGGCGGCTATCCGGAGGACGGCAACGGCTTCCACTATCCAGAGGACGACGGCGACCTCAAGTTGATGCCGGACCTTTCGACGCTGACCGTGGTGCCGTGGGAAGAGGACCCGACGGCGGCTGTCATCTGCGACCTCGTCCACCAGGATGGGCGCTCGGTCGAGTTCACGCCGCGCAACGTCTTGAAGCGCGTGCTCGCCGCCTACGCCGATCGCGGGCTGAAGCCGGTGGTGGCGCCCGAGATCGAGTTCTACCTGGTGCGCAAGAACCCCGATCCGGACTATCCGCTGACGCCGCCCGTCGGGCGCTCGGGACGGCCGATCGGCGGCGGCGCCGGCTATTCGATCGCCGGCGTCAACGAGTTCGACGAATTGATCGACGACATCTACCACTTCTCCGAAGGACAGGGCCTGGAGATCGACACGCTGATCCACGAGGAAGGCGCCGGCCAGCTCGAGATCAATTTGCGCCACGGCGACCCGATCGAGCTCGCCGACCAGGTGTTCATGTTCAAGCGCACCATCCGCGAGGCAGCGCTCAAGCACGAGATCTACGCCACCTTCATGGCCAAGCCGATCCAGGGCCAGCCGGGCTCGGCGATGCACATCCATCAGTCGATCGTCGACAGGAAGACCGGCCGCAACGTCTTCTCGGCCGAGGACGGTTCAGAGACGGACGATTTCTTCCACTTCATCGGCGGCATGCAGAAGCATGTGCCGAACGCGCTGGTGATGTTCGCGCCCTATGTCAATTCCTACCGGCGGCTAACGCAGGCGGCCTCGGCGCCTGTCAACAACAAATGGGGCTACGACAACCGCACCACCGCCTTCCGCGTGCCGCGCTCGGATCCGGCGGCGCGGCGCGTCGAAAACCGCATCCCGTCCTCCGACGCCAACCCCTATTTGGCGCTCGCCGCGTCACTCGCCTGCGGGTTGATCGGCATGATCAACAAGGTCAAGGCCGAGCCTCCGGTGCTGACCACCGCGAACGCCGATGAGATCGACCTGCCGCGCAGCCTGCTCGAGGCCGTCGACCTGTTCGAGGCCGACGAGGACCTCGGCGCCATCCTCGGCAAGTCCTTCACCGCGACCTATGCGGCGATCAAGCGGGCCGAGTTCGAGACCTTCATGGAAGTGATCAGCCCGTGGGAGCGGGAGTATCTTCTGCTCAACGTCTGAGCGGCTGCTTCGCTGCGTCAATGGTGAATAGTGAATGGTGAGTAGTTTCATATTGGACGGGTGAACGCAGCCAACGCGCTCCTCACAGTCGTCTGCCATCACTATTCACCATTCACCGGCGTTTCCATGCTCTACCAATCCCCAGTATCCCCCGGCCGGTCCTGGTACGAGGACACGGCCGGATCACGGCCCGAATACCCCGCTCTCGACGGCGACCGCCAATGCGATGTCGTCATCGTCGGCGGCGGCTTCACCGGCCTGTCAGCGGCGGCGCATCTGGCGAAGGCCGGCAGCAATGTCGTGCTCATCGAGGCGCATCGGTTCGGCGACGGCGCTTCGGGGCGCAATGGCGGCCAGCTCGGTACCGGCCAGCGCGCCTGGGCCGAGGAGATGGAGGCGGAATACGGCCTTTCTCGCGCCAAGGCGCTGTTCGACCTCGCCGAGGAGGCCAAGGCGCATCTGCTCGAATTTGCCGCCGTCAACGGGATCGAGATCGACTACATGCCTGGCCAGCTGTCGGTGGCGCACAAGCAGCGCTATGTCGACGACTACAAGGCGCATGCCGAGATCATGGCGAGCCGCTTCGGCTACCCGCACATTTCCTTCATGGACGCGAAGGAAGCCGCAGAGCGGCTGGGCTCGACGCGCTATTTCGGCGGCACGCGCGACACCGGCACCGGGCACATCCACCCGCTGAAGCTGGTGATCGGCACGGCGAAAGCAGCGGCCGGGGCCGGCGCGCAGCTGTTCGAGCGGACGCCGGCGACCGGCATCGTCTCCGGCGGCGGCAAGGTGAGGGTGACGACGCCGAAAGGCACGATCACGGCCGAGAAATGCCTGATCGGCGTCAACGCCTATGGCGGCACGCTCGAGCCGGTGAGCGCCGCGCACATCATGCCGATCGGCTCCTTCATCGGCGCGACGGTGCCGCTCGGATCGGCCTCGACCGTGCTGCCGGGCGGCGAGTCGGTCGACGATTCCCGCTTCGTCGTGCGCTACTTCCGCAAGTCGAAAGACGGCCGGCTTCTGTTCGGCGGGCGCGAGGTCTACGCGGTCAACGATCCGAAGGACATCCACATCCATATCCGCCGCCAGATCGCGGAACTCTATCCGGAGTTGAAGGATGTCGAGATCACGCATGGCTGGGGCGGCTATGTCGGCATCACCGTGCCGCGCAAGCCATTCGTGCGCGAAGTGATGCCCAATGTCATCTCGGTCGGCGGCTATTCCGGCCACGGCGTCATGCTGTCGAACTTCTTCGGCAAGCTCTATGCCGAGACCGTGCTCGGCAACCGCGACCGGCTGAAGCTGATCGAGGATCTGAAGGTCCCGCCCTTCCCCGGCGGCCGGCGTTTCCGCGCGCCCTTGCTGTTCCTGGCGCTCAGCTGGTTCGCCCTGCGCGACAGGATCTGACGCAGGGGAAGCACCGGCCGGAACGGAGCTTCCGGCCTATCTGCCTGATTCCATTCGGCAGTTCGTGCCGATGCGAGATGTTGCGGAATCCTTAACAAGGGTGCAGAATTCATTGCAAGGGCGCACTGATGCCACAATCACCGGCAAAGGATGCGGGTTCTGGGCTGTAAGACGGGGACTTTCGCGGGCCCGCCCGCTTGTGTTTTTGGGACCGATGCCGATCACCGCCGGACCTCCGGCACCGATCGAAAGAACGTCGGCCCACCTATTGGAGGTGGTTAGAGTGAACGAGCCCTTCAGTTTCGGCGCGCCGGAACGGCGGCACTTTGCAATGCAGTTCGGCTATGACAGGCGGCCCACGTTCTGGCAGGGCGTGCGGTCCAATTCGCATCTGGTGATTGCCGCTGTCGGCACCGCGGCCCTGCTCGGCGTGGCGGGGATTGCGTTGTGGCTGGCGCTGCCGGCCAGCGACCGGCAAGCGATTGCCAGCCCGGCGCAAAGCGTCCCGACAATCCCGGTCAAGACAACCAAGATCGCGCTCGTCAGCGCGAACGCCACGGCGATCGCAGTGGCGCCGCAGGCGGCGCGCAAGGCCGACGCGGTGTCGGCCGTCGTCGCCGCCAAGGAAGCCAAGATACCGGCGCTGGCGTCCAACGACCCGCGCTGGACCGCACCGGGCACCAAGGCCGCGTCCAACGACCCCGCGCCTGCTCCATCCGATCAGGCGGCAGGCCGACAGGCCGAAGAGACCGCCAAGCCAACCGACACGGCATTCGCCGAACCGGCGCCTCAATCAGACGCCACCGCCTTGCTGTCCAAGGTGGCCGCGCCCAGCGCGGCGCCGGCGAAGGACGATCCCGACGGCGCCAAGACCGCCGCCATTCCCGCCCCGGACCCGCAGGCGCCGGAAGCGCAGGCATCCGCAGGCGACGATGCCAAGCCAAAGCCTCAAGAAGCCAGCGCGGCCAGTACCGGACGCATCCTGCGGGCCGTCACCATGCGGGCCGGCCCGAAACAGAAAGCGGCGGCCATGGTCACCGTGCCCGCGAAGACCTCGGTGCAGGTCATAAGCTGCAAGAAGTGGTGCCAGATCGTCTATAACGGCAAGCGCGGCTGGGTCTACAAAACCTACATCAAGACCGGCGCCTGAGAGCCTCATCGCCGCCGGTCAGCCGAAGCCACTGCCATAGCCGGGCCCGCCTGCGCTTTCTGACGTGGGCGCGATGTTGCTCGAAGGGCACTTCGAACAGGCCGCATCCCTGGCATCCAGACCTTTTTCCGCAAACCGGGACCCAGCATTTGACATCGTGGGTCCAGGCGAGCGCGACCCTCTCGAGGTGAAGGTTGGACGAGCTCTTGAGCAGGATCAGTTCGCCCGGTACTGCCGTTTTCCTGATGTGGTCGGAGACTTCCCTGGGCGTTCGCAATTCGACGAAGCGGCCGCCATCGCGGTCGGCCTGGCCGGCGCCCGAGCGATGCGCGTTGTCGCCGACATAGATCACCTGGCCAGCGACCTCGCGCGCGGTGTTGTAGGCGTCACGGTACTTTCTGGTCGAACCCACATAATCCGAAATCTGGCCGAGAACGATGCGTTTTGAGGCGACCTTGGCCTTGGCCACCATGTCGATGGCGAGGTTGATCGAATGCCAGGGGGCCTTGGCGGTGTCGACCAGGAAGTGCGGACCGTCCTCAATGACGAGCACCTGGCAGCGATTGACCAAGGGCCGAAACGTCGCCACGCGCGCCGCGACTTTTTCGGGCGGCACGCCGAGCTCCAGCGCGGTGGCGACAGCCGCCGCCGTCGGCAGCCATAGATACTCGGCCGGAAACAGCGTCTTCAGGTCGAGCGTGCCGCCACGCCACCGGACCTTGAGGCTCAGCGTTTCAGGATAGGCGGCCTGCGTGTCGGTGACACGATAATCCGCATCTTCCGTCCGGCCGAAGGTGACGACGCGATGCCTGGTGCCCGAAGCCATGCCGAGCACATGCGGATCGTCGGCGTTGAGCACGGCAAGACCGCCCGGTGGCAGCGCATCGACCAGGGCGCGCTTTTCCAGGGCGACGTTCTCCAGGGTCCTGAAACTGGCCAAATGTTCGAGGCGGACCATGGTAACGACAGCCACATGCGGCTTGAGCAGTTCCGCCATCGGCCTGATGGTGTCGACGCCATAGGCGCCTGCCTCGAACACGACGTGATCGACCTTGCCCGATTTCCACATACGCTTGTAGAGCGTGCTGGCCAGCGCATCGATGGCGTTGGCGAGAACCTGCGTGTAGACCGGGCCATGGCTGGCCAATATATGGCCGAGCAACGCCGCCGCCGTCGACTTGCCGGAACTGCCGGTGACGCCGATGAAGGTCGCCTTGCTCTTTGAACGGGCGCGCCTGGCCCTGTAGATCTTGTGGCGGTGCCACAGGCTCCGGCGAATCTTGCGCAATCGGGCATTCATCGCATGGCCACCCTGCTTCCTCGAGAAGCCTTATGCAGTTCCCGGGCGGCTCGTCAATTCAGGCCCGCCGTTCAGATGCAGCGCCCGCCGTCGACCTCGAGCGCCACGCCGGTGATGAAAGCGGCTTCGTCGGAGGCGAGCCAAAGTGCTGCATTGGCGATGTCGAGCGGCGTCGAGAGGCGGCCGAGCGGGATCGAGGCGCGGAACCTCTCGCGGATTTCCGGCGTGTCGGCGCCCATGAACTTCTCCAGCATGCCGGTCTCGCCGGCGACCGGGCAGAGGCAGTTGACGCGGATGTTTTTCGGCGCCAGCTCGACCGCCATCGACTTGGTGGCGGTGATCGCCCAGCCTTTCGAGGCATTGTACCAGGTGAGGCCGGGCCTCGGCCTCAGGCCGGCGGTCGAAGCGGTGGTAAGGATGACGCCGCCGCCCTGCCGCTCCATGATCGGCACCACCGCGCGCGCCGCGTGGTAGATCGCCTTCATGTTGACGGCTGTGATCAGATCGAAGGTCGTCTCGTCGACGTCGAGCATGTCGCCGTTGCGGTGCGTATAGCCGGCATTGTTGACCATGATGTCGATGCGGCCGAAGGCGCTCGTGGCGGCATAGACCATCTCGTCGAATTCGGAGCGCTGCGATACGTCGGTCTGGGTCCAGATCGCTTTGTCGCCGATCTCGCCGGCCACGCGCTCGGCGCCCTTGGCATTGAGGTCGGCGACGACAATCCTGGCGCCCTCCTCGGCAAAGCGCTTGGCCATGCCCTCGCCAAAGCCAGATGCGGCGCCGGTGATGATGGCGACCTTGTTTTCCAGACGCGTGCCTTTTTCGCTCATTGAAGATCATTCCGAAGCAAGGCATTTCTCCTTTGGCTTTCGCCGCGATCCCGCTCTATGCTGCACCTGCGAAAGCTCCCCCGGAACCACCGCTTGCCGAGAAGCCCCCGGGCTACGTCAGTGTCAAGGGCACACATGAACCCAATCGACAACCAGCGACCGGTTCTCACCTGTGACACCATGGCACTGGAATATTTAAATCGATTAGAATATATCAGCCTCGTACCTGAGCGCGGCGTCAAAACGGACAGACCATGACCAGCCAGATCATCCCCGTCGATCCTTTCGACTTCATCATTTTCGGCGGCACCGGCGACCTGTCGGAACGCAAGCTCCTGCCTTCGCTCTATCATCGCCAGCGCGACCATCAGTTTTCCGAGCCGACCAGGATCATCGGCACGTCGCGTTCCAAGATGACCGACGCCGAGTTCCAGGCATTCGCCAAGCAGGCGATCTCGGACCACGTGAAGCCCGCCGACATCGATCCGAAGGAGCTGGAGACGTTCCTCGCCCGGCTCTCCTATGTCTCGGCCGACGCGACTACCGGCGCCGGCTTCGACAAGCTGAAGAAGGCGATCGGCGACAGCGACCGCATCCGCGCCTTCTACCTGGCCGTAGCGCCGGCGCTGTTCGGCGACATCTCGCACAAGCTCAAGGAACACAATCTGATCACGCCGAATTCGCGCATCGTGCTGGAGAAGCCGATCGGCCGCGACCTCGCCTCGGCGCGCGCGCTCAACGACCTTGTCGGCGACGACTTCCACGAAAGCCAGATCTTCCGCATCGACCACTATCTCGGCAAGGAGACGGTGCAGAACCTGATGGCGCTGCGCTTCGCCAACGCGCTCTACGAGCCGTTGTGGAACTCGGCCAATGTCGACCACGTGCAGATCACGGTCGCCGAGACCGTCGGCCTCGAGGACCGCGTCACCTATTACGACAAGGCCGGCGCGCTGCGCGACATGGTGCAGAACCACATGCTGCAGCTTCTGTGCCTCGTCGCCATGGAGGCGCCGTCCTCGATGGACGCGGACGCCGTGCGCGACGAGAAGCTGAAGGTGCTCAGGGCGCTGAAGCGCATCAACGGCAACGAGGCGCCGAAGCACACGGTGCGCGGCCAGTATCGCGCCGGGGCATCCGCCGGAGGGCCGGTGAAAGGCTATGTCGAGGAACTCGGCAAGGACAGCAACACCGAGACCTTCGTCGCCATCAAGGCCGAGATCGCCAACTGGCGCTGGGCCGGCGTCCCGTTCTACCTCAGGACCGGCAAAAGGCTGGCGACCCGCGTCTCGGAAATCGTCATCGAGTTCAAGCCGATCCCGCACTCGATCTTCGGCGACAGCGCCGGGCCGATCTTCGCCAACCAGTTGGTGATCCGGCTGCAGCCGGATGAGGGCGTCAAGCAGTTCATCATGATCAAGGATCCGGGCCCGGGCGGCATGCGGCTGCGCCAGATCCCGCTCGACATGAGCTTCGCGCAATCCTTCGACGGGCGCGCGCCGGATGCCTATGAGCGGCTGATCATGGACGTGGTGCGCGGCAACCAGACGCTGTTCATGCGCCGCGACGAAGTCGAGGCGGCCTGGAAATGGATCGATCCGATCCAGAACGCCTGGGAAAATGCCAGGCAGGAGGCGCAAGGCTATACGGCCGGCACATGGGGGCCGTCGGCCTCGATCGCGCTGATCGAACGCGATGGGCGGACATGGCACGAGAGCAATTGAGCGGCGCCTACAACTGGAATGGCTTCGCCGATCGCGAGCAGCTGGCGGTAGCACTTGCCGGCCATGTCGCGGCGCGGCTGACCAAGGCGATCAGCGAGCGCGGCACGGCGCTGCTTGCCGTTTCCGGCGGCACGACGCCGGCGAAGTTCTTCGCGGCGCTGTCGAAGACCCCGATCGCCTGGGACAAGGTCACGGTGACGCTGGTCGACGAGCGTTTCGTGCCGGCCTCCTCGCCGCGCTCGAATGCCGGGCTGGTGGCCGCAAATCTGTTGCAGAACGCCGCGGCTGCCGCCCGCTTCGTGCCGCTCTATCATGAAGCGGCAAGCATCGAGGATGCGGCGCTGTCCGACAACGAGGCGCTGACATCGCTGCCCTGGCCGCTCGACGCGGTCGTGCTCGGGATGGGCGGTGACGGCCACACCGCCTCGTTCTTTCCCGACGCCGACGACCTGCCACGACTGCTCGATCCGTCCTCGCAAAGGATCGTGCTGCCGGTGCACGCGGCAAGCGCCGGCGAGCCCCGGCTGACGCTGTCGATGGCAAGGATCATCGCCGCCGGCTTCATCGCCCTGCACATCGAGGGCGCGGAAAAACGCAGTGCCTTCGAAGATGCGATGGCGCCGGGAAAGCGAAAGCCCATCCGCGCCGTGATCGATGCGGCACCCAGAACCGTCGAGGTTTTCTGGGCGCCCTGATTTTGACCATACCGAGGGTCCCGGCTGCCGGAAAGTTCAGGGACCCCGCCTGAAAGGACCGTTGCCATGACCGCCAGACGCGACATCGAAGCCATCACCGAGCGCATCCGCCAACGCTCGAAGGCCGGCCGCGAGGCCTATCTCGGCCGCATCGCAGAAGCCTCCGGCCGCAGCGCCAACCGGGCCGTGCTGTCGTGCGGCAACCTCGCCCACGGCTTTGCCGTCTGCAGCCCTTCCGAGAAGGTCGCGCTCGGCGGCGACCGGGTGCCCAACCTCGGCATCATCACCTCCTACAATGACATGCTGTCGGCGCATCAGCCCTTCGAGACCTATCCGGCACTGATCAAGGAAGCGGCGCGCGAGGCGGGCGGCATCGCGCAGGTGGCCGGCGGCGTGCCGGCGATGTGCGACGGTGTCACGCAGGGCCAGCCCGGCATGGAGCTGTCGCTGTTCTCGCGCGACGTGATCGCCATGGCGGCGGCGATCGGGCTGTCGCACAACATGTTCGACGCCGCCGTCTTCCTCGGCGTCTGCGACAAGATCGTGCCGGGGCTGGTGATCGCCGCGCTCACCTTCGGCCATCTGCCGGCGGTGTTCGTGCCGGCCGGGCCGATGACCACCGGCCTGCCGAATGACGAGAAGGCCAAGGTCCGCCAGCTCTACGCCGAGGGCAAGGCGGGACGGGCCGAGTTGCTCGAGGCGGAGTCCAAATCCTACCACGGGCCGGGCACCTGCACCTTCTATGGCACCGCCAACTCCAACCAGATGCTGATGGAGATCATGGGCCTGCACACGCCGGGCGCCTCCTTCGTCAATCCGGGCACGCCGCTGCGCGACGCGCTGACCAGGGAAGCGGCAAGGCGCGCGCTGTCGATCACCGCGCTCGGCAACGACTACACGCCGGTCGGCCGCATGATCGACGAGCGCTCGATCGTCAACGGCGTCGTCGGCCTGCATGCGACCGGCGGCTCGACCAACCACACGATCCACTTGATCGCGATGGCCGCCGCCGCCGGGATCGCGCTGACCTGGCAGGACATTTCGGACCTGTCGGAAGCGGTGCCGCTGCTGGCCCGCGTCTATCCAAACGGGCTTGCCGACGTGAACCATTTCCACGCCGCCGGCGGGCTCGGCTTCCTGATCCGCGAACTGCTCGACGAGGGCATATTGCACGAGGACGTGCAGACGGTGTGGGGCGAAGGGTTGCGCCCCTATGCGGTCGAGGCCAGGCTCGGCGCCGATGGCGGCGTGGTGCGTGAGGCCTCGCCGCTGGAAAGCGGCGACGAGAAGGTGCTGGCGCCTTTCAAGAAGGCGTTCCAGCCGACCGGCGGCCTGAAGGTGCTTGGCGGCAATCTCGGCCATGCCGTCATCAAGACCTCCGCCGTGAAGCCGGAGCGACGCGTCATCGAGGCGCCCGCAAAAGTGTTCGACAGCCAGCAAGGGCTGAACGAGGCCTTCAAGGCCGGCACGCTGACCGGCGATTTCATCGCCGTCATCCGCTTCCAGGGGCCGAAAGCCAACGGCATGCCGGAACTGCACAAGCTGACCACCGTGCTCGGCATCCTGCAGGATCGCGGCCAGCGCGTGGCGCTGGTGACCGATGGGCGCATGTCGGGCGCGTCCGGCAAGGTGCCTGCGGCGATCCATGTCACGCCGGAAGCGGTCGAGGACGGCCCGATCGCCAGGATCCATGACGGCGACATCATCCGGCTCGACGCCGATGCCGGCACGCTGGAAGTGCTGGTGCCGGGCGCGGAATTCGCGCTGCGGCGCACGGCGGATGCCGATCTCATCGGCAACGAGTTCGGCTTCGGCCGCGAGCTGTTCGCCGGGTTCCGGCAACTCGTCGGCCGCGCCGATCACGGCGCCGCGGCGTTCGGGAACGCCTGAGTCGGCAATTCCATCCAAGAAAAAGGGGCGGCTCATCGGCCGCCCCTTTTTCTCCAGAAGACGGAAGCGCTACCTACTGGACGGTAACCTCGGCGCGTTCGCCGGCCTTCACCGTCACCGGCGTCTCCTTGTCCTGGCCCTGGTCGGAGGCGTGGCGCACGACGACATAGTCGCCCGCCGGAATGGTCTGCTGCCAGCTGTCACCATAGCTTAGCCCAAGCGACTTGCGCTTGCCCTCGATGTCCTTCTTCGACGAAAGCACTTCGATCGAATAGGCGCCGGGCGCCGACATCGCCAGCACGCCGGCGTCGAGCGTCACCTTGACGTCCTGGTTGTCGCCGGCCTTGATGCTGAAGGGCTGCTCGACCACGGCGATATCGAAGGTGGTGATCGCGACATAGTCATCCGGCGGCAGCCAGAACTTGCTGTCCGGTCCGTAGGAGTGCTCGACGCTTTCCCGCGTGCCGTCGATCTTTTTCTTGGCCTTGACGATCTCGAAGCCCATGCCCGAATTATCCGCCTTGTCGCCGCCCGCCGTGTAGTAGGCATTGAGCACGGCATGGCCGACGCCGACGACGATATCCTTTTCGACGGTCTGCCCGGCGGCCAGCTGAACGGTCTCGGTCACCGTGCCGGCGCCGATCTGCACTGTCACCTTCTGCTCGCCCGCCGGCACTGTGGCTTTGGCGTCGCCATAATGGGTGGTGCTGCCGCCCGGATAGGCGAAGTCGACGCGGGCCTCGCCGCTGATCTCGGCGCCCTGGCTGGCGTGCGGATGAATGACCAGCGTGCCGGCATTCAGCGTGAACAGCGGCTTGTAGACCTGGCCGGCCTCGACCTTGAGCTTCTGCTCGACCTTGGCCTCGTCGGCGCGACCGACGACGATGTAGTCGCCCGGCTCGAGACTGGTCTTGAGCTCGCCATACTCGGTCATGACCTGATCGCCGCGCGTGCCGTCAGCGTTGGCCTTGTAGATCTCCCAGGCATTGCTGTTGTCGCTGACATCCGGGCCGCCTTCGGCCAGGACGACGCTCGGCATGAAATTGAATTCCGGCTTGGCGGGCTCAGGCGCCGGCGCGGGGGCCGGAGCAGGTTCGGGGGCAGGTGCCGGGGCCGGCGCCGCCACGGTCTCGACCAGCGCTTCCTGCAGCGCCTTTTCATCCGAGGCCTGGATATACTTGCCGCCGGTGTTCTCGGCGAGGCAGGCGATCTGCTTGCCCTCGTCGGCGGTCAGGCCGAAGCCGACGACATCGGCGGTGAAGTCGACGCCGGAAGCCTCCAGTTCCTTGCCCAGCGCGCAAGGGTCGCCGCCGCAGGTCTCGAGCCCGTCGGTGATGAGGACGACGGTTGCCTTGTCCTCGGTGTATTTCAGCGCCTCGGCCGCCTGCTTGACGGCTGCGGTCAGCGGCGTCTTGCCGAGGAATTTCATGCTGTCGGCGGCGGCCGAAATGGCGCTCGCCGAACCCGCCTGCGGCGGCACGATCAGCTCGATGTCCTCGCAGCTGCCCTTCTGGCGATGACCGTAGGCCATGAAGCCGATCTCGTCGTCGCCCGGCACCGACTGCAGCACGGTGCGCAGCGATTCGCGCGCGATCTCGAGCTTCGGCTTGCCGTCGATCTGCGCCCACATCGAGCCCGACGCATCGAGAATGATGATGACCTTGTTGGCGGCAAAGCCGAACGTGGTCGTCGACAAAAGGAGAATCGCCGTGGCGACGCTCCGTGCCAATCGCATCATGAAACTCTCCTAGGAAACCCCTCTGGTCCGCGGCGCGAAGGTATTTGACCCGGCCTGTGGAGACAAGCCCGCACGCGGCCTTGCGCACAGGCACCACGGACGGCGGCTCATCGCTCAGTAGGTGGTGCGGCGCTCTTCCGACGGCGGGCGGCCGAACTGCAGCCGGTAGCTCTGCGCGAAATAGGAGTGCGAGGTGAAGCCGGTGGCGATCGCCACGTCGAGGATCGGCATGTTGGTCTGGCGCAGCAGTTCGCGCGCCCGCTCCAGCCTGAGCCGCATGTAGTAACGCCCCGGCGTAACGCTCAAATGGCGCAGGAACAGGCGCTCGACCTGGCGCACCGACAGGCCCGCCGACTTGGCGAGCTGGACCGCCGACAGCGGCTCGTCGAGGTGATCGGCCATCAGCTCGACAATGCGCCTGAGCTTCTCCGACTTGCCGGTGAGGTCGCGCTCCGGCCCGACGCGCTGGCGGTCGCCGGCCGAACGGATGCGCTCGTGCTGGAACTGGTTGGCGACGCCGTTGGCGAGGTTGGAGCCGAAATCGGTGCGCACGATCTCAAGCATCAGGTCGATCGAGGTGGTGCCGCCGGCGCAGGTGTAACGCTTGCGGTCGATCTCGAAGACATTGCCGGTGCAGTTGATGTCCGGGAAACGCTCCATGAAGCCGGCGCGGTTCTCCCAATGGATGGTGCAGCGATAGCCGTCGAGCTGGCCGGCCTCGGCGAGCAGATAGGAGCCGACCGAGAGCGCACCGAGCGCGTTGCCGCGCCTGCCCCAGCTGCGCAGCGCCGCCAGCACCTTGCTCTTGCCCGGGAATTCGATGGAGAGGCCGACCGACACGAACAGGATGTCGACCGGCGGCATATCGGCGACGGAATAATCGATCTTCAGCGGCAGGCCGTTCGAGGCCATGACGGCGTCGCCATCCGCCGAGATCGTCGTCCAGCCATAGACATCGCGGCCAAGCAAGCGGTTGGCCGAGCGAAAGCAGTCGATCGCCGCGGCCAGCGAGAACATCGAGAACTTGTCGACCAGCAGGAACCCGAACTGACGACCACCCTGAACGGAATCGTTCGCGACCGGCCGTTCGATGGGAATGGAATGGTTCGGCAAGTAGGCTGCTTCCCGGTCAGAAGGACGGCCGCTTCAACCCGGCCGCAAGGTAGGCGGAAGCTACAGTGTTCGCCATCAGCATGGCAATGGTCATCGGCCCGACGCCGCCGGGCACCGGGGTGATGGCGCCGGCCGCCTTGGCGGCTTCGGCATAGGCGACGTCGCCGACGAGGCGGCTCTTGCCCTCGCCCTTCTCGGGCGCCGGGATGCGGTTGATGCCGACGTCGATGACCGTGGCGCCGGGCTTGACCCAGTCGCCCTTGACCATTTCCGGACGGCCGACGGCGGCGACCAGGATGTCGGCGGTGCGGGCAAGCGCCGGCAGGTCCTTGGTGCGGCTGTGGGCGATGGTGACGGTGCAGTTGGCGGCAAGCAGGAGGTTGGCCATCGGCTTGCCGACGATGTTGGAGCGGCCGACGACGACGGCGTTGAGACCGGACAGGTCCTTGCCGCGCACGCGCTCGATCAGCAGCATCGAGCCGGCCGGGGTGCAGGGCACGAAGGCCGTCTCCAGCTCGCCGGTGCCGAGCTTGCCGACATTGATGAAGTGGAAGCCGTCGACATCCTTCTCCGGCGCGATGGTCTGGATGACCTTGCCGGAATCGATGTGGCCGGGCAGCGGCAGCTGCACCAGGATGCCGTGGATCGACGGGTCGGCGTTGAGGTCACCGATGATCTTGAGCAATTCGGCCTCCGAGGTCTCGGCCGGCAGCGTGTGCTGCAGCGAGTGGAAGCCGCATTCCTTGGCGGTGCGCGATTTCGAGGCGACATAGACCTGGCTCGCCGGATCCTCGCCGACGATCACCACGGCGAGGCCGGGCTTGGTCGCGCCCTTGCCCGCCAGTTCCGCGGTCAGTGCCTTGACCTTGCCAACCACGTCTTCGGCGACGCTCTTCCCGTCAATCACTTCGGCCATGAACCACCTTCAACTCATCCATCAAAGCACGTCGCATCCTTGGGATTCATGCGACCGCCTTGTCTCATTGTTTCACAGACCCGAAACCCGCGCGGTTCGGGCGACATGTCGAGCGGCATTTTCACGAAAATTCCGGCGGGCAATCCCGTCAAAACGCCGTCGCATGCCGTAAACTCGAAACCGGCCGCTTTTATCGGATGGGGCGGGATTTAGAAATAGCGGCGGTTCGAACGGCTTTCGGTGAGCTCGCGCACCGCTTCGCGGAATTCGCGCAGGCTTTCGCGGATCTCGTCGATCTGGCCTTGCTGCTCGTCGGTGTTCGGCGCCTGCGGCGCCAGTTGATCCCGAGGATTGGTCCCCTGCCCGCCAGACGAAGTTGCCGCCGGCGGATAGGCATGGCTGGCCGGCGGTGTCTGTTCGGGCCGTGCCGGCCGATAGCCGGGCTCATTGTCATAGGCCTGCGTGCGCGGAGAGGAATAGGTGGCCGGCCGCCGAGGCGGCTCGTCCTGCTGGAATTGACGCGGCTGATAGGCCGCGGGCCGTTCCGTGACCTTGCCGGGATCGACGTGCTTTTGCCTTTTGCCGGGCATCATCCCGCGCACTGCCGAAAGCAAGGCGCCAACCGGCCCCGAACGTTCAGCCCCGGTGGTCGCGGCGGGCGATGGTGGAGGCGGCAATGGAGCGCGCGGCTGCGACCGTGGCAGCGGAACAGGCGGTGGCGCCCGATAGACCTTGTCTTCGACCGCCGGCTTGTGGTCGTCGTTTGCGCGGCGACGCGAGCGCGAGGTCGCGGTTTCGCGCAGGCTCTCATAGGCGCCGCGCATGCCGCCGAGCCCGACACCCGCAGCAAAACCAAGCAGCAGGCCGGCAAGCGCCAGCATGGCGCGCGACGGCCCCTTGGCCTCCAGCGGTGCGAAGGCCTTGGAGATGACGTTGATGTTGGCGGTGTTGATGTCCTTCTGCTCACCGGTCTCCTTGGCGCGCAGCAGGAAAGCCTCGTAGACCGAGCGCTTGGCGGCGGCCTCGCGTTCCAGCTCGCGCAGCGAGACCAGGGCGTTGTTGACGTCGCCGCTCTGCACCTTGGCCTGCGCCAGGCGGGAGGCAAGATCCTGCTCCAGCTGGACCGAGCGCTTCAGGTCGACCTGCAGCGAAGAGGCGATGCGCTGCAATTCGCCGGCGATGCGGTCGCGCGCGCCGGCGAGCTGGGCGCTGAGCGCCTGCAGTTCGGGATGGCGCGGCCCGAGCCGTACCGCGGCGCGGTCGGCTTCCTGCTTCAGCGCCGCATATTGCGCGCGCAGCTCGCCCATGGTGTTGGAGTTGATCTCCTCCGGCAAGGTGCCGTTGAGGACCGAATTGACGCTGAGCGAACGCGCTGAAGCCGCCCGCGCGTTGAGTTCCAGCGTGCGGGCGCGGGCGACGGAAAGCTGCTCGTTGAGCTTCAGCATCTGGTCGTCGCTGATCAGATGGCCCTGCGCGTCGACGAGGTCGTGCGTGGCGCGGTAATCCTCGACCTTGCGCTCGGCAGCCTCGACGCCCTTGCGCAATTCGTCGAGCCGCGCGGTCAGCTCGTCGGTGGCGCGGCCGGCGGTGTCGGACTGGATCTGGCCGAAGGTCTGCAGGAAGACGTCGGTCATCGTGTTGGCGATGAGGGCCGACTTCTCGCCATTCTGGGTGGTGGCGCCGACCGAGATGACGAAGGTCTTGCCGCCACGCTCGACCGACAGGCTTTCCGCCAGATTGCCGACGGCGAGCGCACGGCGGCGGCCCTCGTCGGCGGCTCCGGCATCATGGCGCGACAGGATCGAACGGATCATCGACATCACGCCGAGACCGCCGGAGCCTTGCCCGTTGAACTCGGGATCGTTGGTGAGGTTGAGCTTGTCGACGACCTTGTTGAGGACCGTGCCGGAGGTAAGCACGCGGACCTGGTTCTCGACGATCGCCAGCGTCGCGTCGGACGCGACAACGTTCTGGGTGAGATCGCGATCGGTGAGCTTGAGGTCGCGGGGATCGACGATGAGCTCGGCGGTGGCCTCGTATTTCTTCGGCGTCGACAGAGCGATGGCGACGCCGAGCGCCGCGCCGAGGATCGTCGTCGAAAGGATCAGCGCCTTCGAGCGGGCAATGCCGCGCACGACCTGCATCGGGTCGATCAGCGGCTTCCACTGCTGGTCGTCGGCATCCTCGAGTGCGGGCCGGCGCGCGTTCGAAGCCTGTCGCGGATCGAGCGCGGCCTGAGGCGCGCGACCATGCGAAAGTTCCTCCGGCTCCTCGCGCGCATGCGTCTGTGCGTAACTAGTTCGCGCGGTCCAGTCATCCCCGATGCGCGGCTCGTGAGATATCGGTTGGTGGTCGGCCTGAAGGCCGCCCGGCTCCGTGTCGGCGGACGGTGCCGAGCGGGTCTCGCGCTGCGCGCGTGCAAGCCGGTGGCGCTCCGCCGCATCCTCGCGCCACGACTGGTTCGCGCGGTCGCCGATCGCCACCAGCGAGGCGTCGTCCTCGCCGCGCATGGCCTCACCGAGCGCCAGCAGCGAGCGCTCGCGCCTCCAATCCTCACGGTTGTCCCTGTCGACCATTGTCTTGGAGCTTTACTCTTCGGCGGCTTGGGAGAGGCGGTCGGCCAATCGTTAAGTCACGCTAAACAGGCATAGAAAACAAAAGGTTAATTTTCGGTCCCGGAGAGGAGAGTTTTCGCGCTTTGATTGCATAGTTTTCGAGCGCAATCGAAGCCGCTCCAGAACGGCACGTTAAGCTTTCCGGCCTATGGTCCGGCGCACCTATGACCCAAGCCAGCGACATAGAGCAGAGGCGGAGCCTCGCCCGGATCGGCGCCTTCGTGGCCGCGCGCCGGAAGCTGGTTTTCGACTATTTCTCGGCGATCAGCGGCGCGGGCGGGCGGCTGGTGTTCTCGCTCGCCTATTTCATCGCGCTCGCGAACACGCTGTCGATCGCCGAATTCGGCATGTTCGCCACCGCTTCGGCGGCGGGCGTCATGCTGTCGCGCATCCTCGCCTTCGGCTTTATCTCGG
Organism: Mesorhizobium sp. M4B.F.Ca.ET.143.01.1.1; assembly: GCF_004792275.1. Taxonomy (NCBI): domain Bacteria; kingdom Pseudomonadati; phylum Pseudomonadota; class Alphaproteobacteria; order Hyphomicrobiales; family Phyllobacteriaceae; genus Mesorhizobium; species Mesorhizobium sp. M4B.F.Ca.ET.143.01.1.1. The sequence continues at coordinate 149,081 of NZ_SRSR01000007.1, forward strand.
CGCTCTACCGCACCGCCACGATCCGCCCCAATCTGATCGGCGCCTTCACCGCCGGCTTCCTGCTGCTCGGCGCCGTCTCGCTGCCGGTGCTGGCGGCGGCATCCTACGTCGTCTACCTGATCTTCTTCGCCGGCGCCGTGCCGCTGCCGGTGTTCGCCGCCGTCGTCTTCGCCGAGGCGCTGCTGTGGCGGCCGGTCGAGGTGGCGCTGATCGTCAACAACGGGCTCGGCAAGTTCGGCCGGGCCGCCGTGCTGGCGATCCTGGCGACGGCGCTAAGGGCGCTCGGCGCGGTGCTGTTCATGCTGGCGGCGCAGCACAGCGTCGGTGTCTGGTCCTGGTATTATATCGGCGCCAACGCGGCTTCGCTCGTCATCGCCTTCGGCTTCTTCTATCCGCGACAGCGGCTGCGGCTGCGCATCGAGCTTTATCTCAGGCGGCTCGCCGATTCCGTCTATGTCGCCGGTGCCGAGGTGCTGTTCTACCTGCAGATGGAGTTCGACAAGCTGCTGGTGCTGTCGATCGGCGGCGCTCATCTCGCCGGCATCTACGCCATCATCATGCGCCTCGTCGACCTGACGGCGATCCCGATCCGCACCTTCTCGATGATGCTGGTGCAGCGGATGATGCGGGCACCGGAGCTCTTGTCGCGGCTGGCCGTCAAGAGCGGCATCGAGGGCGGCGTGTTCCTGGTCTCGACGCTGGCGCTCGCCGCGCTCGGCATCGTGCTGCATTTCTTCCCCAACGCGCTGGGCAGGAATGTCGCGGAGGCGGCGCCGCTGGTGGCGCTGGCCATTTGCGTGCCCGGCCTGCGCAATCTGGTGGAATACCAGGCCGAGTTGCTGTTCGCGCGCGGCCAGACCGCCGTCCGGGCGCTCAATCTCGGCCTGCTTGCCGGGCTGAAGGCGGTGCTCCTGATCTATGTGCTGACGACGATCGCCGACACGTCCAATCTGGTGCTGTCGCTCAACGTCGTCTTCCTGCTGCTCTATCTCGCCTCGGCGTTTCTCACTTACTCGGCGATGCGCAGGCCGGCCAAGGCCATCTAATTCCTGCCTAGGCTAGTCGAGATCGATCAGACGGCGGATGCGGCCGATGTCGGTGCCGATGAAGGACTGCATGCCGATCGCCACCTGTTCGGGTGCCATGGCGGCGACGAAACGGCGGAAGTCATCGTCCGACAGCGCCTCGCCGGTCCAGTGGACATGGCAGAATTCTTCCGAACCGTGGAAATGGCCGGCGCCCTCCAGCACCTCGTCGACATAGCGGCCGTAGATCATGCATTCGGAGAACCGGCGCGCCGAGCCGAGAACCGCGACCCAGTCGCGGCCATGCAGCTTCTCGATCCGGTCGCACATCGCCGTCACGGTTTCGCGGCGCCAGGCGATCAGCGTCGAGATGTAGTCGTGGGCAGAGACTTTCGAGGCGTCGATGCCGAGCGTCGCGCCGGCATTGCGCGACCAGATGCGATGTTCGTCATGGCCATCGTTCGCCAGGACGCCGTCGCGCCGGAACAGCCGCACCTTGCCGTCGCGCCAGAAGGCGTTCGCGTCGAACGGCCGGAGGAAGGCGACGTCGGAATCGCAGAAGATCAGCACGTCCTCCGCCGCGTGCGCGGCGATGGCGATGCGGCGGAGCTGCTGCACATGCCAGCCACGCAGCGGCTGGGTCTTCAGGCTGAGCCAAACGCGGCGGCGAAACAGGCTGAGCGGGTCGTCGAGGACATGCAGCCAGCGCGGCAGCAGATCGCGCTCGTCGACGACGATGCGGCGGGCGTTCTCCAATTGGCGAAACAGCGCCACGTCGCGATGCTCGACCAGTATGTAGTGGCGCGCGACACCGGAAAGCTGCCGGTCCATCGTCTCGCACAGCAGCCGGCAGCGCTCGAAATCCGGCGCGTAGCTGGCGGTCACCACCGCGGCCGTCGGCGCCTGCGGAAGCCGCTGGACTTCTGTCGCTGCACCCGGGACGAAGCGGCTGTTCAAGGACGCGCTCCGGCGCCCGAGAGTTTCTGCCTGGCGACGCGCCACAGGAACAGCGGATTGCCGACGACGTAGCGGCGCCAGAGGCGACCTGGCTCGATCAGCAGCCGGAACAGCCATTCGAGCCTGAGACGGCGCATCCACGGCGGCGCGCGCGGCACCGTGCCGCTCAGGAAATCGAGCAGCGCGCCGACGGCGATCGGCAACGTGCAGTGGCGGGCATCGATGTGGCGCGCGATCCACAATTCCTGGCGCGGCACGCCCATGGCGACGAGCAGCACGTCCGGCCGCAAGGCAGCGATCCTGTCGACGATCGTCGGCTCCTCGGCGGCGGAGAAATAGCCGTCATGGATGACCACGAACCTGTGCTGCACGGCGAGCGCGGCAAGCTTGACCGATGCCGCCTCGGCGTTGACGCGGGTAGCGCCAAGCAGGCCGACGGTCAGCGGCCGCGACGAGGCCTGCAGGAAGGCAGGCACGAAGTCGGTGCCATTGAGGTTGTCCGGAAACGGCGCGCCGTAGAGCAGCTTGGCCGCCATGTCGACGCCGATGCCGTCGGGCAGGATGAGGAAATCGTCCAGCGCCTCGGCGAAGACCGGATCGGTGCAGGCGATGTTGGCATTGTGGGCATTGAGGAAACTGACTTTGGTGAAGCGCCGCTCGGCGACCAGCCGCGTCAGCAGCGCGATCGCGTCGTCCCAGCGGATGGCGAGCACGGGAATGCCGAGGATGGTCTTCAACGTGTCGGACCCGAACGCCTTGCGGGTGGCGTGCATGTTCATGCGAACGCCTCCTGCCGGACCGCACCGAGCTTCTCCAGGCCGAGCCTGATCGCGGCATCGAGCGCCTTGACCTGCCGGCGATGGAAGGCGCTGCCATCGACATCCCTGCCCTTCGCGGCGGCGGCCTCGAGCGCGGCGGCAAAGGCGATCGGATCGTCGGTGACGACGCAATTGTCCGGGCGATGGCCGATGCCGCGCAGCGAGCGGCTGGTGGCGACGGACGGCAGGCCGAGCTCGAAAGTCTCGATGGTCTTGAGCTGCACGCCGCTGCCGGCGGTGCTGATCAGCGGAATGACGGCGGCGGCGCGCACGAAGTCCTGCGCGTCGGGCACGCGGCCGACGAATTCGACGCCGGGATGGGTGGACGTGATGCCCGAGGGCATGCCGCCGGCGATCCTGATGCGGAAATCGGGCCTCAGGTGCGGTACGACCTTTTGCAGGAACCAGTCGAGCCCGATGCGGTTCGGCTGCCAGGTCCAGGTGCCGATCAGGGCAGCGTCACAGTCGATGCGCCGCGAACCGGCCGGCGCCGGCGCAAGGGTGCGGGTCACCAGCGGCAGCACGGCCGAGCGATCGGCGGAGGCGACGCCCAATGCCGCGCGGTCTTCCTCGGCCAGGGTGAAGACGAAGCGCGCCTGGCGGCAGAGCCGCTCTTCCATGACCTTGAGCAGCCTCGCCTCGCGGCGAAACAGGAACCGCTGGAGCAGGCTTCGCGCATTGGCGGCGTTCTCCTCGGCCGAGCGGTGCTCGACATTATGAGCGACGAAGATCGACGGCCGGTCGCCGAAGAGCGTCTCGAAGGCGCCGGCGAACTGCACCGAGTTCAGGACATAGCCGTCGACCGGGCCGGCGCGCCCGATCGCGGCACGGACCTCGGCATCGGAAACGACACGCAGCTTGGCCGAGGCGAAGGTGAGGCCGGAGACCATCGCCTTGGCCACCCAGGCGAGCTTCTGCAGCGGCGCTGCGCTTTCGGTACGCACGTCGACGGCGCCGAGCACGATGGTGTTGTCGGGATCGGCCGCGGGCTTTCCCGGCCAATTGAAGCCAACCACGGTGACGCGCACGCCGGCGCGCCGCAACGCGTCGATGATCGCGGCGTTGGCAATCTCATAGCCCGAAGCGAGAGCGCCGTCGGGCACGATCGATGTGGCGAACAGCAGATGCATCTCACCTATCCAGTGCAACCCAGATAGCAAAGCGGGGTGAACCCTTGATTAAATGAACCCGATCGTCACCGGGAGTCTCGGTTTCGCGGACCCCGCCGTGAAAGGTGATTAACGAAACGTTATCATCGCGATGCTATCGAGGGCCAAAATCACCCCTTGCGGCTGGAGCGCATGATCCCCTTGCCATCGGACGGTTCTGTATCGATCGCGGGACGCTCGCCTGGGCTTGCCGCCGAGACGATCGAGGCGGTCGTCACGCTGCCGACCTTCAAGCGGCCGGAACAGGTGCTGGCGACGCTGGCGTCGCTGAAGGCGCAGCGGACCGCGAGACGCTTCGCCGTCATCGTGATGGAGAACGAGGCCGAGGCGCGCGACGGCGCCAAAGCCGTGATCCCGTCCTTCGAGCGCGGCGAGATGTCAGGTCTTGTCATCGTCGCGCATGAGCGCGGCAATTGCAGCGCCTACAATGCCGGATGGCAAACGGCGATCCTGCATTTTCCCAACTTTCGGCACCTGCTGGTCATCGACGACGACGAAATCGCCGACCCCGACTGGCTGGAGCGCATGTGCAGGGCAGCTGAAACGCTCGGCGCCGACATCGTCGGCGGCCCGCAGGTGCCGGTGTTCGCTGAGCCGGCGCATGCCAGATGGGCCGAGCACCCGGTGTTCGCGCCGCCCCACCGGGAGACCGGACGGGTTGCCGCGCTCTATTCGTCCGGCAACCTGCTGGTCGGGCGCCATGTGCTGACCGCCATGGGCCCGCCCTTCCTCGACCTCCGCTTCAACTTCATGGGCGGCGGCGATTCCGATTTCCTCAGCCGTGCGGCCGCCAAGGGTTTCGTGCTCGGCTGGTGCGCCGAGGCCAAAGTGCACGAAACGGTGCCCGCCCGGCGCGTCGAGGCAGACTGGATCCGCGCCCGCAGCCTGCGCAACGGCGTCATCTCGACGCTGGTCGAGAAGAAGAAGCGCGCCGGCACTCCGCTTGCCGGCGCAAAAGTGTTCGCCAAGAGCCTGGCGCTGCTTGCCGCCTCGCCGCTGCGCGGCGCCGTTCGGCTGGCGCGGACGGGATCGTTGGCGACGGCGCTCTACCCCGTCCATGTCGCGCTTGGCCGTGTGATGGCCGAATTCGGATATGCCAATGAGCAATACCGACAGCCTGAGAAGAACTGAGCGGGCGCCGCTCAGCGCGGCATTCACCCGCGCGGGCGTGGCGACCGCGATCGCTGCGCTGTTGTTCACCGTCATCCTGGTGTCGTTCCGGCCCTTCCAGCCGGCCGGCGCCGAGTTGACGGGCCAGGGCGGCGACATCGTCAATCAGCTGGGTTTCAGCTCGCTCGGCGCGATCTCGATCTTCGCGCTGATGGCCTTCGCCGACCCGCGCGTGGCGCGCTCGCTCTTCAGCCCGTCCTGGATGCTGATGCTCGGCTGCTTCATGCTGTCGGTGGTGCTGGCGACCGACCCGCCGACCGCGATGCGCGCCGCCTCGTTCACGCTGATCGGCATCCTGACCATGGCGACGATCCTGGCGCTGCCGCGCGACGCCGATAGTTTCTCGAAGGTCGTCATCTTCACCGCCGTCGTCGTGATCGGCCTCTCCTATGTCGGGCTGATCGTCTTTCCGCATGAGGCGATGCACACGGCCGACTCGCAGGAACCCGAACATGCCGGTCTCTGGCGCGGCGTCTTCACCCACAAGAACATCGCCGGGCCGATCATGGCCTGCTTCAGCTTCGCCGGCCTCTACCTCTACCGGCGCGGCGACAAGCTCTGGGGCGCCGGCATCTTTGCCGCCGCCATGATCTTCATGCTGCACACCGGCTCCAAGACGACGGTCGGGCTGGTGCCGTTCTCGATCCTGATCGTGGTGCTGCCGAGCCTGATCGGCATGCGGCTCGGCACACCGGTCCTGTTCGCGCTGGCGATCATCGCCACGGCGGTTGGCACGCTGGGCATCGTCTTCATCCCGCCGGTGAAGCACCTGGCGGCTGTCTATTTTCCCGACCTTACCTATACCGGGCGCACGACGCTGTGGGAGTTCGCCGGCGACATGCTGGCGAAGAAGCCATGGACCGGCTACGGCTATGAAAGCTTCTGGGGAACGCCGCTGCTGCTCAACCAGGATCAGCCCTTCGACCGGCCCTGGGACATCAGGACCATCGTGCACGGCCATGACGGCTATCTCGACATCGCGGTGCTGATGGGAATCCCGGCGCTCTGCGTGGCGGTCTACACCTTCCTGATCGCGCCGCTGCGCGACTACATGCGCATCCCGCTGCGCAAGGAGAACATCTATCTCGGCGACTTCTTCATGATGGTGCTGCTGTTCGCGGCGCTGAACGGCTTCCTCGAAAGCTTCTTCTTCCGCCGCGCCGACCCAGTCTGGCTGTTCTTCGTGCTCAGCGTGCTCGGGTTGAGGCAGGTGTCGCTGCGGCCGCTGGCGGTGCGCCGCCCTTCCTGACCTGGCTTCGACGGGGCTTTCCCGCCACGCCGCAAGCGTCTATGGGAAGGCCGTTCCTGCGGAGGCTTCCAAATGACGATCAGGCTTGTTCTCGCCGGCTGCGGCAATATGGGTTTCGCCATGCTCTCGGGCTGGCTGAAATCCGGCAAGCTTGCACCGCAATCCGTGTTCGTGGTCGAGCCCAATGACGCGTTGCGCAAGCGGGCCGAGGCGCTGGGCTGCGGCGTCGCCGCCGATGCCGCCGGAATTCCAGCCGATGCGGTGCCTTCCCTCGCCGTCATCGCGGTAAAGCCGCAAGTGATCCGCGAAGTGACAGCTGCCTACACGCGTTTCGGCGATGGCCGCACCACCTTCCTCAGCGTTGCCGCCGGCACACCAGTCGCCACGTTCACGAGCATATTGGGCGACAGCGCGCCGATCGTGCGCTGCATGCCGAACACGCCGGCCGCCATCGGCAAGGGCATGATGGTGGTGTTCTGCAACCCGCTTGTGTCGGACGAGACGAAGCGTTTCGTCGCCGACCTGTTGTCGGCCAGCGGCCAAGTGGCCGAGATCGACGACGAGGGCCTGATGGACGCGGTGACCGCGGTGTCCGGATCCGGCCCGGCCTACATCTTCCATTTCATCGAGGCGCTGACGGCTGCGGCCGAGAAGGCCGGCTTGCCGGCCAGGACCGCCGGCCTGCTCGCCATGCAGACGGTCTATGGCGCCGCCTCGCTCGCCGCCGAAAGCCACGAGGATCCCGGCGTGCTGCGCCAGCAGGTGACCAGCCCGAACGGCACGACGGCGGCCGCCCTTGGCGTGCTGATGGGCGGGGAGCGGCTGACCAAGCTTTTGACCGAAGCGGTGGAGGCGGCGCGGCTGAGGTCGATAGAGCTCGGGAAATGAAACTAAGCGAGATCGGTTCGCGAGAAATCGTTGCCCCTGTAGAGCAGCGGCATGCCGTGACTTTTCGCGCAGGCATAGGAGAGGCAGTCGGCAAGGTTAAGCTGGGCTGGATGCCCACGCCCCTTGCCATAGTCTGAAAAGGCCTTGACCGCGAGTCTGGCTTCGCCGGCGCCGATCGGTACAATCTCGATATTGGCCTCGTGCAGGAACGCCCCGATCACCGTCTCGGCAACCAGCGGCTCGACCGAAAGCTTGGTAGACAGACGCATAGCTGCTTCGAGCACCACAAGTGCTGAGGTCATCCTGCTCGGCGCTTGCTCGATCCGGTTACTCCATTCGTCGGCGTCCTGTTCTCCCGATAGAATAGCGACAACCACCGAGGTGTCGACGAACATCAGGAATGTCCCCACATCTCGTCGATCTCGTCCTTGCTCATAGCCCGGCCGCCCTGGCCTGCCTTGGCCCGGAAGTCCTCGGCGATGACGGCGAGCCGTTTGGCGAGAGGGATGCGCTGACGTTCGCGCTGCAATTCGGATTCGAGAGCTTCGATAACCGCCTCAGTCATCGAAATCTTGCGCTTCTCGGCAAGCCGTCTTGCCAATTCGCGTGCGCGCGGATCCCTGATCTGGAGATTCATCTGCCGGTTCCAAAGCGTCCTTGTCACTACAGTATAGTCACTTTGTCATGGCAAGGCCAGCACGTAACGTCACGCGGCTGAGGCAAGCATGGTGAGAGTCCCGATATTTGGAGGATCTTAAGCCCCGTACAGCATCTCGTCCTGCTTGCGGCGCAGGGCGTACAGCCTGGTCGTCTCATCGGGCGCGGCATTGTCCGCCGTCAGCAGTTCGCCCTTTCGGACCGGCTTCAGCACGTTGCCGCCCTCGAGCAGGCCGACCGGCACGGCGCGGGTGGCGCGGGCTTCGGTGACCGTCATCGTCCAGGAGCGGTAGCAGGTCTCGCCGATGGCGTCGAAGGTCTCGCCCGCTGTCAGATCGCGCTTTGCCACCGCGCAGACCTCGGCCACCGGTTTCGGCAGCGGCACCATGTCGGGCCGGCCGTGGAGCACGATGCGGGCGGCGGTCAGCGGCACTTCCAACGAGGTCAGGTGATAGGGTCGGAAGAAGCTGTAATAGGGGCCGTGGCCGACATGCAGGTCGTCCATGCGTTCGATGACGCGCGGATGCGTCGCCTCTACGATGACGAAGACGCCGGGCGCCACGCCCTTGCCGATCGTGTAGTCGACAACGCCCTTTTTCGACAGGATGCCGCCATCCTCCTTCGGGATCAGCACTTTGGCGAGTTCGTCGCGGTCGGCCTTGGGACCATGCATGCCCGGAACATCCGGCACCAGACCGGTGGCGTTGGCGATGGCGCACATCTCGACCATGGTTTTTGAGCCGTCGACGAACTCGACCAGCATGCGCGGGTTCATGTTGCGGCGCAGCGCCTCCTCGCGGTAGTCGTCCGGCACCGCGTCATGGTTGAGCGGATTATTCTTGCCCTTGCCGGCCGAGACGATGGTGTAGCCGAGCGCCGAGGCGAACTCGATCAGCTCCATGCAGCTCGACGGCTCGTCGCCGGCGCCGACCGAATAGACGACGCCGAGCCGGTCGGCCTGCTGTTTCAGATAGCAGCCAATGGTGACGTCGGCCTCGACATTCATCATCACCAGATGCTTGCCGTGCTCCATCGCCATCAGGTCGAAATCGGCGGCGACGCCGGGTTTCCCCGTTGCGTCGATGACGACGTCGATCAGTGGATTGGTGACCAGCATCTCATTGGAGGTGATGGCGATCTTGCCGCCCTCGATCGCCTTGCTGACCTTCGATGCGGTGTCGGCCTCGGCCGCCATCGCCTCGTCGCCATAGGCGATGCGGATCGCCTCGCGGGCGGTGTGCGGGCGCCGCGTCGAGATGGCGGCGACCGAAATGCCGGGCATAAGCATGCCTTGCGTCACCAGATCGGTGCCCATCTCGCCGGAGCCGATGACGCCGATACGCACCGGACGGCCCTCGGCGGCCCGTCTGGCGAGATCGCGGGCAAGCCCGGTCAGGGCGACATTGGTCATGCGGAAACGTCCATGCTTTTTGATTTGAAGCGGCAATAACAGGCAACCGCCCTTCATTGCCAATGAAACCCGCAAAACGGCGACAATTTCTCTGGGATTTAGCGCAATTCCAGGAAAGCGCGCCGCGGTTTTCCCTCCGCATGGCGCGTTCTTACGCCAGCACATGGCATCATGATGACCGACCCAAGCAAGTCTTCGCGCCGTGCCCCGAAAGCGCGCCGCCCTGCCAAAGCCGAAACATCGATCGGCGCCGGTCGCGATTCTACGTGGACGCGGTTTTGTACTTTGCTTGGGGGGCGGGTACTTGTGCTCCTTTCAAGGCAACTGGCGTTCCTTTCGCGCCAAATGTCGAGCAGCGGCCCCTACTTTCTGTGCCATTTTTGCTACAACCGCCGTGTGTAATGACGGGAATCCCCGCTTTCGGCGGCCCCTATTTCATTAAGTGCTCACATCCTCGAAAAATCTGGTAGATACTCGTCCCAAGCTCCGGTGGCAGGCTTGGGCAAAAAGCGCCTTACAAAAAAAACAAGGGCGCTGGGATAAAAGTCACGGGGTTAAAATGAACAGGACGGGTAAGGTCACCGTTGGCTGGCGTATTGCGCTTGCCATCACAGTTTCGATGCTGGCTTGTGGGACTGCCAGCGCGCTCACACTCAAGGAAGCCATTGCAGTCGCGGTCGAATCCAATCCGGAGATCGGCCAGGCCATCCAGAACCGCGAAGCAATCGAATTCGAGTTGCGGCAGGCGAAGGGTCTCTACCTTCCCAGTGTCGATGCCGAAGCATCGGCCGGTGTCCGCCGTCTCGACAATCCGGACCGGCGCGCCCTTTCCATCGAGGATGACGCGCTCTATCCGGCCGAAACCGATCTGACGATCTCACAGACGCTCTATGACAGCGGCGGACGGCGAGCCGAATTGAACCGCCAGGCCTCGCGCGTCGACGGCGCCTCGTTCCGAGTTCTGGAGCGGTCCGAATTCATCGGCCTCTCGGTGGTCCAGGACTACCTCGAATACATGCTGCAGGGTTCGATCGTTGCCGAGGCGAAAAAGAACCTCGGCTTCCATCAGGCCATTCTCGGCGACATCCAGCAAGGCATCGCCGGCGGCGCGCTGAACGAGGCCGACCGGCAGCAGGCCGAGGAGCGGCTGTTCGCCGCCAAGGCGCGCATGCAGGAGGCCACGGAGGAACTGGAGGCGGCCAAGATCCGGTTCTTCAAGACCGTCGGCAAGCCGCTGACCAATGCTTCGCGGCCGGGCGATGTCTCCGCGGCGCTGCCGCGGTCGCTCGACGAGGCGATCGGGCTGGCGCGCGAGAACAATCCGCGCGTTCACATGGCCAACAGCGATATCGACGCCGCCGCCTCGCTGGTGGACGCCGCACGGGCGAAATTCGGACCGTCGATCATCGCCGAGGGCCGCGCCCGCGCCGGTTCCGATATCGACGGCAGCGATGGCGACACCACCGACCTGCAGGCGCGGGTGGTGCTGCGCTGGAACCTCTATCGCGGCGGCATCGACAAGGCCAACGAGCAGGAGCAGATCCGCCGCACCAGCGAGCAGCGCCTTGCCCTGCATCAGGTCCTGCGCGAGATCGAGGAAGCGGTCCGCACCTCCTGGGACCGCCGCTTCCGGCAAGCCGATCTGGCGAAGACCCTGAAGCAGCAGGCCGCCGCCAACGAAAGGCTGGTCGGGTCCTATCGCGAGCAGTTCAAGGTAGGCCAGAGATCGCTGCTCGACGTGCTCGATGCGCAGAACACGCGCTTCAACACGGCGACGCTGGCGGACACAGCGTCCTATGCCTCGCTTTTCGCCCAGTACCGGCTGCTGGCGGCGACAGGTGAGCTGCTGAAGACGATGAACATCCAGCCGGCGAAGCAGTCGACGGCCTATGCCCGAACCGAGTTCGGCGTGCCGGAAACCGCCGATACCGAAACCTATGCGCGGACCCCGTCGGAGCAGAAGAACGATCTGCCGTTCGACATCCTCGCGCCGGTGAGGAAGAAGCAGCCGATGTAACATCGATCGCTGGTCCTTCGGGGCGGATCGTGAATCAGCAGCCCAATATCCTGTCGCCCAAGGAGGCTTTCAAGGCCTGCTTCTCGGCGATTGCGGCGTATCTCGGCAGGCCGAGCGCGGAAACCGTGCTGTTTGCCGGGGTTCCGATCGCGGAGTCGCGCATCGAGGTCGGCGATATCAGGCATCTTGCCGAACGCATCGGCCTGGAGGTCAGCGAGTTCAACCATCGCGACTTCATGCGTGGACGCATCGACCTGCCGGCGATCGTGTTTCGCGTCAGCCAGTTGCCGGTCGCGCTGCTGGCGGAAATCGACAGCGGCGACTATCTCACCGCGCCGCAGGAAAACGGACGCACCACGATCAGCAAGTCCGAGCTGGCCGAAAGCTACATCAGCGGCGGCGCGTCGTTCTCGATCACCTATGCCAACACCACCGAGGCGATGAAGGTCGGCTCGGCGGCGAAGATCGAAAGGCGGCACTGGCTTACCGGAACCATGGGCGCGTTCTGGCGCACCTATTCGAAGGTCGTGCTGTCGGCGGTCTTCATCAACGTGCTGGCCATCGCCTCTCCGATCTTCACCATGAACGTCTACGACAGGATCCTGCCGAACAAGGCCGTCGCGACGCTCTGGGTGCTGGCGCTCGGCATCGCCGCCGTCATCCTGTTCGACCTGCTTTTGAAGACGGCGCGCGCCTCGCTGATCGACTATGCCGGGCGCAAGGCGGACCTGAGGATATCCTATCTTTTGTTCGAGAAGGTGCTGAACTCCTCGCTGTCGGCGCGTCCCGGTTCAACCGGCGAATACGCAAACCGCGTCACCCAGTATGAATTCGTGCGCGAGTTCTTCACCTCCAACACCATCAGCGTCTTCATCGACACCGTCTTCGTCTTCGTCTTCCTGCTGGTCATCTACGCCATCGGCGGCTGGCTGGTGATCATCCCGGCGCTGGCCTTCGTGATCTCCGTCATCGTCGGCCTGGTGACGCAGCGCCGGATCGGCAAGCGCGTCGCCGCCTCGATGAACGAGGCCGCGCAGCGCCAGGCGCTGCTGGTCGAGTCCATTTCGACGCTGGAGACGATCAAGTCGCTGCGCGCCGAGGCCTATCTGCTGCGCAAATGGGGCGAGCATTCGAAGAACGCCGCCAACACCTCGGAGAAGATCAAGCAGCTTTCGGCCGCCGCCGGCAACATCACCGGCTCCATCCAGCAGCTGGTGACCGTCGCCCTGGTCGTGGCCGGCGCCTATGCCTTCTCCGAGGGCTATGTCTCGACGGGCGCGATCATCGGCACGGTCATGCTGGCGAGCCGGGCGGTGGCGCCGCTCGGCCAGATCGCCATCACGCTCTCCCGATTCCGCCAGGCCATGCTGTCGCTCCGGATCATCAACTCGATCATGGCGCAGCCGGAGGACCGGCCGGATACGGTGGGCTTCGTCAACCGCCCGATCCGCAGCGGCGCGATGATGTTCAAGAATGTCGGCTTCGTCTATCCCGGCTCCGATACCGAGGTTCTGAGCGGGCTGAATATCTCGATCAAGCCGGGCGAGCGGGTCGGCATTATCGGCCGCATCGGTTCGGGCAAGACGACGATGGGACGCCTGATCGGCCGGCTTTTCCTGCCGACCTCGGGAGAGCTGCTCGTCGACGGCATCGACATTCGCCAATACCACCCCTCGGAGGTGCGCGCCGCGGTCGGGATCGTCGCCCAGGCCGGCGACCTGTTTTCGGGCACCATCAAGGAAAACCTTCTGATGGCGGCGCCGGAGGCGAGCGACGAGGAGATCATCGAGGCCGCCAAGGCCGCCGGCGTCGACGAATTCGTTTCCCGTCATCCGCGCGGCTACGACATGAATGTCGGCGAGCGCGGCACCAATCTGTCGGGCGGCCAGAGGCAAGCGGTGGCGATCGCGCGCCTGCTGCTGACCAAGCCGAAGATCGTCTTTCTCGACGAACCGTCGGGGTCGATGGACCTTGCCTCGGAACGGCAGCTGATCAAGCAGCTCAAAGTGGCTTTCGAGCGGAATACGACACTGATCGTGTCGACCCACCGCTTCAGCATGCTGGAGCTCGCCGACCGCCTCATTGTCATCGACCAGGGCAAGATCGTCGCCGACGGGTCGAAGGAACAAGTCATCCAGGCGCTGCAGAAGTCGAGCGCCTGATTGGGACTGGGTAGATGCTTGCAAGAGAAGATCGTCCGCCGTTTTTCGCGTCGGCATCGATATACATCATAGCGGCGCTGTTCGTCGCTTTCGTCGGCTGGGCCTCGTTCGCCGAAGTCGACGAGATCGCGCGCGGCGACGGCAAGGTCATACCCGCCTCCAAGACCCAGATCATCCAGGCCAGCGAGGCCGGCGTGGTCCAGGAGATCGCCGTCAAGATCGGCCAGGTCGTCAAGAAGAACGACCTCATCATTCGCCTCGACAATACGATGAACACCTCCAGCCTTGGCGAACAGCAGGCCAAGGCGCGCGCGCTGCAGGCACGCATCGCCAGGCTCAAATACGAGCAGGGCGGCAACATTTCGGGTCCCTTCCCGTGCCCGGCCGATATCCAGTCGGTCGCCCCGGAAATCTGCGACAATGAGCAGAAGCTGCTCGTCGCCCGGCGCGGCAATTTCGACAACAAGCTGTCGGTGCTCAAGTCCCGCCTCGAACAGCGCGAGAAGGAACTGGACGAGGCGACCGCCAATTTCGACCGCCTGTCGAAAAACCTGGTCGTCAGCGACCAGGAGGCGAAGCTGGTCGAATCCATGGTCAAGAAGGGCCTGATGGCCAAGACCGAGCAGCTCCGCGTCGAGCGCGAGCAGACCGAGCTCAACGGCCAGCTCAATCTCGCCGGCGAGACCATCAAGAAGGCCAAGGCGGCGATCACCGAAGCGCAGCTGCAGGTGGACGAGCTCGGCCTGCAGCTTCAGCAGGAAGCTCTGGACGACCTCACCCAGGCACTGGCCGATCTTTCAGTCGTCGAAGAAACCATTCGCGGCGCCACCGACAAGGTGGCGCGCACCGATATCCGCTCGCCGGTGGACGGCATCGTCAACACGCTGGACCTGAACACCGTCGGCGCCTTCGTCCAGCCGGGCGCGGTGGTGGCCGGCATCGTGCCGACCTCGGAAACCCTGCTGGTCGAAGCCCGGGTCTCGCCGCGCGACGTCGCCTTCATCCGGCCCGACCAGGAAGCGCTGATCAAGGTCACGGCCTACGACTTCTCGATCTTCGGCGGCATAGAGGGAAAGGTCTCGAACATCACCGCCGACAGCCTGGTCGATCAGAAGACCGGCGAACCCTACTACCAGGTGCGGGTCGCGACGGAGAAGTCGACGCTGCAAAGGGACGGCAAGGCCTATTCGATCATCCCCGGCATGATCTGCTCGGTCGACATCAAGACCGGGCGCAAGACGATCCTGACCTATCTCTTGAAGCCGATCAACAAGGCGCGCGAGGAGGCTATGAGTGAGCGATAGCATCATACCTGCCGTCCCCCACCAGGGCGAGCGGCTGCTCCTGCCGCTGACGGCCGAGGATTTCGGGCCGGAATTCCGCGTCGTGGCGCGCGGCGGCGTGCGCCGCGGCATCCGCCTCGAGCGCGCCTTCTGGGTGACGCTGAAGCAAATGGCCGAAAGCCGCAAATGCACCATCGGCATGCTGGTCGACGAGATCGCCCATGCCGAACAAGGGAACCTGACATCGGCGATCAGGGTTGCCTGCATGCGCGGAATGGCTGACGAAAACCTGAGCCTGCGCAAGCTCGCCTCGATCAGGACGATCACCGCCATACTGGTCGCCTGCCCGTCGCCGGCCTTCGCGCTGTCCTCGTCGAAGAAGATCCTGACCTTCAACGCGCCGTTCCAGCAACTGGTCAAGCGCCAGCTGCCGACGGCGCCGAACGACGATGCGCGGCATGACCTGAAGCTGGCACTCGACCTCAACGTGGCCGATATCTTCGCCAGGCTCGAGGCGAATGGCGAGACGCCGGTCAACACCGGCTTCGTCATCGGCGTCGGCGAGCGGCGCTACCGGGGCCAGCTCAACGTGGTGCGCGCGCCGGTGGCGGAGCCGGAATTGCTGATGGCTTTCGTCTTCAACGGCTGACCGCCCGAGCAGACTGCTCAGCGCGGGCCCATGCGGGTCGGGGCTGAGTCCCTGGATACCATCGCCGGCTCCAGGCCCTCGCCGGGGGCAACGGTGGCAAAGCCGCCCTTGATGTCGGCCATCTCGGCGCCGCCGGTCCTTGAGCCATGGATCCAGGCCCGGTCCATGCTGAAGGAATAGAGCGGGACATAATCGGGCAGGTCGCTCTCGCGCCTGACGGCGTTGCCCAGACTGTCGAGGATGAAGGCGCCGCTGGCAGTGCTCACCGATAGCACGGCGTGGAAGAATTTCCGCTTGCGGTCCTGGAGGACGACCAGCGACATGCTCTGCGCCGGAATGCCCGCCTCGAGCAGCGCCGTCATCTTGAGAATGGCAAAATCCTCGCAATCGCCGGCCCGGCGCTCGAGGATTTCCGAGGGCTTCGCCCAATAGTCCATCTTGCCGTAGACGACACTGTCCTTGCGGTAGGCGATCAGGCGGTTGATGCTGGTGTTGACGAAGGCCAGCCTGTCGCTGAACCCCTTTGCCTTGGCGGCATCGACGATCGCGGCAAAGGCGGCGTTCTTGCGCTCGCAGCCGGTGTCGGCCGCACAGCCGACGATCGCCTTGTAGACGGGCGCCCAGCGCGCCGCGACCGGAAAGTTGCGCATCGACAGGGCGACCGAGCCGAACACACCCGGAATGATCGCGGCCGTCTGTATCGGGTCGATGCCGGCATCGGCTTGCGCCGCCGACGAGGCCGCCGAGCGGTCGACCTCGGCGAAGCTGTAGGCGGCGGAGATCATTTCGATCCGGTATGACGCGGCGGGCTGCCAGGGCTGGTATCTGGCCAGCGAAACACCGCCCAGGCTGAGCGGCGCCCGGAGCCCTTCGAGCGGCGCCCGGAGCCCTTCGAGCGGCGCGGCGGGCGAGGCCGAATCACCCGGCATGGCGCTCGCCGATGCCGGCAGCGGCAGGCTGGAGAGCCCCATTGCCAGCAGGAGAATCTTGAGCCCGGCGTTCCCCAGGACGATCTTTTGTGTTTTCATGACGCCCACCTTTGACTGTGGACGCTATCAATCCCGTCTCAAATTATTGGAAATGAAGGTGGATAAATTTAGCGAAATCTGTTTTAGCTACTTTATCTAAAATTTTATTCTTATTTATACTTATATTTATGAAACCCCGCCGCCCGTCGCCGACCAAGCTGGCTCCAGAAGACGGCATGCATATCAGGTTATACCTCGAAGGTTTACCATGCGTAAAAAATACAAAAGTCCGTATATTCGCGTATATGAAGCAGATTGAGAGACGGTTGCAAAGACAAGGTCGTCCCTGTCTCTTTCCGGGAAATACCGGAGGGGTTTCAAGCCATGACGACCAATATCGATTTGGACAACGTTTCAGGTTCCTTTGACGCACATGGAGCATCCAGCGAACATGCCGGACTGACACCGGCGCAGGAGATCCAGGTCGCGCAGGCAGCCTCGACGGGGCAGGCCGCGCCGGCGGATCCGGTGCCGGTCGACGTCGGCAGCGGCGCACCGGTGCAGCCCGAAGCGCCGGCGGCCAAGCCGCCCGCAGCAGGCGCGGCAGCGGCAAACGCACCGGCGGGCGCGGCGCATGACTATGTGGCCGATGCCGGCAACGTCGTCAGGCTTCCGGCCAATGTCTCGATCGACAACATCAAGGTCGATGGCCACAACCTCGTGCTCGTGCAGCCCGACGGGTCGCAGATCGTCATCAAGGACGGCGCCCTCAACGTGCCGACCTTCATCCTCGGCGATGTCGAGGTGCCGCGCGTCGCCCTGATCGCGGCGCTGGAAGCAAGCCATGTCGACGTCGCCTTCGGCGCCGACGGCTCGATGTCGGCCGGATCCGGGAATGGTTCGCCGAACAGCGCGGGCGGAAACTTCTCCGTTCCCCCCGGCGGCATCGGCGACGGCTTCGGCCTGTCGGCTCTGCTGCCGCCGACGGCCCTGCAGTTCGGCCAGCTCGAGCGGCGCGAACTCTTCCCCAATGTCGTGGACAGAGGCGTTTCGGTGGTGGCGGTGTCGCTGCTCACCCCCGACGAGGCAGCCAGCGAAACCGGCATTAACGGCGGTCCGTCGCAGTCGCCCGGCAGCGACGCGCCGAGCAACGCCGAAACGTCGAGCATCGGCACGATCACCGTCGACGCGCCTGACGGAATCGGGTCGATCGTCATCAACGGCGTCACGGTCAGTGGCGTCGGGCAGCAGATCCAGGGTCAGTTCGGCTACATCACGATCGTGTCCTTCAACCCGGTCACCGGTGCCATCGAATACAATTACACGGTGACCGAGTCGGTCACCCATCCCGATCACACCAACGCATACGATCCCAACGATACGGTTCCGGACAATTTCAGCATCACCGTCACGGATGTCGACGGCGATACGGCCAGCACCACCTTTGCCGTCGCGATCATCGACGACGTGCCGACGGCGGTCGCCGACACCGACAGCATCGCGGCCGGCCAGTTCGGTCCGGCGACCGGCAATGTGCTCACCGGCGGAACCGACGCCGCCGACACCAACACGACGGACGGCGTTGCCGACGTCCAGGGCGCCGATGGCGCGACGGTTGTGGGCGTCGCCAAGGGCACGACCAATGCCGATCTGGACAACACGGGCACGCTCAATACGCCGATCCAGGGCGAATACGGCAAGCTGACGCTGCACGCCGACGGCTCCTACACCTATGTGCGCGACGCCGGCACGCCCGGCGGCGTCAACGACGTCTTCACCTACACGATCAAGGACGGCGACGGCGACACCTCGCACACGACGCTGACGATCTCGATCGGCAACTCGACGCCAGAGATCTCCAATCTGACGCCGGAGGCCAATGGCGGCGACGTGATCGTCAATGAAGCGGCGCTGAACGTCGGCACGCCGGGCGGTCCCGGATCCGATCCGGCAAGCGCGGCTGAGACGGGCGCGGGCACCTTCAACATCAATTCGCCCGACGGCATCGCCTCGCTGGCGATCGACGGCCACGCCTTCATTACCAACGGCACCTTCACCGGCGGCTCGTTCACGACCGCGCTCGGCAACACGCTGACGGTGACCGGCTACAACGCCGGCACCGGCGTGGTCAGCTATACCTACACGCTCAACGACAACGAGGCGCATGCCACCGGGCAGAGCACCAACAGCCTGTTCGAGAACTTCACGGTCACGCTGACCGACATGGACGGCCAGAGCACCAATGGCACGCTCTCCGCCAACATCGTCGACGACGTGCCATCGGCCTATGCCAACACCAACAGCGTCTCGGAAGGCGCGCAGGTCTCGGGCAATGTGCTGAGCGACGGAACGCCTGACGTGCTCGGCGCCGACGGCGCGGCGCCCGGC
>NZ_SRSR01000007.1:167990-456063 GCF_004792275.1 Mesorhizobium sp. M4B.F.Ca.ET.143.01.1.1
ACATCGTCGACGACGTGCCATCGGCCTATGCCAACACCAACAGCGTCTCGGAAGGCGCGCAGGTCTCGGGCAATGTGCTGAGCGACGGAACGCCTGACGTGCTCGGCGCCGACGGCGCGGCGCCCGGCGGCGCGGTGACCGGCGTGGCCACCGGCTCGAACGTCTCCAACCCGGTGAGCGGCAATCTCGGCGGCGCCGGGATCGCGGGCCAGTACGGCACGCTGGTACTCAACGCCAACGGCACCTACACCTACACGGCCAATCCCAACGCGGTGACCACCAACGCGGTCGACCACTTCGTCTACACCATCACCGATGGCGACGGCGACACCTCGACGGTGACGCTGGACATCACCGTCAACAACGTCACGGTGACCGCCTCCGACACCGACGCGCTGGTCTATGAGAAGGGCCTGCCGGCGGGCAGCGACGCGGCCGGCAATAGCGAGATATTCAACGGCGCCATCACGCCGGCCGGCGGCACGGGGCCCTATACCTATACGCTCAACTCATCGGCCACCGGCAGCTACGGCAACCTGGTGCTCAATGCAGACGGCACCTACACCTACACGCTGACCCATACCTATGACGGCGCGACCCTCAACAACGGCATCACCACCGAACAGGACAAGGACAGCTTCACCTATACGGTGACCGACGCACACGGCAACACAACCACCGGCACCATCCTGGTCGACATCGTCGACGACGTGCCATCGGCCTATGCCAACACCAACAGCGTCTCGGAAGGCGCGCAGGTCTCGGGCAATGTGCTGAGCGACGGAACGCCTGACGTGCTCGGCGCCGACGGCGCGGCGCCCGGCGGCGCGGTGACCGGCGTGGCCACCGGCTCGAACGTCTCCAACCCGGTGAGCGGCAATCTCGGCGGCGCCGGGATCGCGGGCCAGTACGGCACGCTGGTGCTCAACGCCAACGGCACCTACACCTACACGGCCAATCCCAACGCGGTGACCACCAACGCGGTCGACCACTTCGTCTACACCATCACCGATGGCGACGGCGACACCTCGACGGTGACGCTGGACATCACCGTCAACAACGTCACGGTGACCGCCTCCGACACCGACGCGCTGGTCTATGAGAAGGGCCTGCCGGCGGGCAGCGACGCGGCCGGCAATAGCGAGATATTCAACGGCGCCATCACGCCGGCCGGCGGCACGGGGCCCTATACCTATACGCTCAACTCATCGGCCACCGGCAGCTACGGCAACCTGGTGCTCAATGCAGACGGCACCTACACCTACACGCTGACCCATACCTATGACGGCGCGACCCTCAACAACGGCATCACCACCGAACAGGACAAGGACAGCTTCACCTATACGGTGACCGACGCACACGGCAACACAACCACCGGCACCATCCTGGTCGACATCGTCGACGACGTGTCATCCTTCACCCTCGTCAATGATGGGAACGCCGATGGCATCGTCAGCTTGTCGGCACTCAATCCGGCAACAGCTACCACCTACGACGGCCAGTTCGCCGAGTGGCAGTACGGGGCGGATGGGTTCGGCGGCATCACGGCCACAGGGCAGAATGTACAAGTTGCCTCCAGCTCGGCATCCCAGATCGTGCTCAACCTGTACGAAGGAGCTGATATCGTTGCCGTCCTAACTCTGAATGCCAACGGCACCGACTCGCTGGAAGTTCTGCACCGGGCAGGTGATGTCGTCTTTACTCCAATCGCCGCGACTTCAGCGACAGCCGGAGGGCCGACAGGTTCACTGATCGTGGATTTGGGTGCTGCCACGGACTTCAACATTCTTGTTACCGGCGATGACGGCGTGGCCCCCACCGGCCAAAGCGGGGATTTGGTGAACACCAGTAATCAAGGTTGGGCGGTCAAGGGTAGCTCCGGCCAGACAAATGACCCCGGTGAATCCATAAAATTCGCATTCGTCAACGATAGTAACAATACGACCCCTCACAGCGTCGACGATTTCAAGTTCACGACCGAGGGCTACACGGGCGGCATGTCAACGGCCAAAATCACCGTCCTCGTTTACACCGATGCCACGCATTATGATCAGGTGACGCTCAACGTGACTTCGGGCCAGGTCATCCAGGTCAGCCAGCTTGACTGGTCGGCTGTCGCGGGTACCGCCAACTATGTAGCCGGCGATGACATCTACGCGGTCAAAGTCCTCAGCGATGCCTCAAATGGCGGCGGGTTCCGCCTGAATGGCGTCGAGGTCGGCTCGCAATCAGAAACGCCGCCGGCAGATCTCGACTTCAACGGCATCAAAGTATCCATTACGGATGGCGACGGCGATGTTGCGACGCAAACCTTCAACGTCCATATCGATGGCACGACGGGCGATCATCTGACGGTTGAGGCCATTGCCGGAACTTCCGGAAACGACAACCTGCTTGGCACTTCCGGCAACGACACGCTGATCGGCGGCATTGGAGCCGACACGCTGAATGGCGGCGACGGCAACGACCTGCTGATCGGCGGCGCCGGGCAGGACACGCTTACCGGCGGCACGGGCGCCGATACGTTCAAGCTTGACGGGCTCGACATCAAGGATCTGATCGTCGACTACAGCGGTGTCGGCGGGCACGGCGACAAAATCGACCTTTCGTCCTTGTTCGACACTGCTCCTGGCGGCGCCAATGTCGGCGACTTCGTCAACTACAATGCAGCGACCGGCACGCTCAGCGTCGATGCCGACGGCACGGCCAACGGCGCCAATTTCGTCGACGTCGCGACGCTGCAGAACCTGCCGGCGGCCAACACCATCACGCTGCTCTACGACGACGGCACGACCACGCACACGACCACGGCAAATCTAGTCTAGCGGCATGGCGCAACGGGACATCGCCATGCTATGTATTAGCAACTCGTATATTGGGATTATGGAGGGGACTTTATCATGAAGCGTTCCGCAAGATTGCTGGTGTCGGCCGCGGCCCTGTTGCTGGTCGGATCGGCAGGGCGTGCCGCCGACATCATCGAAGGCCCGACGGCCGACTACTGCCGCACCGTCGGGACGTCCAACCTGGTGCTGACCGACAACATCGCCGACCTGAAGACCCAGGTGGTGAAGCTGATGGACGAGTCGGTCGCCGTGGCCAAAAGCCCGGAGTGGATCCACTCGTCGCGCCCCGCCTTCGTCTGGGCTTCGGAAGCCAAGGCTTACTGCGGCATGGCCTATGGCTACCTGAAGACGAACTACAAGGACGAAGACACGCTCAACAAATGCGAGTGCTTCCACGATCGCATGGTCGAGTACATGAACTGACCTGAAGGGCGAGCGCGCCAACAGACTGGTGATGACAGCCCCGAAAGCCTTGCCGCTCGCCGCCGCGAGCCTGGCGCCGGTTGCCGCGCATGCCGGCGCGGCGCTTCGCGGCATTTCCAACAGACGGCACCCGCCCTCGCCACAAGCGTGGGCAATCGCGTTTGCGCTGGCGGCCGCCTTGTCCGGCTGCCAGTCGAAAGGCAGCGTGAGTGAGGCGCTCGATCCGGCCGCGATTGCGGCGCCCGGCGCCCCCGCCGGCGGCAGCGTCGCCGCGGCGCCAAAGGCGATGCAGGCGACGCAGTCGCTGGGCACAGGGCCGGCCAAGATCACCATGCTGCTGCCGCTGTCGGCTGCGGGAGGCGCGGGCGAAGACGGCAGGAAGATGCTTGACGGCGCCAAGCTCGCCATGGCCGATCTTGGCAACAACCTGCTGACGCTGACCGTCGAGGACACGCGCGGCGATCCGGCCAATGCCAAGGACCTGGCGGTCAAGGCGATAACGACGGGATCGAAGGTCGTTATCGGCCCGACCGAACTGCCGGCCGCGCAGCACATCGCCAAGCTGTCGGGCTCGACGCGGCCGCCGGTGCTGGCGCTGGCCGACAATTTTTCCGGCGGCCCCGGCGTCTATGCCGTGCGGCTGAGCGAGGCCGACAGCGCGGCGGCGGGCGCGGCGGCGATCGCCGCCAAGGGCGCCAAGAAATTCGTTTTGCTGGTGGCCGCGGGCAGCGATGCCGGCGCTGTCGAGAAGCGGGTCGCCAACGGCCTCAGCATCTATGGCGCGGCGCTTGCCGTCACCCTGCCCTACTCGCCCGCGGACGGCGGCGCCAAGGCGGTCGCCGACATGGGCTCGCTGGTGGACGCGCCCGATGCGGTGATCGTCGCCAGCGGAGACGCCAGCCCGTCGCCGGTGCTTGCGGCGCTGAAGGCAAAAGGCATTCCCGGCAAGACGGTCTCGCTGATCGGAACCGATCGCTGGCTGGAGCATCCGATCGAGCCGTCGTTCGAAGGCGCCTATATCGCGACGCTCGACCAGAACGAGACCGGGTCGATCGCCGACCGTTTCAACGCGGCCTTCCACTACCCGGCCGACGTCAATGTCGCCTATGCCTACGACATGGTGGCGCTGACCGCGGGCGTGGTGAGCGCCGTCGGGCCGAACGGCTTCAGCAAGCAGGTGCTGGAAAACGCCAGCGGCTTCCGCGGCTCGACCGGCCTGTTCCGCTTCCGTGCCGACGGCTCCAGCCAGCGCACGATGCCGTTCTACCGGGTCGAGAAGGGCGCGCTGAAGCTGGTGGCGAAGTCGACTGCGGGGTTTTGAGGGGATGAGCGCCGGGGTCTATTTGGGGATGAATGGACGCCTCTGAAATGGCTTTGGCAAGGGGCGAATGTCCGGCCTATCAATTCAGAATTCTGGCGATGGAGGTTGATTGCGTTTTGGTGTCGCCCGTCGCATTCTCCGGTCGGGAGCGGGGTTTCATGTGGACTTCCTGAAGAGGCTTTTCATTGTGGCGCTTGCTGGCGCGGTCAGCGCAGGTGCTGTTGCGCTCATTGAACACCTGATCCTTGAGCCCCCAAGACCGACGGTCTCCGGCGAACCACCGCCTCTCCCCATTGTCAAGAAGAAGCCGGTGCGGCAATGGAAATGGCGCCTGACCTAGCCGTCGAACGACGGCGATTCTCTGCTTCCGCAAAGCTCGCAGTCTTCTGCCTTTGCTACGCCGGGCTCGCAGCCTACCTCTTTCCCGACACCTATTTTACAGCGCTTGGGACCTACAGGCTGAGGGTTCTCTACCTCATGTTGCCCTTCCTGATATTGCTCGGGCTCGCTATTGCAGCGATGATCTGCCGGCCGGGCTCCCCGTTCAGCTGGTTGCGGGACAAGCTGAAGTCGCGAGGCTTCGGCGCGACATGCACGCTCGGAATCTTCATTCTTTGTCTGGCTGCTTTCACCACTTTCAAGCACGAATTCTCGCAGATGGTGCCGTTCTTCGCCGATCGGATCCTGGCTAGGGTCGATGCTGTATTGCATTTCGGCGATCCTTGGAAATGGGCGCGCGCGCTGCCAATTCCGGCCTTCGCCGATTGGGTGCTCTATGTCCTTTATGCGCATATGTGGTTCGTTCTGCTTGCCGGCATCGTCGTCATCGCAGCCTGGCTTGACGATGCCTCAAAGCGTGAGCGCTACTTCCTGTCGCTCACCGTAGTGGTGATTGTTCTGGGCGTGATTGTGAGGTTGGCCGCGTCCTCGGCTGGGCCGATCTTCTATGACCGGATGTTTGACCCTGACATGTTTCAAGACCTCATCGCATCGCTAAAGGCGAGCGCTGCCGGCCCCGACATCCTCCTGATCGCCGACTATCTTTATGCATCCTACACGAGCCATAAGGCGTCGATCGGCACTGGTATCTCGGCAATGCCGAGTTTCCACGTTGCTATCGCTGTTTTGAACGCCCTTTTCCTCTCGGGCCTCAAGCGATGGGCCGGTGTGATCGCCTGGATCTATGTTGGCCTCATCATGTTTGGCTCGGTTTACTTCGGATGGCACTACGCAATTGATGGCTATCTGGCGATAGTGGCGACTGTGATGATCTGGCGGTATTGCGGGCGATGGGTAGGACAGAGGTTGGCCGTTGAGTAGCGGAGCATGGCACTCGCGCCGTGGACTTAGTCGCCAAGTCCCTTATCGGGACTTCCAACGAGCAGCCGCGAGCTAGCTAAGCTGCTGCAGAACTCCCGAACTGCTGGCCATCACAAAACCCCCATATATCTGGAAGGCAATAGCGCCAACAGCAGCTGCCGAAATCGGCACCCCAAACGGCACGACGCCCTTCCGGTCCATATGCTGGACATAGAGGCGAAATGCGCCTGCCGGCAGCAGAAACGGGTTTTTCACGACCACCGCCATGGCTACGGCGAAGACCATTAGCAGCAGAGAAAACACGACAAGGCCGCTGCCGCCGACCAGGAACGGTATGACCGCCATCAGCTTGACATCGCCGGCGCCGATCTTGCGCAATATCCAGAAGGGGAAGAACACGACAAACAGGAGCAAGCCGGCAAGTGCGCTCAAGCCCATGTCCCACCACGATCCGGACTGAACCGACAGAAGTTGCAGGGACCCCAGGCCCAGGCAAAGCAGCAGCAGCACGTCGCGATTGGTTATCTTCTGGGTGGTGAAGTCGACCCAGGCGATTCTGGCGAGCAGAGGGATGGCAAGGGCCTTGAGCAGCAGCGATGCGCCGAGCAGCATAGCTACTGCCGCTCGACGTTCTGCACGCTGGAGGACAGAAGCTTCAGATTGTTGGCCACGGTTGGATCGTTGGGCGCCAGCTCATAGGCCTTGAGGAAGTTGGTGCGGGCATTCTGCAGCTTGCCGCGCAGCAGATAGGAATAGCCGAGATTGTTGTAGTATTCGGGCGTGCCGCCGAGCAGCTTGAAGGCGCGGCCATAGGCCAGATCGGCGAGGTCGAAGCGGCGGATGCGGTCGCAGGAGGCGGCAAGGCCGAGCCAGGCGACGCCGTCATTGGGCGCCAGGCGCGTGGCCTTGTAGAACAGCGCACCGGCATTGCCATAATTTTCCGAGCGGAATTGATTCTTGGCCTCGGCGACCGCCTGGTCCGAAGCATAGTAGTCGACATCGCTGACTGTCTTCAGCCCTTCGAACGTATCGCCAAAGGAAGTGACGTCGCCCTTGGAGGGTTCGTTGGTGCGAACAACACCGTCAGTCGGGTCCGTCTGGCAGCCGGCAATCGCCATGATCAATAGGCCGGCTGCGGCCGCATTTCGCAATCTCATATATTTGTCCCCAAGGGTCGCCCCCGACTCACATTAGAATCAAAGCTTACGCATAACTAGAAGAAAATGCCCCTCATTCGGATGATTACCGGTAGCAGGATGACCATAAGCACGACTGGAAAGACGCAAAGTCCCAACGGGATCATCATTCTGACCGGCAAGGAATTGGCGCGCTCCTCGGCGTGCAGGATCCGCTGGCTTCGCATCTCGTCGCTATAAACCCGCAAAGCGTCGGTCAGGCTGGTGCCAAGTTCCTCCGATTGCCTGAACAACACGGCCAGAGCCCGTGCCTCTTCAAGTCCCAAGCGGTCAGCGAGTTCCCGCAACGCCTCCCGCAATGGCTTGCCGGCGCGCATTTGCAGATTCATGATCGCAAGTTGAATGCCCAGCCATTTGTGGGTGCCGGCCAGTTCCTGGCTGACGCGCTCGACCGCAGCCTCCAGACTCATGCCGGCATCGGCGCAGGTGATCATCATATCCATGAAGTCAGGAAAGCCGCGCCGGTAAACCTGTTTTTGTCCATTTTCAAAGCGGTCGAGCATAACGCTTGGAATCACCAGGCAGGCGAGACCGAACAGAGCGGAGACGACGTAGGGTAGGAAAGTCGGCAAATATGGCGGCAGTATCCGCGACAGAATCGCATAGCAACCCAGGAAGCCCAGACACACCACACCGAGCCGCGACAGGGTGTAGATCACCGGCGCGCTGGGTTGATAGAAGCCGGCTCGGAAAAGCTTGGCTTCCAGCGCATTTGGTTCGCCGCGCTCCTTTTCGACAGTCCGGAAATAGGCTTGGATCGGGCGTTGGGCAGCGATCTTCGCAAGCTGCTCCTGTCCCAGCAGAGACCGGCGATCGGCAATGCCTTCGGCAATCAGGCTCTGCGTTACCAGTTTTCGCGTTTGTAGCGCCGGCAGCATGATAAGCGCACCGAAAAGGAAAAGCGCTACCGCGGTCAGAAAGACCGCAATGGAAATAAGGAAACTCAGGTCCTGCAAGCTCGCGAACAAATCTGTGCTTCGCCCCAGTTAGATGTCGAAGTTGACCATGCGATACATGATGAAGTCGCCCAACAGCGCCCAACCCCCGAAAATCGTGAACGCAGGCAATATCAGCGGATTGTTCCAAACTGTTCCATAGTAGGAGGGCGCGGTGATCAGAAGGATCAGGAACATCACCACAGGAAACAAGGATATGATCCAGGCCGACACTCGGCCTTCAGCCGTAAGCGCCTTGATTTTCATGCGAAGCTTTTGCCGTTCACGTAGGACCCCCGAAAGATTGGCCAGGATTTCCGTGAGGTTGCCACCGGTCTTGGATTGGATAGAGAGTGACACCGACAGCAAATGCAACCCATCGAACCCGACCCGCTCCGACAGCTTTCGCACCGCCTGTTCCAGGCTCAGACCGAAAGTGATCTCGTCGGACACGATGCCGAATTCGGTTCCTATCGGGTCAGGCATCTCGCGTGAGACCAAGCTGATTGCCACCGATGTCGGGTGGCCGGCCTTGAGCGACCGCACGATCATGTCGAGAGCGTCGGGAAGTTGCCGGGCGAATTTGAGGATTCGTTTGTTGCGCGCTCGCCGCAGAACCAGCAACGGCAGCACGAAGCCCACGACGAAAAAGGCTATGAACCCGACAACCATCGGCAGGTTGAAGACCAGTGTAGCGACAAGCCCCACAACCAGTCCCGCAAGCACGAAGATCACCGCAAAGAGGATTGGATTCCCGGTGGTGCCTGACTGCGTATAAAGCCTGTTTAGACCTATTGCTCCGAAAAGGTAGTCGCCTGTGGAGCTCAGGCCCCGCTCACGCAAAAGACCTTGTAGGGTCTGTTCCGCCGGACCCTCCTCTCCGAGCCGCTTGAGCCGGCGATTGATAATGCCGAGCCTTACACGCCTCGCCGAGTACGACACGTAGAGGGACTCGACTGCGAGGATCACCGAGGCGGCGGCCAGCACGTAGATGAAATATAGCAACGTCTGCCCGGTCAGCATTACAGCGTAACCTGCGGATTGAAGGCATCCTTCGCGAAATGATGCCCCAGCGTCGCCGCCTCCTGGGCAAAGCGCGGGCGAACACCGGTTGCCCGAAAGTCGCCGATGATCGTACCATCAGCGGCGACGTCGCGCCGAACGAAATGATAGATTTCCTGGAGTTGGACAACGTTGCCTTCCATGCCGGTCAACTCCGAAATGGAGATGACCCGCCGGCCGCCATCGGAAAGGCGCTGCGTCTGCACGATGATATCGATGGCCGAAGCGATCTGCGACCGGATGGAATCATTGGTCATCGGCATGCCCGCCATGCCGACCATCTGCTCGAGACGTGAGATCGCGTCGCGCGGCGTGTTGGCATGGATGGTGGTCATCGAGCCTTCGTGGCCGGTGTTCATGGCCTGCAACATGTCAAAGGCTTCCTCGCCGCGAACCTCGCCGACGATGATGCGGTCGGGCCGCATGCGCAGCGCATTCTTGACCAGTTCGCGCTGGCGGACCTCGCCCTTGCCCTCGACATTGGGCGGGCGCGTCTCCAGCCGGCCGACATGCGGCTGCTGCAGCTGCAGTTCTGCCGCATCCTCGATGGTGATCAGGCGCTCCTTGGCCGGAATGTAGCTCGACAGCGCGTTGAGCAAGGTCGTCTTGCCGCTGCCAGTGCCTCCGGAAACCAGGATCGACTTGCGCGACTGCACGGCGATCCGCAGCAACTCGACCATTGGCGGGCGTATGGAGTTGAACGCGATCAGGCGCTCGAGTGAATAAGGATGCTTGGAGAATTTGCGAATCGACACCAGCGGGCCATCCACCGAGATCGGCCGCACCGCAATGTTGACGCGTGATCCATCTGCCAGGCGCGCATCGACCATCGGCGCGGATTCATCGACGCGGCGGCCGATGGCCGAGACGATCTTGTTTACGATGCGCAGAAGGTGCGCCTCGTCCCGGAAACGGATCGCGGTTTCCTCGATTACGCCGCGGCGCTCGATGAACACACGGTTGTGGGTGTTGATCAGGATATCCGCGATGGAATCGTCCTTGAGCAGCGGTTCGATCGGTCCCAGGCCAAGCATCTCGTCGGCCGTATCGCTGGTCAGTTGATCGAGCTCACGGGCGTTGAGCGGAACGTTTCGATGGCGAACGAACTCGCGCACGATAGGCCGGATCTCGTCCAGGATTTCGTCCTTGGATGCGTTTTCGAGAGCGGTCAGATTGAACCGGTCGATGAGATGGCGATGCAGTTCGACCTTGAGCGTGAGAAAATCGTCGCCCTGCATTTCGGCATCCGGCGCCGGAGCGACCGCCACTCCATTCGATGTCGCCACCACGGCCACAGGCTGCGACGCCCGCGGCTCACTCGGTCCCTTGATGAAGCGCCCCAGCATATGACCCAAGCCCCCAGCAAACTTCCCTCAGGTTGGAAACTAAGCGTTAACCACCAGGGGCACAAGCGCCGAGCGCGGGCGAAAGGATCGAATACTTACAACATAGTTAAGACGAGACGCCAAAAAAATCGTTTTATTTTCGGAGTGTGGATCCAGGAGCACACCTCTACTCCAGCCTCACGAAACGTTTCGCCCTGCAACGTATGATTCCCTCGCTACCGACCCTCGGTAAGCCGTTACATATAAAGGACTATGCACATACTCTAATATGATGAGGTTACCGATATGGGGGGCGCGAGATTGTGAATGAATGGTTAAGGCCGCTCGAAAAATTAATCGAATCAAGCGCTTGCTAAAATTAGACTGGCTTCCTTTCAGGTATTCGAAGGTTAAGGAACTGTTAATCCCGTTTGACTCTGCTTTTTGCCAGGACTTAGATCAAGTCGACGGGGGATGCTTGGGTATGGGGTTCATCCTTAGCTCGTCTCGTCGGGTTCAACCTCCAAAGGGAGAAATTGGCATGAAGAAGCTCATGACGATGGCCCGGCAGTTCCGCGACGACGACAACGGCGCTGCTATGGTCGAATATTCCATCCTGATCGGCATCATCGCCGCAGCCTCGATCCTGATCATCGTCGGCATCGGTTTGTGGGTGACGGGACGTTTCACCGCTCTCTGTACTGGTCTGAATGCAGGACCTGGCTCTTGCGGCGTAGGCGGCACCGGCAGCTGACCACGGAAGTATCCGGGGTCCGGGCAGAAATGCCCGGACCCTGCTCGCCAGGGGCGATTAACTAGATTTGGGGCTTGGGGTCGATGCGCGCTAACACTATCATCATGATCGTCCTCGCCGGCGTGTTCGGCGTACTGGCGGTTGTACTTGCCAATATCTGGCTGGCTAACCAGCGCAGCGCATTGGCGCAGTCGGACGGGGTCAAGCGCGATACTGTGGTGGTGGCGGCAGTGGCGCTGAAGTTCGGCGACACGCTGACCGCGGACAAGCTACGCGAGATTGCCTGGCCCGCCGGCGCGGTTCCGGCCGGCGCGTTCAAAACAACCAAGGATCTTCTTTCCGGCGAAGGCTCGAAGCAGGCATTGCAGGCTATCGGCGCCAACGAACCTGTTCTGGCCACCAAGATCACCGGCCCTGGCCAGCGCGCCACGCTATCGGCGGTGCTGAGCGAAGGCATGAAAGCCGTTTCGATCAGGGTCAACGACGTGCTTGGCGTTGCTGGCTTTGTTTTCCCCGGCGACCGCGTCGACATATTGTTGACCCGCACGGTGCGCGCCGATGGCGGCGCGGACAGGAGTTTTGTTGACGTGCTGCTGCAGAGCGTCAAGGTGCTTGCCGTCGACCAGGTCGCGGATGAAAGCAAGGACAGCCCGACCGTAGTGAAAGCGGTAACCGTCGAAGTCAGCACCAAGGATGCGCAGAAGCTGACATTGGCAGCCGGCGCAGGCCAGTTGTCGCTTGCGCTCCGCCAGGCCGCGGCAAGCCAGGGCGAGACCACAGAGCGCGTCACACTTTCCGACCTTACCGGCGATACGCCCGAGGATGTTGCGAAACGGCAGGCGGAGCTTGAAAAGCAGGCCGCCGTAGAAGCGGAGGCGGCCGCCGAGCGCAAACGGGCCGACGACAAACTGGCCGGGCTGGCTCAGGCCGTTGAACGGGTAGGCAGCAAGCTTGACGATCTGAGCAAGGTCAAGCCGGCTCCGGCTGTGGCATCTGAGCCGCAAGTGAAGGAAATCGTCAAGGAAACGGTCAAATACGTGCAGCCGGAACCGCCGGCACGTGCGACAATCGGTGTATTTCGAGGTATAAAGCTCGAAACATACGATGTGCCGCGACAAAGATGACGCTGGCGCATTAGGATCGACACTCCGAATCAGCCGGCAGGGGGTTAGCGTAGATGCGTGTGTTCCGGAGACCACTGGCGGCAGCCGCTTTCGCCTTGTCCTGCGCATTGCTGCCGCTGAGCCCCGTGGCCAATGCCGCCGACCGCAGCATCGACGTGTCGAACCCGACTATCCATCGCATCTTCGTACCGGTATCGCAGTCTGTGACGATCCAGGTGAACTCCACCCTGGGCGACATTGTCGTGGGCGACGAGAAGATCGCCGATGCCCAGCCTATGACCGACAAGACGCTCTATGTCATCGGCAAAGGTGTCGGCACAACGACCGTCAACCTGTTTTCCGAAGACAAGCGCTCGCTGGGCACGCTCCAGGTCGAGGTCGGTCAAGATGTCAGCGACATGGCCGCGGCAATCCGCCAGGTGGCGCCTCGGGCGCGCATCGAAATCGGCTCGATCAACGGCAAGATCAGGCTGGCCGGTCATGTCAAGGATGCCGCGACGCTGGCCTCCATCGTGGAAGTCGCCCAGCAGTATGGCCCCGACGCCATTATCAACTCCGTGACCATCGACGACAGCCAGCAGGTCAACCTGGAAGTGCGCGTGCTGGAAGCGAAGCGCAACGTTGGCCGTGATCTCGGCGTATCGATCAAAAGCACGAATGGCAGCGGCACGACCAAAACCGGAACCGGTATTGCCGCCGTCGACAAGGATAACGTCGTGCTCGGGTCGGGCGATCTGATCAGTAACCTCCTATCCAAGTCTAGTCCCTTCGGGGCACTGCTCACTCGCGTCATCGACAGCAATGTCAAGGTCGACCTCTATATCGAGGCGCTCGAGGCCAAGGGTGTGGTGCGCACGCTGGCCGAACCCAATCTGACCACGCTTTCAGGTGAGACGGCCAGCTTCAACGCCGGGGGCGAGGTGCCCATCCGCCGCGTTGTCAACGATGAGGTGACGATCGAATTCAAGCAGTTCGGCGTCAATCTGCTGTTCACGCCTGTCGTGATGGACGACGGCAAGATCCATATGAAACTGGCGCCTGAGGTGAGCGACCTCACCAGCTTCACCACTGCCGGCGACCCGATCTTCACCAATCGCAAACTGCAGACCGTGGTCGAATTGCGCGACGGCCAGAGTTTCGCCCTCGGCGGACTTCTGTCGAGCAAGACCACCAAGCTGCAGAACCAGGTGCCGTGGCTCGGTCAGGTGCCGATCGTCGGCGCGCTGTTCCGCAATTCGAGCAATCAGAAGGAAGAAACCGAACTGGTCGTCATCGTCACGCCGCATATCGTGCGGCCGACAAAGCCCAGCGAGCAGTTGGCGACGCCGTTCGACAAGACGCGGCCGGCCAATGATCCGGAGTTCTTCATCCTCGGCCAGCTCGAGGTGAACAAGGACATGATCCGCCAATATGAAAACGGCGAAGGCGTCACCGGCCCCTATGGCCACATGCTGGACGTGAAATCGAAGGACAAGATGCTCTATGTCAAGAAATAAGCTCTTGCTCGTCGTTCTGTGCACCGGCCTGCTGACAGGCTGCGCCGCAGACTATCTCAACAACTACGATACGGTGACGCTGGCAGCAGGCGATACGCAGAAATTCAATTCGCTGCTGCAGACGGTCGATCCGGTCAATCCGGTTTCGAACAACACGAAAATTGAAGGCGATGGCGCTCGCGCCGTCGGTGTCATCCAAAGGTACAGAGTTCCACCGCCCCCGCCACCAACCACGAACATGACGGTCAATGTCGGGACTTCGGGTGTGACCAACGGAGCGAACTGAGCAGAAGGATGCGGTGCGCCGGGCATTCGAGGGGCCTGGCGTGAAGGGGTAAGGGGTAGGGCCATGCTGCGAACCATTCGCGCGTTCTGGCACGATCAGAGGGGAATAGCGCTGATCCTCGTCAGCGTCATGCTGCCGGCGATCATCGGCTTCTCGCTGCTGGCGATCGACGCGAGCCGGGTCAACAACCTGCACAACGACTTGCAGAAAGGCACCGACGCGCTGGCACTTGCCGCCGCGGCCGAATTGAACGGCCGGTCCGACGCCTGGACACGCGCCGAGAACGCTCTGACCAATCTCGTCTCCAACAGCACCAGGTTCTCGGATGGAGGTACTGTGCCGCTGATCGCAGGCGCCGGAACCGCCTCGGTCGACTCAACTTATCCGGCATGCCGGTCGAAGGGGCGGATTTCGTGGTGTTTCCTCGCCACCATTCCAGCAAATGACTCCGACCCGGTAACGTCAGCCAACTACGCCGCATCGGCCACCGTGACCCGGTTCATCCAAGTTCAAGCACAGCCGGAGACCTTCACGGCGTTTTTCCCCATTTCCATTGTATCCTCGGGAAGTGCCGCCAACACCAGCTACAATCTAAGCACCGCCTCGGTGGCCGGTTTCACCTCCGGCGTCTGCAACTACACACCCGTCTTCATGTGCAACCCGTATGAGATGGTGAATGGCACCAATACGGCGGGCGGTGTGACGCTTGAGCAGGCCGTGACGGATCCAGCGGTTCATCGCCGGCTGATCGAATTGCGAATGGTGGGAAACAACGCCGCTTATGGGCCGGGTAATTTCGGTTTCCTGGCGCCGCCGGATGGCGTCGGCAATGGCGCTCAGGCGCTCGCAGAGACAATCGCCACTTCGAGGCCCCTGGGCTGCTATTCGGCTCAGGGCGTAAGCACCAAGACTGGCCAGAACACCGGCCCGGTGCAGGACGCATTCAACGTGCGCTTCGGGATCAATGCCAACGGCAATGCTTTCAACAGCCCGCAATACGGTCCGGCCTCGAATGTCCGGAAGGGAGCGTCGACGAACGGCAACGGCAACGGCAATCAGTGCCCCAACTACAACCAGTTGACGTTCAACGGAACAGGCAACATGGGCCTGCCCAGGGATGCCACCACGCCCTATATGGGCGGACGCATGGGTGACGGAGACTGGAACCTGTCTGGCTATTGGAGCACCAATTTCGCTTCCGCCAGCTATCCCTCTTCGTGGAATACGACCAAGCCGACCCGGTACCAGGTCTACAAATACGAGACGGCGAATAGCCTGGTCGGAACAGCCTCGGCGGGCGGCGAGGTGGGAACCCCGCCGAGTTCGTGCCAGCCGCCGGTCACCTCGGTCGACCGAAGACTGCTCTACGGCGCGATCCTGAATTGCAACGCGCTTCAGGCCGCCGGCAACGATTTGAACGGCAACAGCACCAACCTTCCCGTCGAAGCCTTCGCCAGTTTCTTCATGACGGAGCCTGTTCCGGGTGCATCGGAGGGTGGCTCGGTTTTTGTCGAGCTCGTCGATATTACAGGTCGCGGTGGGCAGGGAACGCTCGACAATTTCCTGCGCGACGAAGCGCAGCTTTACCGGTGATGACGACGATGGTTCGGCTGATAACTCGCCATCTCCGGAGATTCAGGCGCGATCAGCGCGGCACGGTGCTTATTGAAATGGCAATAGTGGCACCGATGATCCTGCTCTTGTCGGCTGGCGTGTTCGAGTTCGGCAATCTCATCCATAACAAGCTGTTGATGGACGCCGGCCTCGACGATGGAGCGCGTTTCGCCGCGCGTTGCAACAGCCAAATCTACACAGATGCCAATCTGACAATAGACTGCGCCACCGTTGCAAGACACATTGCCGAGTACGGCAATGTAGCTGGCACGGGTACTGCACGCGTCACTGGCTTTAACGCCACCATCAACACTTCTACTTGCTACAGCACGGTCGACGCCAACGGGGTTGTTCTCTACCTTTCGACGACATCTCAAGTCTGCGTTGTGACGGCATCGGGCTCCCTTCTTTACAACGGCATCGGCATGCTGTCGCTGCTCAACATCGGCCCGATCACGCTCAACGCCAGCCATCAGGAGCGGTTCATCCGATTTTGATGATGATGAAGCGGTTCGTGAGATCGGAAGACGGGGCGACGATGGTCGAAATGGCCATCGCGATGACGCTGCTGCTTACCTTGACTCTCGGCTTCGTCGATTTCGGCTATGCCCTTTATCAATGGAATGCCGCGACGAAGGCCGTGCAGATCGGCGCCCGGCTTGCATCCATTTCCAATCCGGTCGCAACCGCGCTTGCGACAGCCGCACCGACCACCACCCCGGGCGCCCCAGTGGTTGCCGGCGCCTATGGACCGTTCGCCTGCGGCTATGTCGGTTCCGCTGGCTCCTGCACCAACAACGGCACATTCGACGCCACTAATTTCAGTCGCATCTTTCGCGGAGACACAGCCGTCACCAACGACGACGCCTGCCCCACGCCGACGGCAAACCAACGACCCGGCATGTGTCACTTTTTCCCTGGCTTGCTGCGCAGCAACGTCCTCGTGACCTACACCGCTACCGGCCTCGGCTATCAGACCCGGCTGGGCGGCCCAGTGCCGACTATCACAGTCAGTCTTCGGAACCTTACCTTCCAGTTCTTCTTCCTGAGCGGATTCGGTTACGGAAACCTCACAATGCCCTCGATGCTGAGCACGGTCACGGGCGAAGATTTGAAGAGTACCGCGTCATGAATGCCATCGACACCAAGGTCCTCCCGACCAGGCGAAAGCAGGTCGCCCTGTTCTCGTCGGATCCGCAATTCAAGCGCGACGTATCGACCAGGCTCGATGCGCTGGCGATCTATGATGTCAGGGTCTCGGAGACATCCGAGTTCCTCAAGGGCCCGCCCGCCGATACGCGTCCCGGCATCGTCATTCTCGACCTTGCCAATGGCGAGCTGCTCGGCCAGCCGGGCATCGTCGAGGCGCGCTCCAAATGGGCCTCGGTGCCGCTGATCGCGATTTCCGACGAGTTGACGTCGGAGCAGACGCGCGTGCTGGTGCGCATGAACGCTTCGGACTGGCTGCACAAGCCGCTCGATGCCAAGGAGCTGCTCAACGCCGTCACCTTCCACGACACCGGCAACCAGGGCACCAAGAGCCGGATCATCACCTTCATCGCCGCCAGCGGCGGCGCCGGCGCCACCACGCTTGCGCTGTCGGCGGCGGAATACCTGGCCTCGAAGTCGTCCGAGCGCGCCGCCTCGACCTGCCTGGTCGATCTCGATTTCCAGAGCGCCAATTGCGGCGCCTATCTCAACCAGTTCAACCAGTTCGACCTCTCGGGCATCATCGGCCAGCCGGAGAGGCTCGATGTCGAATTGATGGACGTCATCAAGCTTTCGCGCCCGTCGGGTCTCACGCTCTACTCCTTCGAGCGGCCGGAGCTGCCGTTCGAGCCGCACGGCGCCGATTTCGTGCTGCGGCTGCTCGACCTCGTCGCCTACCGCTTCGACGACATCGTCATCGACCTGCCGAACATCGAGACGCCCTGGCATAGCTCGGTGCTTTCGACGAGCGACGAGATCTTCATCGTCTTCGAGCTCAACGTCGCCTCGCTCAGGCAAGGCAAGCGCCTCTACAAGAAGATCCGCGAGCTGCGCGGCAACCAGGTCAGCATCACGCTGGTCGCCAACAAGCACAAGCGCAAATGGTTCGGAAACCACTTCTCGCGCAGCGAGCTGGAGAAGATCTTCAAGGCGCCGCACATCAAATCGGTCGCGCTCGACAATGCGCTTTTGACCGACGCGCTGAATCGCGCCATCCTGCCTTCCGAAGTCGACGGGCGGGCGCGCTTCAACAAGGATTTGAAGCTGATGTTCAAGGAACGGCTCAGTGACGCCGGCCGCTAGAGCAATTCCAGGAAAAGTGCGCAGCGGTTTTCCGTCCGGAATTGCGTCAAAACAAATAGCTGGGGCGGGTCAGCGATTCCATGAAACGCTGAACCGCTCCAGGCCGCACATCATCCGTGCCTTCGTCGGCGCTTCCATCGCCGCGATGGCGCTTGTGTCCTGCCTGCCGCTCGCCGAGGCGCGCTCCGCCCTCGCAGACCGGCCGCCGCTGCCGGCCATGGGACCCAGCCTGAAGAAGACGGTCGCCTTCCAGACCCCCGAGCAGCCCGGCACGATCATCATCCGCAAGGACGAGAAGGCGCTCTACCTGGTGACGCGGCAAGGCCAGGCGCTGCGCTACCAGATCAGCGTCGGCCGGGACGGGTTCGGCTGGACCGGAACGGTCAAGGTCGGGGCGAAGACCGAATGGCCCGAATGGCGGCCGCCCAAGGAAATGCGCGCCCGTCAGCCGGGATTGCCGGACATGGTGCCGGCCGGCCCCTACAATCCGCTCGGCGCGCGCGCGCTCTACCTCTTGCGCGACGGGCGCGATACGCTGTACCGCATACACGGCACCAACGATCCCAAGGGTGTCGGCTTCGACGGCACGTCAGGCTGCTTTCGCCTGACCAATACCGATGTGATCGACCTCTTCAAGCGCGTCGCGGTGGGCGCAAAGGTGGTGGTGGAATGACTATGATCAGCGACCCGGAGATGCCGGCGATCGAACTCGGCCCGCGGGAAGAAGTGGCCGTCGGCAAGCCAAGCCGCAAAGGCACCATTGGCCTTGTCGTGGCTGGCGCCGCGCTGGTCACGGTGGTGAACCTGACGGCCGCCGTCTACCTCTATCGCGGCATCAACGACCTGCGCACCGTGGAAGCGCGGCTGGAGCAACTCGGCCAGTTCGAGCAGCGCATCAGCGCCCGCCTCGATACCGTCAACAACGGGTTCCAGAGCCGGTTCGAAAAGCTCGACGACCAGCTGCAGGCGAAGTTCAACGAGGTCAATGGCGGCATCGCCCGGCTGGGCCAGAGCCGGCCAGTCGGCGACGAACCGATGGCGAGCGCGCCCGAGCCCGCGTTCGCCCCGGCCAGCACGGAGACGGAGCCGTCGGCCTTTGCTGAAAACACGGCGGACCCAGGATCCGTCGAAATGCCCCCGCTGAGGAAGCGGGCACCGCCGCCTGCCCCGAACCCTGCCTACCAGCGCATCCAGCAGGCGGACGGCAAGGTCTACTACCGCAAGATCAACTGATATTGCCGAGCGTTCCGGGCGATTGAGGCCGAAGGCCTAGAAATCCCGCCGCAGCGCGAGAATACGGATAGCCCGGGCTTCGCCGCGCTGCCTGGCTTCGTTGAGGAAGGCGACGTGGCAATAGGCGCATGCCGCCAAGCCCAGGCACAGCACCAGACTGTTCTTCAGGGTGAAGTCGATCGCCAGCGAGAACGGAATGCCGCTGGGCGCGGTGAAGGCGGCAATCGTGCTCGCCGTTTCCGAATGGCTGCCGGCGGCGATCATCAGCCCGGCAAACAGAAGAGTGGCATGGTTGGCCAGGAAGAAGGCCGCCGACCCCCTCGCCCGGCATGCCATCCAGCAGGCGACCGCGGCGGTGGCCAGCATGGCTGCGTCCAGCGCGATCGAAGCGCCCGCATAGAGGTCGACCTGCTGCCAGAACATGGTCGCCAGGGGCCGCAGCTCCAGCCAGATCCGCCACATCGTCGGGCTGGCGGGATAGGTGCCGAGCAGGAACGTCGCCGCCCGCTCGCCCGCCAGGATGAGCAGCATGAGAGCCGGGAAAACAAAGAGCAGTATCGGTTTGCGCTTCATGTCGTCCTCGACAAATTCCGGGGCCACAATAGGCAACAGAGATTTCGCAAGGATTAACGAAGCTTAACGGGGCGCCTGCTTCGGCATCCTTCGCGCGCGTGCTATGCTGCTCTGCCGGGACGCCAATGCGGCGGGTCGGATGGCCGGAGCCGTTTCATCGGGGGTTGAAGGGGTGCGCTCAAGCTGGTTGCCAGGTCGGCCTTTTGTTCGACGGCGATGGCCGGGACGCCGCCGATGAGCGGCATCGTGTCCGCGGCAAGGTCTCGCCTGGCTATCGCGTTGGGAGGTGTCGAACTCCTGGCCGGGGTCTTGCTGATCCTGCAAGCCGGCGCCTTGATTGGGGTCGACCGGCAGACGCCGGCATTGGACTCCGGAAGCCAGCCAGCGACGACGGCGCCACCCATGTTCGATGCCGGACCGCGGCAGCTGGCGCGCAAGATCGCGCAGGATCTCATCGCGCCGCCCGAACTCGATGCGACCCGGATCGAACGGATCGAGGCCCGCCCGCCGCTTGGCGAACTCGGTCTTGCATACTGGCCCAAGACGCCGATGCCGGGCGACTGGCGCGAGATGCTGCTCTATAGGCCGATCGCCACCTCGTCGGCGATCTTCGAGGCGATGGGCCGGACGGTGGCGATCAGCGGCACGCTCGCCATCGACCCCGACAGGAGCTGTTCCTTTCGCGAGGTCGCCTGGCCGTGCGGCCAGCGCGCGCGGGCGGCCTTCAACGCCTGGCTGCGCGGGCGGGCGCTGAAATGCTTCGTGCCGCCGGATGTCGACCGCTTCGCCATCGCCGCGCCCTGCAAGCTCGGCAAACAGGACGTCGGCGCCTGGCTGGTCTCCAACGGCTGGGCCACGGCGCTGCCCGGCGGCATCTACGGCAAGGCCGAGGCAACGGCCAGGAGCGCCGAGATGGGCATGTTCGGGCCGCCTCGATAGGCGCGGGACCGCTGCCGATCGGCTCGTTCCAGGCTGGCCGTCAGGCCCGCGCCGACTGCCACCTTCGATATCTGTTTTGTTAACCCTTGCGGTGCAGCCTTTGCCGGCACGGGCCGATTTGATGGCCATTCCGCCCGCATGCATCAAATTGTAGCGATCGTCGAAACCGAAATTGCAACACACCGGCCTTATGCCAGCGCATCGGACAGGAGATTGGCCAGTGACCAAACCGACAGCGACCCCCTCTGCCCAAAGCTGGAAAGATGTTGCGTGGCTGACGGTGCTGGGGACGGCCGGCTGCCTCATCCTTTCGCTCGGCCTCAACTATCTGCTTTTGTTCAGCGAGGCGCTGACGCCGTTCGCGCGCAGCGTGATCACGGCAACGCTGCTGCCGCTGGCCATCGGCCTGCCGCTGTTCCTGATGCTCGGATCGAAGCAGGCCGAGATCCGCCGCTATCGGCAGGAGCTCAACCGGTCGGCGACCTATGACAGGCTGACCGGCTGCCTGAACGGACCGGTTTTCACCTCGATGGTGGACAGACGGGCCGCGAAGACCTCGGAGGCCGGGCCGCGCTCCGGCGCTTTCCTGGTCATCCATCCCGAGCATCTCAAGTCCCTCAACCTGCGCTTCGGCCTGGAATGGGGCGACGAGGCGCTGCGGCTCATCGCCTCGACGATCCAGTCGTCGGTTCGCAAGGAGGATCTCGTCGGCCGCATCGGCACCTCGATGTTCGGCGTCTTTCTGCCTGGCGCGACCGAAAAGGACGCCAAGGAGATCGGCGAACGCATCAAGGCTCGGGTGCGCGACGTCTATTTCGCGCCCAAGGGAACCGAGGACGTGCTCGCCGTGCAGGTCGGCGGCGTCGTGTTCGAGCACGAGCTGGCCTTCGAGGATATGTTCCGGTCGGCGGAAGAACGCCTGTCGGCCTCACAGACCGGGCTGGAACTGTCGCATCTGAGCAGCTGAAGAGCGCAGCATTAATCGGACGTTGACGGGTTCGGCGCAATCTCTGCGGGATCGATGCAGCGATCTGCCGAATTCTGATCCCGTCGGGTTGGCTTACGAATGTGCGTGCTGTCGCAGGAATGAGCGGATCATTTCGTAACGCACCGCCGGATGTCGGGGCGATCTTCTTGTTCGTGAGCGAACCATGTCGCGCCTGGTGATGGTTCTTCACCGCATGCAACGGCTGCTGTCGCATGCGCTTGCCAGGATCGTCGCCGTTGCGGCCCTGTATTACCTGACTGGACAACTGGGGCTGCTTCTGGCCGTGCCGCCCGGCTACGCGACGATCATCTGGCCGGCATCCGGCATCGCGGTCGGGGCATTGCTTGCCTATGGGCGCTCACTTTGGCCGGGGATCTTCATCGGATCGCTGGTGCTCAACGCCGTGATCGGCGGCGGCTATTCGGCTGAAACCGGGTGGGCGCTCGACAAACTGGCTGTAGCGGCCGCGATTGCCGGCGGCTCGACCGTGCAGGCCCTGGTCGCCCGCTGGCTGGTCAGCCGGGCGGTCGGGCTACCGATCGATCTCAGAGGCATCCGCGATATCATGGCGCTGTTCCTCGCAGCTGCTCCGGTCAGCTGTATCGTCGCCCCCACCGTCGGTGTGACCTCGCTCTATGTCGCCGGAGTCGTCCCGTACGCCGGCGTGGCACACAACTGGCTGACATGGTGGAGCGGCGACGTCCTCGGCATCGTCATCTTCTTGCCGATCGTGCTCGTTGCCCCCGGCGCCAAGCGCCGGCTTACGTGGCGTGGCGCGCCGCTCGGCGCACTGCCGGTTGCCGCGATA
The DNA here is from genome assembly GCF_004792275.1 of Mesorhizobium sp. M4B.F.Ca.ET.143.01.1.1. Lineage (NCBI taxonomy): Bacteria > Pseudomonadati > Pseudomonadota > Alphaproteobacteria > Hyphomicrobiales > Phyllobacteriaceae > Mesorhizobium > Mesorhizobium sp. M4B.F.Ca.ET.143.01.1.1. The sequence goes on from NZ_SRSR01000007.1 coordinate 190,526, forward strand.
CTGCTGCTGCTTTTGCCCCTCGGGCTGACGTTCTACGGCTGGAAGGCAAGCAACCAGTTCATCTACGACCGCAACAGCGCGATCTTCGCCTCGATGGCGATCGAGAACGAGCAGGCGCTGATGCACCGCCTGGCGTCCTACGACCAGGCCCTGGTTGGCGGGGTCGGCTTCTTCGAAGGATCGAGCTACGTCAGCGCCGAGGAATGGCGCTCCTATGTCGAGGTCCTCGACCTCAAGCGCAGCATGCCCGGCGTCAACGGCATCGGCTACATCGAAAACGTTCCGGTGGAAAAGGTAGCGGACTTCCTTCTGCGGGCTCAAATGACGCAGCCGCAGTTCACCATCCATCCCGATGTTCCCGGCGGACCTCGCTTTGTCATCACCTATATCGAGCCGCGGGCACCGAACCGCCCGGCCCTCGGACTGAACATCGCGTTCGAGAGCAATCGCCTGGAAGGGGCGACGCTGTCGCGGGACACCGGCCAGCCGGCCATCACCAAGCGCATCGTGCTGGTGCAGGACCAGACGAAGAGCAACGGCTTCATCCTGCTCCATCCCATGTATCGCAAGAACGTGCCGCTCAATTCGGTCGACGAGCGTCGCGCCGCCCTCATCGGTTGGATCTATGCCCCGTTCGTCGCGCAGAAATTCATGAGCGGGCTGACCACAAGCGAAGACCGCTCGCTGGCGTTGCACGTCTATGACGGCGACAGCGAGGACGCCGAAGCATTGATCTACCACAGCAGCGAGCCCGACGAGACTGCGTCCGCGCCTGCGTTTTCGATACGAAAGCAGGTCGACGTGATGCAGCAGCGCTGGACGCTGTCTTGGCACAGCACGCCCGCGTTCGAGCACAGCGTCGCCAGCCAGGAGCCGCTGCTCGTGCTTTGCAGCGGCATCGTCTTCACTGCGCTGTTCGGCGCGTTGCTGTTCCTGTTCGCACGCCGTGCCGAAACCGTCAAAGTACTGGTCGATCGCAAGACAAGCGAACTGGCCGAGCGTGAGGCGCTCTACCGGCTCCTGGCGGAAAACAGCTCGGACATGATCAGCCGCGTCGCCTTCGACGGGACACGGCTCTACACCTCGCCTGCCTGCATGCGGCTTCTCGGCTACACGCCGGAGGAGCTTCAGAACTCGAACGCATTTTCCGACGTTCACCCGAAGCAGCGGTCCCGCCTCCAGGCCGAGTACGCAAAGCTGGCGCGCGGCGAAATAGGCGAATCGAAAGGCGTGTTCACGCTGCACCGCAAGGACGATGACTGGGTGCAGGCGGAGATCACCCTGCAGCTGGTGCGCGACAAAGCGGGAACTCCCACCGAGCTGGTCGTTACAGAGCGCGATGTCACGCTTCAGCAGGAAAGAGCCGAAGAGCTCAAGCTTGCCAAGGCGGAAGCAGAGATCGCCAAGACAAATGCCGAGCAGGCGAGCGAAGCCAAGACGGCCTTCCTCGCCACAATGAGCCATGAAATCCGCACCCCGCTCAACGGCGTGATCGGCTATGGCGATCTTCTGCTTTCCTCGAAGGAACTGTCCGAGCAGAACAGACGCTACGCCGAGCGCATCGGGACGTCGGCCGCGGCGCTGCTTACCGTCGTCAACGATATTCTCGACTTCTCCAGAATCGAAGCCGGTCAGATCGAAATCGACGCTCATCCGTTCACGCTCGGCGCCTTGATCGACAATACGCTCTCGATCGTCAACGGCATCGCGGCACGCAAGGGTCTGGCAATGGTGCGGCGGATCGACCCGACCTTGCCGCCGCACCTGGTCGGTGATCAGGACCGGCTGAGGCAGGTGCTGCTCAACCTGCTGAACAATGCCGTGAAATTCACCGCCACGGGAAGCGTGACCCTGGCCGTCGACCGCATCGGCGATGCCGGCGCCGGCTCTGTCGGGCTGCGCTTTGCCGTCCGCGATACCGGCATCGGCATCCCTCCCGAACAGCAGGACCGTCTGTTCCAGCGCTTCTCGCAGGTTGACGGATCGGTCCGTCGCGAATTTGGCGGCAGCGGTCTCGGACTGGCGATCTCGAAGCGCCTTGTCGAACTGATGGGGGGACGGATAGGCGTTGAGAGCACCACCGGGGAGGGTTCACTGTTCTGGTTCGAAGTCGCACTTCCCGAGGCCGCCGCGGACGCCGAACCTTCGCGGTTTGTCCAGGCGATGAACGAGACGACGGCACCGGCCCGGATACTGCTGGTCGAGGACATGGAGATCAACCGCGACATAGCTTGTGCGGTGCTTCGGGCTCACGGCCATGAGGTCGATGTCGCGGTTGACGGCACGGAAGCAGTCGCGGCCGTCCAGAACCGGAGCTACGATGTCGTGCTGATGGATGTTCAGATGCCAGTCATGGATGGGCTGACCGCAACCCGGCATATCCGGGAGCTGAATTCCCCGGTCCGGGACATTCCGATTGTCGCGTTGACCGCCAATGTGCTGCCGTTCCAGCTCTCCGAGTTGTGGGCCGCCGGCATGACCGATCACGTCGGAAAGCCTTTCAAGCAGCCCGAATTGCTGGCGGCGATCGTCCGCAACACCGGCGGCAGATCTAACCGAGGCGCCGACGAACCGAGTGCGACCGCAGATCGGGACGGCGTTTTCAATGCCGACGTCTTCGGAAACCTGGCAAAAGTGCTCGGCAAGAACAGGGTGAACCAGCTGCTCGACAAGCTGGCCGACGTGCTCAGAACCCGGCTCGTGTCGATCTCGCCTGACGCCATCGAACGGGACGTCGTCCAGAGAGATGCCCATTCGCTGGTCTCGTCATCGGGCATGCTCGGCTTCGAAACACTGTCCGATCTGTGCCGCGACATTGAGACGTGCTGCATCGATGGCGCCGACCTGATGCCAGCCCTGCAACGCTACGAGCGCGCGCGTGACGCTGTCCTGAGCAAGATCGAGGCGCTCAAATCCGCTGCTTGACAGGCTGGTCCTCGGACCTCCCGTCGGCCATCGTCGTGGCGACCTTCATCGGGCCCATTCGGCGCAGCCGTGCTCAGATCACCGCTTCTTCCAGGAAAGGTTCGTTGCGCGGAATGCGCTCGTAGCAGAAGGGCGACAGGTCGAGCGTCTGGAAGGCGCCGTGGACGATGAGCTCCGACACCGCCCGGCCGACGGCCGGCGACTGCTGCAGGCCGTGTCCAGAGAAGCCGTTGGCGAACATGAAGTTCCTCACCTCCGGGTGGAAGCCGACGATGCCGTTGTGGTCGAGCATGTTGTATTCGTAGTGACCGGTCCAGTTGGTCTGGACCTTCAGCGCGTCGAAAGCCGGAATGCGGTGCCACAGCGCCGGCCAGATATGGTCGTCGAACTCCTCGAAGTGCATTTCGAAGTCGTCGTAGTCGGCCGGTCCGTCGCCCTGCGGCGTGTTGCCGGTGAGGAAGAGTTCGCCTTCCGGGCGCACGAAGGTGCCGGAGAGGTCGATGACGTTGGGCATGCGGCCGGGGATCGGATTGGCGCTGGCGAAGACGAAGCTGTAGCGCTTGTAGGGCGCCACCGGGATCGACAGGCCAGCCATCGCCGCGACCTGCTGCGCGCGCGGGCCGGCGGCGTTGACCAGGGTTCCACAGGCGACCGTCTGGCCGGTCGCGAGGCGGCCTGAAACAACCCGCCCATCGGCGAGGTCCAGTCCGGTCACGGCATTGTCGATGTACTCGACGCCGCCGGCGCGAGCGGCGCGGCGGAAGCCGTTCATCATGCCCATCGAATCGAACCAGCCCTCTTCCCGCGAGCCCCAGGATCCGCCGCCGAGATCCTCTACATTGAGCCAGGGGAAACGCTCCTTCAGCGGACCCGGCTCGAGGAAGACGGTGTGGGCGCCAAGGCTGCGCTGCAGCTCGACGCGCTCGCGCGCCGCGTCCACGCCCTCGGGCGAGCAGCAGTAGAGATAGCCGTGCTCGCGAAAGCCGAGGTCGGGCGCCGGCTCGTCCTTGTAGAAGGGCGCCATGCGCTCCTGGAAGCCGCGGATGATCTCGATGCCGAACTGGCTGATCTTGATGTTGATCGGATTGGAATATTGCTGGCGGATGGCGCTGGTGGAAAGCGCGGTCGAGGAGAACTCGTAACTCGAGTCGCGCTCGACCACCAGGATCGAGGCGCCGCTGCCCAGCGCCTGGGTCAGCCAGTAGGCCGTCGACGAACCGATAACCGCGCCGCCGACGATGACGATGTCGTAGGCCGTGCGCGAGGGGGCCTTGTAGGGAGGGATCGCCATGATTCTTCCTACTGCCTGAAGGAAGCGATCAGGGCATCGGAACCCCGCGCAAGCAAGCCAAGGTCCGACCCGACGGCCACCATGGTGAAACCGTCGGCGAGATAGCGGTCGGCATCGGCCTTGGCCGGCGCCAGGATGCCGCTGGCCTTGCCCGCCGCCGCTGCCGCCTTGCGCACCGAGGCGATCGCTTCCTGCACATGGGGGGCGTTGGGATTGCCCATCGCGCCCATATTGGTCGAGAGGTCGCCGGGGCCGACGAAGAGGACGTCGACGCCGTCGACCGCGGCGATCGCGTCGGCATTGGCGACGCCGGATTCATCCTCGATCTGCACGGCAAGAAGCTGCTGGGCGCGCGCATTGGCATGATAGCCGGCGATGCGGCCGAAGGCATTGGCGCGGTGGCCGACGGAAAAGCCGCGGATGCCGCCTGGCGCGTAGGTCATCGCGGCAACGATGGCGCGGGCCTGCGCGGCCGTCCGCACATTGGGGATCATCAGGCTGCGCGCGCCAATATCCATTGCCTGCTTGATCAGGTTGGCGTCGTCGGAGGGCAGCCGCACCACCGCCTCGCTGTCGAAGCCGCCCATCACCTGAAGCTGCGCCATGATGCTACGCAGATCGTTTGGGCTGTGCTCGCCATCGATCAGGACCCAGCCGGTTCCGGAGCCGGCCACGATCTCGGTGGTGAGGGCCGAAGCCAGCGAGCACCAGATGCCGATGTGAGCCCTGGCGGCCGTTACGGCCGCCTTCAGCGAATTGACGCGCTCTTGCATTTTGCGATCGTCTCCAGGATTGAAATTTGTATGATGTCCTATATCATACGGCTAACTTTGACTGCAAGAGCAGTTCGCGCTGGTCCGCAAGGGAGTTGAAAATGAAGATCGGTTTCATTGGACTTGGCGTCATGGGAGCGCCAATGGCGCGCCATCTCGCCGACGCCGGACATGAGATCGCCACCGTGCTCAATCGCTCGCCTCTGCCGAAGGACCTCAAAGCATCGGTCGTGGCCTCCGCGGCCGAAGTGGCGCGGATGTCCGAGATCGTCGTGACTATGCTCCCCGACACGCCCAACGTGGAACGCGTGCTGCTTGGGCGAGACGGCGTGCTGGACGGACTCGCGGCCGGCAAGCTTGTGATCGACATGAGCTCGATCAGCCCGATCGCCACGGCGGACTTCGCGGCACAGATCCGGCAGGCAGGTGCCGGCTATCTTGATGCGCCGGTCTCGGGCGGCGAGGTCGGCGCCAAGGCGGCGAGCCTCACCATCATGGTCGGCGGGCCGGCCGCCGAGTTCGAGCGGGCGCTGCCGATCCTTGAGAAACTTGGCAAGAACATCACCCTGATCGGCGAAAAGAACGGCGCCGGCCAGACCTGCAAGATCGCCAACCAGATCATCGTCGCGCTCAACATCGAGGCGGTCGCCGAAGCGCTGGTCTTTGCCAGCAAGGCCGGGTGCGATCCCGCCAGGGTGCGCAGCGCGCTGATGGGCGGATTCGCCTCGTCGCGCGTGCTCGAAGTGCATGGCGAGCGCATGGTCGCGCGGACGTTTGCGCCGGGCTTCCGCATCCGGCTGCACCAGAAGGACCTCAATCTGGCGCTGGAAAGCGCCCGCGCGCTTGGCGTGGCGCTGCCGAACACGGCGGCGGCGCAGCAACTGATGAACGCCTGTTCGGCCCGAGCAGGCGGCGCGGAGGCCGACCACTCGTCCCTCGTCCAGGCGCTCGAGATCCTCAGCGCCCATGAACTGTCAACCGGAAAGGAATGAACCGATGCGCGGTACCGGCAAGGCCGATGTCTTCGTGATGCTGGCCCATCCTGTGGGGCATGCGAAGAGCCCCGGCATGTTCAACGAGATCTTCGAGCAGAAGGGGCTCGACAGCCTGATGGTGCCGCTGAGCTGCCGCCCGGAGGATTTCGACACGTTCTGGGCCGGCATCACGGCGGCCGAGAACATCCGCGGCGTGATCATCTCGGTGCCGTACAAGGTCCCGGTCTACCACAAATGTGCGGCCGCCCACGACCGCGCCGCGCGGGTGCAGAGCGCCAACTCGGTGCGCAGGCAGGCGGACGGCACCTGGTACGCCGACAATTTCGACGGCGTCGGCTTCATCGACGGGCTGAAGGCCGGCGAGCACCAGATCGCCGGCCGGCGCATCCTGCAGGTCGGCGCCGGCGGCGCCGGGGCGTCGCTGACTTACTGTCTGGCGGAGGAAGGCGCGGCCGAGATCCGGCTGGCCGACATCGACAGGGATCGCGCCGCGAAGCTTGCAGCGCTGGTCGGCAAGAGCTTCCCCAACTGCCGCATCGAAGTCGGCCAGCCCGATCCGTCCGGCATGGACATGGCCATCAACGCGACGCCTTCAGGGCTGAAGGCCAGCGATCCGCTGCCGCTCGACGTGAGCAGGCTGACACCGGAGATGACGGTGGTCGACATCATCATGGAACCGGCCGAGACGGCGCTGCTCAAGGCGGCGAAAGAGATCGGATGCCGCATCCAGCCCGGACGCCCGATGATGGATTTCCAAGTCGAAGCCATGGCCGAATTCTTCGACATCGAGCGCAAGGATCGCCACCATGGCTGAGGCTTTGACAGCCGTCATCATCGGCGGCACTTCCGGCATTGGGCGCGCGATCGCCCTGCGCTTCGCCGAGGATGGTTATCAGGTGGTCGTCGCCGGCAGGGACTCCGAACGAGGCAAGGAGACGGCTCTCGCCTGCGAGAGCGGGGGTGCGCCGCGCGCCCTGTTCGTCCAGACCGATGTCGGCGATCCCGCCTCGGTCGAGGCGCTGGGGCGAACCGTCGACGATAGATTCGGCACGCCCCATGTCGTCGTCAACTGCGCCGGCATCCTGCAGAGCGGCAAGCACGTCCTCGACCAGGACCTGGACGAGGACGAGAAGATGTGGCGGATCAACTATCGCGGCACGCTGCTTGGCTGCCAGGTCTTCGGCCGGTCGATGTCGACCGCCGGGCGCGGCGCCATCCTCAACGTCGGCTCGCTCGCCTCGTTCGCGCCGCTGTCGCTGCCGGCCTACACGCCGGGAAAGTATGCCGTTCTGGCGCTGACGCAGATCCTGGCGGCCGAGCTTGGGCCGCACGGGGTTCGGGTGAACGCCGTGGCCCCGGGCTACACGCTGTCGGACGGGCTGAAGGCGAAAATCGCCAAGGGCGAGCGCAACCCTGAGGCAATCCAGGCCACCACCGCGCTGCGCCGCTTCGTCGAGCCGCGCGATGTCGCCGAGGCCGCGCTGTTCCTCTGCTCCGAGCGCGCCGCGTCGATCACCGGCGTCACCCTGCCCGTCGACGCCGGCTGGCTCGTTCAGGCGCCCTACGCGCAATATCTGCAAGGCAACCCGATTCGGCAGACGCCGGCAATCTGACAAGGACAATCCAGTGGGCGATATCCAGCGCTTCGACTTCGACACCCGCATCCACCACGGTGTCATCCACAACGGCACGCTCTATCTCACCGGCCAGGTCGCTCAACCCGGCCAGTCCGCGGCCGATCAGATGCGCGAGGTGCTCGGCAAGATCGATGCGCTGCTTGCCAAGGCCGGCACCGACAAGAGCCGCATCCTGCACGTCCAGATGTGGCTGGACGATGTGCGCGACTTCGACGAGGTCAACACGGTCTGGGACGCCTGGGTGCCGAAGGAGCATGCGCCGGCGCGCTCTTCCGGCGAGGGACGGATGGCCAGGCCCGGCATGCTGGTCGAGCTGATCGTGACCGCGGCGGTTTGAATGGTCTTGCCGGTTCGGGCATCATCCCGAATCTGGCGGGAGGGATATTGATGACGAAGCGCAAGCCGCTTTCCACCGTGGTGGCGGAGAGCCTGTCTGAAAAGATCCGTTCCGGACGGCTGCTGCCTGGCGCGCAACTGCCGACCGAGGCGGAGCTGTGCGCCGAATACGACGTCAGCCGCACCGTGGTGCGGGAGGCGGTGGCGCGGCTGCGCTCCGAAGGCATGGTGGTGCCGCAGCAGGGACGCGGCATGTTCGTCAGCGAAACGCCGGCGCCGCGCAATTTCTCGATCCCGGACGAGGCGTTGAGGACCTTGCCGGAAACCATCGCCCTGCTGGAACTCAGGCTGAGCGTCGAGGTGGAGTCCGCCGGGCTCTGCGCCGAACGGCGGAGCGACGCCGAGGCGGGCGCGATCCGGGCCGTGATGGAACAGGTCGACGCCCAGCAGGCGGATCCGGCCGTCGTCCAGATCCACTACGACTATGATTTCCACCTGGCGATCGCCAAGGCCGCGCGCAATGAATTCATCCACGGCTTCCTGGCCTATCTCCGGCCGATGATCGTGCCGCGCTTCCAGCTCGGCTACGTGGTCGAGCCCGAACTCAAGGACAGCTACTACGCGCGCATCCACAATGAGCACAAGGCTATCGTCGATGCCATCGAACGACAGGACGGCCGCGCAGCCCGCCAGGCCATGCGCAAGCACCTGCACAACAGTCTCGGCCGGGTGCGCGCGCTCGCCCGGGCCTCGGGCGTCGAGGCGACGGACGCCGAGCAGAAGGCGGCCGCGGCCTCGCTTTTCACCGAAATGAACAAGCCCATGCCGACGGCCGGATAGGGCCCCGCCGTCAACGCGCCGCGCATTCGCCGAGCACGGCCGGGCGGGCGTTCGCGAAAGCCATGTTTTTGCTCGATCGGCGATCGAAAGCCCAGCTTCACGCGGTGAAAGCTTTACTTTGCTTGGGTTTGCGGGTTTCGCGGCCGCGCAAGCGCATTGGAATATTCCAGCCGCCAAAAAGGCCTTCGAAAGTTTATCTTTCCTTTTTGCTGGTTTTCTTGGTTTCGCGGCAGCGGTCGAAGCCGCACACTGAAAGCCAGGCAATCGGGGAAAGCCCACGTGACGACAGCCTTCATCACAGGTGCGACGAGCGGCATAGGGCGGGCCATCGCGGTCGCGTTGAGCGACGCGGGTTACGACGTCTATGCCGTCGGGCGCAGCCAGGCCGCGCTCAAGGAGCTGCAGGCCGAACGGCCCGGCATCGTGCCGATCGCCGTCGACGTCACCGACCGCGAAGCGCTGGAATCGGTCGTGGCCGACCTCACCATCGACGTGCTGATCAACAATGCCGGGATCATGCCGCCGCTCGGCAATTTCGCCGACATGAAGATCGCCGACATCGACACCGCGCTCGAGGTGAATGTCAGCGCGGCAATCCTGCTCACCCGCCTCGTCGTGCCGCAGATGCGCGAGCGGCAATCGGGGCACATTCTGTTCACCGGGTCTTCCGCCGGCCATGCGGCTTTTCCCAAAGTCGCCGTCTATTCGGCCACCAAGGCAGCGATCGCCGGCTTCGCCGCCGCGTTGCGCGCCGACCTCTCCCAGTACGGCATCCGCGTGACCGAGATCGTGCCCGGTCGCGTCGAGACGCAGCTCTATAAGGACATACTCGACGCCGAGGCCCGGGCGGCCATGTACGCCGGGAACGTCGCCGTTCAGCCGGACGACGTGGCGAGTATGGTCGTCACCCTGCTCGGCCTGCCCGCTTGGGCCGACGTAACCCGCTTCGACATCATGCCGACCCGGCCGACCAGCCCAAGCGGCAGCAAGCAAGGAAAATAGAATGAAAGACCTTTCCGTTCTCATCGTTGGTGGCGGCGCCGGCCTCGGCGCGCTTTTGGCACGGATGGCCGTGGAAGCTGGGGCGGCAAAGATCGGCATCATCGACATCAACCAGGAGGCGGCTGAGGCCGCGCTGGAGCCGGCAAAGGCCAAGGGCCTGCCGACCGCGGCGGCGACCGGCGACATCCAGGTCGGGCCTCAGTCCCACGCGGCGTTCGATGCCATCGTCTCGAAGCTCGGGCGCGTCGACACGCTGATCAACTGCGCCGCGATCTATCCGCGCCGCCCGCTCCTCGAGATCACCGACGCAGAGTGGGATGCCTCCAACGGCATCAACATCAAGGGCACCTACCACATGATGGTGGCGGCCGTGCGCCACATGCAGTCGCAGGAACCGAAAGCCCAGGTACGCGGGCGGATCGTGAACCTGACCTCGGTCGACGCCTTCAAGGCGCATCCGCAGAACGCCCATTACGCGGCGACGAAGGCTGCCGTCGTCAGCCTGACGCGGTCCTTCGCCCATCACGCCGCCAAGGACGGGATCCTGGTGAATTCGGTGGCGCCGGCCGGCATGGCGACGGAGAAGGCGAAAGCCCTCGGCTTCCTCGAGGAACTGGCCAAGGCAAGCCCGCTCGGCCGCGGCGCCGAGCCCACCGAGATCGCCGAGTGGGTGCTGATGACGGGCGGCCCCAAGAATACCTACATGACCGGCGAAAACGTAATCGTTTCAGGCGGTTATATCTACGCATGAGGTGACATTCCGCAGCCGGCGGCAGCGGAAATACGGGCAGTGCATGATCGACGGAGTCTCAAGCAAGAGGAGGCGGAACTACGATGACCGGCAAGCTTCGCCTTCCCTCGCTCAATGCGCTCAGGGTCTTCCATGCCGTCGCGCAGCACAAGAGCTTCAGGCAAGCGGCCGACGAACTGCTGGTGACGCCGCAGGCGGTCGGCCAGCAGATCAAGCTGCTTGAAGACACGCTCCAGGTGACGCTGTTCGAGCGCAAGGGCCGGTCGATCGAATTGACCGAGTCGGCGATCCTTCTCTCGCACTACGTCAAGGCCGGCTTCGACGAGTTCTCGGAAGGCGTCCGCCGCGTCACCAAGTCGACCTACCGCGACCGCATCAACCTCAATGCGAGCCCGTATTTCGCCACGCACTATCTGCTGCCCAGGCTTTCGCTGTTCCGCGAGATCGTGCCCGGCGCCGACCTGCGCCTGACGACGATGGTCGACCTGCCGGATTTCGGCCGCGACGACATCGATATGACGGTGCAGTGGGGTTACGGCAGCTGGCCCGACTACGACACGACGCTGCTGGTGCCGGATCCGAAGATCGTCTGCTGCACGCCGGCGATCGGCGAGAAGATCAAGTCGGCGCACGACCTGACGAAGTTCACGCTGCTTGACACGGTCAAGTCAAAGCGCCTGTGGCCGGATATATTGCGCCACCTCGGAGTGGAGCTGACGGATGGCGACCGCAGCATCAGCTTCGACGACGCGGCAACCATGCGCCGGGCGACCCTGCAAGGCATCGGCGTTGGCCTGGTTTCCGTCATCGACGCCGAGGAGGATTTCCGGTCTGGCGCGCTGGTCGCGCCGATCGGCCGCGACGCCATTGCCGATATGAAGCCGGAGGAGGTGCCCGGCTTCTACCTGGTCGTTCCGCGCGGGCATCTGCGTGTGAAGGCGGTAGCCGCGCTGCACCGGTGGCTGGCCCAGCAGGATTGGCGGAGCGACCTCAAGATTTCCTTGCCGAAACCGACCCCGCTTTCCGACTAGGAGGCGGCTTCGCGACCGAGTTCCGAACGCTGTTTCGGGCTCCAACAAAAACAAGAAACGGAACAACCTCAACAGTGGAGACAACAACATGAAAATGATGCAATGGGGGGCTGCGGCCCTGGCCGTTGGCCTCGTTCATTTCGCTGCGCCGGCCGAGGCTGCGGGCGGCAAGACGCTCGAAACCGTCAAGGCGCGCGGCGTGCTGAACTGCACCGGCCATGACGGCTCCTATCTCGGCTTTGCCGAGGTGGACGACAAGGGCAACTGGAAGGGCATGGACATCGACCTCTGCAGGGCGGTGGCCACGGCCGTGTTCGGTGACCCAGCGAAGCTGAAGATCGTGCCGATCAGTTGGGCCCAGCGCTGGCCCTCCCTTCAGTCGGGCGACGTCGATATCGTCGTCAAGGCTTCGGGCGGCACGCTGAGCCGCGATACCGAACTGGGGCTTCAGTTCTCGATGTCATACTATCTCGGCACGACCAAGGTGATGGCGCACAAGGAGCTCAACCTGAAGTCGCTCAAGGATGCACAGGGCGGCACGATCTGCATCCCCGCCGGCACGACCATCGAACAACAGGTTGCTGCCTACAGCCAGAAGATCGGCATCAAGCTCGAGCCGGTCGTCATCGAAAAGACGGAAGAGCTCGAGCAGGCATACTTCTCGGGCCGCTGCGACATGTACGCCCAATGGGGGCCGGTGCTTGCAATCGCGCGTGTCGCCAAGGGCAAGGTCGACGAGCATGTGATCCTGCCCGACGTGATCGCGGTCGAGCCGGAGGTCATGATCGTGCGGCAGGGCGACGACAACTGGGTCGACGTCGCCAACTGGACGCTCACCGCACTGCTCTTCGCCGAGCAGGAGGGCATCACCTCGAAGAATGTCGATGAGATCAAGGCCAAGCCCACGTCACCGGCGGTCGCCAAGTTCCTCGGCGCGGCGCCAGGCATGGGCAAGGGTCTCGGGCTTGCCGACGACTGGGCCTACAACGTGATCAAGAAAGTCGGAAACTACGCGGAGATCTTCGATCGCGATCTCGGCAAGGATTCGCCCTACAAGATGGATCGTGACCTGACCAACCTGTGGAACAATGGCGGCGTCCTGTTCCCGCTGGTGATCGATTGATCCCCTTGGTGATCGACTGACCTTTCCTAACGCGTCCCGCTGTGAGTTCCGCCCGGCCTTGCCGGGCGGGGCCGGCGGCAATCCGGGAGATTGGCATATGGTCAGCCTGCTGAGGAATCAGAAGGTCCGCAACGCATTGCTGCAGGTTCTCTATGTCGGGTCGCTTGCAGCACTTGTGCTTTCCTGCGCGATGATCGCCAGGCGCAACCTGGCGGAGCAAGGCATCACCTCCGGCTTCGACTTCCTGTACAAGTCGACGGGCTGGGACGTGAACTTCTCGCTCCTGCCCGCCACCGCCAACGATCCCTATTGGTGGTTCTTCCTTATCGGCATCGTCAACACCCTGTTCCTGGGCAGCGTCGGGCTGGTCCTGGCGACGATTGTCGGAACGATCGTCGGTCTGGCGCGAACCTCCTCGAACGAACTGGCGCGGCTGCTCGGACGCACCTATGTCGACATTTTCCGCAACATCCCGCTGATCCTCCAGGTCTTCTTCTGGTACGCGCTGATCACCCATCTGCCGACACCGCGCGCCGCGCATGAGGCGTGGGGCTTTCTGCTCACCAGCCGCGGCCTCTATATGCCGATCCCGAATGTCGGCGGTCTGGCAATGGCGCTGGCCACACTGGCCGTGATCGGCGCAATCGCGCTGCCTGTCTGGCTGGGCCGGACGTCACGGCTGAGCCAGCCGGTCGGCGAGCGCTCCGCCGTCCAGCTTGGCGGCGCCGCGGCGGCGCTGTCCTGCGTCGTTCTCATCCTGATGATCGGCCGTCTGCCCGATGCGCCGCTGCTCGATTTCCCCGCCCTGCAAGGCCTCAACCTGAAGGGCGGCCTGCGCATTCCGCCGGAGTTTTCCGCACTCGCGGTCGCCATTGCCATCTATGGCGGCTCCTACATCGCCGAGATCGTGCGCGGCGGCTTCAAGGCCGTCGGCAAGGGCCAGGTGGAGGCAGCCCTTTCGCTGGGCCTCAGTCCCTGGCGGGTGTTCACGCTGGTCAAGCTGCCGCTGGCGCTGCGCGCCATGCTGCCGATCCTCGCCAACCAGTATGTCTGGCTGATCAAGGCGACGACGATGGGCATCGCAATCGGCTTCACCGATTTCTTCATGATCGTGTCGCTGACCATCAACCACTCCGGCCAGACCCTGGAATCGATCGGCATCCTGATGGCAGGCTTCCTGACCATCAACCTTAGCCTCGCCGCCGTGTTCAACCGCATCAACAAGGCTATTGCCCTCAAGGGCAATCAACTGAGGGGATGAGAGATGGAAATGGTCGTTCTCGCTCCGCCTGCTCCAGGGACGCTCGAGGATCTGAGGCGGCGCTTTTTCGCGACGCCGCTTCAGGCCCTGTTGTCGCTGATCTCCCTGACAGTCATGGTCTTCCTTGCCTGGAAGTTGCTCAATTGGGCGATCTTCTCGGCCGTCTTCACGACGAGCGGCGGGCCTGAGGCCTGCCAGGCAGCGGCAGGAGCCTGCTGGTCGGTGATCGCGGCCAGGTGGCGCATCATCCTGTTCGGCCTCTATCCCTTTGAGGAGCAATGGCGTTCGGCGCTGGCCTGCGTCACCGTGGTGGTGATGACGGTGCTGAGCTGCATTCCGGCCTTCTGGACCGGACGCCGGATCGCGCTGGTCTGGGGAGCCGGGACGGCGCTCTATTACGTGCTTATGAAAGGCGGCGTGCTCGGCCTGCCCTATGTCGGCGAGGAAGCCTGGGGCGGCCTGGCGCTCACCCTGTTCATCTTCGTGACCACCTGCCTGATCGGCTTTCCGCTGGCGATCTGCCTGGCCCTGCTGCGGCGGTCTGAGCTGCCGTGGATATCGCGGACCACTGGCCTCATCATCGACTCGGTCCGCTCGCTGCCGCTGATCTCGATCCTGTTCACCTTCGCCATCGTCCTGCCGTTCGCGCTGCCGCAGTGGCTGGCAGGCGACAAGCTGTACCGGGTGATCATCGGCTCCGCCCTGTTCTTCTCCGCCTACCAGGCGGAGATCGTCAGAGGCGGCATGCAGGGCGTTCCAAAAGGGCAGGAGGAAGCCGCCATGGCGCTCGGCATGAGCTATTGGCAGCGCATCGGCCGCATCCTCTTGCCGCAGGCCATGCGCAACGCGCTGCCGGCAACGATCAACCAGTTCGTGGTCGCGTTCAAGGAGACATCGCTGGTGGTCATCGTCGGCTTCTTCGAGATCCTGGCCTCGGGCAATGCCGCCTACGGAACCGGCGAATGGCGCTTCGCCTATGTCGAAGTCTACGCCTTCATCGCCTTCATCTACTTCGTCTTCGTTTTCAGCCTGTCCCGCTACGGCGCCTTTCTCGAGCGCCGCATGTCGGTCGGCGAACGCTAAGGAGATCCGCATGACGATAGGCAGTTCGGGCGAGGCCGGCGGACCCGCGGTCCGCATCGAAAGCCTCGACAAATACTATGGCGCCTTTCACGCGCTGCGGAACGTCAACCTGTCCGTCGAACGAGGCGAGAGGATCGTCGTCTGTGGTCCCTCCGGTTCCGGCAAATCCACCATGATCCGTTGTATCAACCGGCTCGAGCAGCACAATGGCGGCCGCATCACCGTGCTCGGCACCGAACTCAACGACGATGTCGCCAACATCGACGAGATCAGGCGCGAGGTCGGCATGGTGTTCCAGCACTTCAACCTGTTTCCGCACATGACGGTGCTGGAGAACTGCATGCTTGCGCCGATGATCGTGCGCAAGCAGCCGCGCGCGGAAGTAGAGGCAACCGCCAGGCGCTATCTGGAGAAGGTTCGCATCCCCGAGCAGGCGATGAAGTTTCCCGGCCAGCTCTCCGGCGGCCAGCAGCAGCGGGTCGCGATCGCGCGCGCCCTTTGCATGCAGCCGCAGATCATGCTGTTCGACGAGCCGACCTCGGCCCTCGATCCGGAAATGATTTCC
Organism: Mesorhizobium sp. M4B.F.Ca.ET.143.01.1.1; assembly: GCF_004792275.1. Taxonomy (NCBI): domain Bacteria; kingdom Pseudomonadati; phylum Pseudomonadota; class Alphaproteobacteria; order Hyphomicrobiales; family Phyllobacteriaceae; genus Mesorhizobium; species Mesorhizobium sp. M4B.F.Ca.ET.143.01.1.1. The sequence continues at coordinate 206,139 of NZ_SRSR01000007.1, forward strand.
GAGGTGCTGGACGTCATGGTCACGCTCGCCTCGGAAGGCATGACGATGATCTGCGTCACCCACGAGATGGGCTTCGCGCGTCGCGTCGCCAACCGGGTGATCTTCATGGACGGCGGCGAGATCGTCGAAGAGGCGCCGCCGGAGGAGTTCTTCACCGCCTCCCGCAACGAGCGCACGCGGCAGTTCCTGTCGCAGGTGCTGGGTCATTGAACGACATTCTGGAAGATGCCACGTTCCCGAGCAGCACGCCGCACAGCTATCTTCCGGATATTTCAATGACTGATCCCGTTCTCGAATTGCGCGCGATTCTCGGACCGAAAGGCTGGCTTTCAGGCATCGACGCCGAGCCTTACCAGCGCGATTGGCTCAACCGGTATGGCGTCGCCCCCCTGGGCGTCGCCAGGCCGGCCAACACCGCGGAAGTGGCCGCGGTTGTCAAGCTGTGCCGGGAGGCCGGTCTGGCGGTGGTGCCGCAAGGCGGCAACACCGGGCTTTGCGGCGGCGCCGTCGCGGAGCAGCCGAACGCGGTGATCGTCTCGCTGTCGCGCATGGCGGCGATCGGCAAACCGGATCTCGACAGCGGCTCGATCGTCGTCGAGGCGGGCGTCGTTCTCGCGGCGCTGCACGAGGCGCTGGAGCCGCACGGGCTGATGTTCCCGATGCATCTCGGCGCAGAAGGCAGCGCCAGGATCGGCGGCTTGATCGGCACCAATGCCGGCGGCAGCCACGCCTTCCGATACGGCATGATGCAGGACCTCGTGCTCGGCCTCGAAGTCGTGACCCCGGACGGAGCGGTTTGGGACGGGCTGCGCGCGGTGCAGAAGGACAATGCCGGCTATCAATTGCGCAAGCTCTACTGCGGCGCGGAAGGCACGCTCGGCATCGTGACGCGCGCGGTGCTTCGGCTCTATCCGACGCCACGACAGCAGGCGGGCGCGCTGCTGGTCATGCCCGACTTTGCCGCCGCCGTCTCCTTCGGCGCATTCCTGCGCGGCGAGGCAGGGGAATTCCTGACCGGCCTCGAGTTCTTCTGCGACGTCGGCCTTGAACTCGCTCTCAGGCATGTGCCCGATCTCGCCTACCAGTTGGAAACAAGAGGCGATGTCTATCTGCTCGTCGAGCTGGCTTCGGGCTCGGCGCGCGTTCCCCTCGACGACATTCTGGCTTCAGCACTGGAATGGGGCATGGAGCAGGGCCTTGTGCTGGACGGCGCGCTGGCGACATCGGGCGCGCATCGGGCCCAGTTCTGGCGACTGCGCGAGGAGCAGCCGGAGGGGCAGCGGCTGGAGGGCGAGCAGCTCAAGCACGACATTTCCGTCCCTCCAGGCGCGATCGCCCGTTTCATCGAGGCCGGCGCCAGGATCTGCCAGGACATCCTGCCCGGCGTGCGGATCAATCCGTTCGGGCATCTCGGCGACGGCAACATCCATTACAATCTGTCCCCACCGGAAGGCCGCGTCGATTTCGACGGCAAGGCCGGGCGGTTCGCCGAGGCGCTGTCGGCGCTCGCCACGCAAACAGGCGGCAGCTTCGCGGCCGAGCACGGGCTTGGCCGCGCCAAGATCGCCATCGCCGATCGCAATCGCGGCGCGGTGGAGCGGGAGCTGATGGCGCGGCTGAAGGGCGCGCTCGATCCGCAGGGCACGATGAACCCCGGTGTTCTGGTGCGTTCGACACTGTAAAGAAAAACTTTCGAATGGACCGCATTTCTTGATTTCGCCGCGACCCGCCAGCGTGCAGGTATAAATACGAAAAGGCAGGCTCGGTTCCGCTTGCCGCCGGCTCAAGAGGATGTCGAAGCATGGTCCGCAATGGCGGTCGCCTTCTTGTCGAGTGCCTGATCGCGCTTGGTGCGACCAAGAGCTTCGGCGTTCCCGGCGAAAGCTATCTCGCCGTCCTCGACGCGCTGCACGACACCCATGGCAAGCTCGACTACGTGCTTTGCCGCAACGAGGGCGGCGCGGCCTTCATGGCCTCGGCCTACGGCAAGCTGACGGGCACGCCGGGCATCTGCTTCGTGACGCGCGGCCCGGGCGTGACCAATGCCAGCATCGGCGTCCATACCGCCATGCAGGACAGTTCGCCGATGATCCTTTTCGTCGGCCAGGTCGGAACCGACATGAAGGGGCGCGAGGCTTTTCAGGAGATCGACTACCGGGCGGTGTTCGGGACTGTCGCCAAATGGGCAGTCGAGATCGATGATGTCTCGCGCCTGCCGGAGATCGTCGCGCGGGCCTGGACCACCGCCCTGACCGGGCGGCCCGGCCCGGTCGTGATCGCGCTGCCTGAGGACATGCTCACCACCCTGACCGAGGCCCCGCCGCTCGGGGGGCCGGCGGCGATCTTCGAGCCGGCACCGTCAGCGGACGCGCTCGCTTCGGCGCTGGGACTGCTGGCCGGAGCCGAGCGGCCGCTGCTGCTGATGGGCGGTGCCAACTGGACGACGGAGGGACGCGCGGCGCTGCAGTCTTTCGCCGAGGCCTCCGACATCCCGGTCGTGGCGGCCTTCCGCTATCAGGACCAGTTCGACAACCACGCGCCGGTCTTCGTCGGCGAGGCCGGCGTCGGCATGGTGGCGCATGTCAGGAACCTGATCCGCGAGGCCGATGTGATCCTGGCCGTCAATGTCCGCTTCGGCGAGATGACGACGGACGGTTACACACTGCTGTCGGTACCGGTGCCGCGGCAGAAGCTGATCCATGTGCATGGCTCCGACCGCGAGATCGGCAAGATCTATGTGCCGACGATCGGCATCCATGCCGGTCCGAACGCCTTCGCCAAAGCGCTGACCCCGGTGAAAGGCACCTGGGCCGAATGGCGGGCGGCGGCGCGCAAGGCCTATGAAGGGACATTCGCGGCGCCCGTCCAGCCCGGACCCGTGGATATGGTCGCCGTCAGCGCATGGCTGCGCGAGACCTTGCCCGCCGACGTCATCCTCACCAACGGCGCCGGCAATTTCACGGTGTGGCCGAACAAATTTTTCAAGTTCGGGCCGGAGGCGCGGCTGCTCGCCCCGCAGTCGGGCGCCATGGGTTACGGGCTGCCGGCAGCGGTCGCGGCAAAGGTCGCGTTTCCGCAACGAACGGTCGTCTGCTTTGCCGGTGACGGCGACTTCCAGATGAACTGCCAGGAACTCGGCACCGCCATGCAGGCCGGCGCGCAGCCGATCGTGCTGATCCTCAACAACGGCATCTACGGCACCATCCGCGCGCATCAGGAGCGCCACTATCCGGCTCGCGTTTCCGGGACGTCGCTCGAGAACCCCGACTTCGTGACGCTGGCAAAGGCCTATGGCTTCCACGCCGAGCGCGTCGAATCCACTGCGGATTTCGGCGCCGCGTTCGGCCGGGCGCTCGGCTCCGCGACGGGCGCCGTCCTCGATATCGCCATCTCGCCCGAGGCGCTCACGCCCCGGCAGACCCTTTCCCAGATGCGCGACGCAGCACTCTCTTCCCAGAAGGCCAAGGCATGACCTCCAGAACTGACGACATCCGTCTCGGCGCGGACATTGGCGGCACCTTCACCGACATCGCCCTCGACATCAGGGGGACGCTGTTCTCGACCAAGGTGCTGACCAATTATGCGGCGCCCGAGCAGGCGATCCTCGACGGCATTGCCGTCGTCACCCGCGATGCCGGCATCTCGCCTTCCGAGATCGGCATCATCATCCACGGCACGACGCTGGCGACCAATGCGCTGATCGAGCGCCGTGGCGCGCGGACCGCGCTGGTCACGACCGAGGGCTTCCGCGACGTGATCGAGATGCGCACCGAAAACCGCTTCGAGCAGTATGATCTCAACCTGCAACTGCCGACGCCGCTGATCCCGCGCGAGGACCGCTTCACGGTCAAGGGCCGTATCGGCGCCGAGGGCCAGGAACTGCAGCCGCTCGACGAAGCCGCTCTCGCAGAGATCGCCGACCGGATCGCGGCCGGCGGCTTCGGCTCGGTGGCGATCGGCTTCATCCATGCCTACGCCAACGCCGACCACGAGCGTCGTGCCCGCGAGATCCTCGCCCGCAAGCTCAGCATCCCGATTTCGATCAGCGCCGAAGTGTCGCCGCAGATGCGCGAGTTCGAGCGCTTCAACACGGTCTGCGCCAACGCTTATGTGCGGCCGCAGATGGCCGACTACCTCGCCCGCCTGCAGATCCGCCTGAAGGAGATGGGCGCCGAGTGCCCGGTGTTCATGATCCACTCGGGCGGCGGCCTGATCTCGGTGGAGACCGCTTCGGAATTCCCGGTGCGGCTGGTCGAATCCGGCCCGGCCGGTGGTGCGATCTTCGCCGCCGACATCGCCAGGCGCTTCGGCCTGGAGAAGGTCGTCTCCTATGACATGGGCGGCACCACCGCCAAGATCTGCCTGATCGAGGACTATGCGCCGCGCACGGCGAGAACCTTCGAGGTGGCGCGCACCTACCGCTTCTGCAAGGGATCGGGCATGCCGATCTCCATTCCGGTGATCGAGATGATCGAGATCGGCGCCGGCGGCGGCTCGATCGCCTGGGTCGACGCCATGGGCCGCATCCAGACCGGGCCCGAAAGCGCCGGCTCGGAGCCGGGGCCGGCCTGCTACGGCCGCGGCGGCAAGCGTCCGGCGATCACCGACGCCGACCTTGTGCTCGGCAAGCTCGACCCCGACAACTTCGCCGGCGGCGCGATCAAGCTCGACGCGTCCGCCTCCGAGCAGGCTATCCTGCGCGATGTCGGCGAGCGGCTGTCGCTCAACGCGATGTCGACCGCCTTCGGCATCTGCGAGGTGGTGGACGAGAACATGGCCAATGCCGCCCGCGTCCACGCCGTCGAAAACGGCAAGAACATTTCCGACAATCTGATGATCGCTTTCGGCGGCGCCGCCCCCCTCCACGCCGCAAGGCTGTGCGAGAAGCTCGGCATCGACCAGTGCATCGTGCCCAAGGGCGCGGGCGTCGGATCGGCGATCGGCTTCCTCAAGGCTCCGTTCGGCTACGAGGCGCTGGCCTCGAAGCTGACGCGGCTGTCGCGGTTCAAGCCGGCCGAGGTCAACACGCTGCTCGCCGACCTCAAGGCCTCCGCCGAAGGTTTCGTGCGGACGGGTGCTGCCGGCAGGATCGTCTGCGAGATCACCGCCTTCATGCGCTATGCCGGCCAGGGCTGGGAAATCCCCGTGCCCGTGGCGGACGAGCCGTTCGGCGACGATGCCGTGACGAAGCTCAAGGACCTGTTCGAGGCGAACTACCAGCGCTTCTTCGGCCGCGCCATCGAAGGCCTCGACGGGCTGGAGATCGAGATCGTCACCTGGTCGGTCAAGGCGACGGATGTTCGGCCAGAAGTCGCCAGGCACGAGCTCACGACCGGTAAGCGCAACAATGAGGCGGTCACGACCCGCTCGGTCTTCGATCCGGCCAGCGGCGCGCCACAAACCTACGGCATCATCGAACGCGAGACGCTCTGCGCCGGGGACCGCGTGGCAGGGCCGGCCGTCATCGTCGAGCGCGAGACCTCCACCGTCATCACCACCAGCTTTGACGCCGTCATCCAGAGCGACGGCGCGATCCTTCTCATCCGCAAAGGCAGCCAGGCATGAGCGACATTGGCGAAATCCGCATGCAGGTCATGTGGAACCGGTTGATCTCGGTCGTCGAGGAACAGGCGCTGACGCTGCTGCGCACTGCGTTTTCGACCTCGGTGCGTGAATCCGGCGACCTGTCGGCCGGCGTGTTCGACCCGCGCGGCGAGATGCTGGCGCAGGCGGTCACCGGCACGCCAGGCCATGTCAACACCATGGCCGAGGCCGTGCTGCACTTCATGAACGAGATCCCGCGCGAGGAGATGTTCGAGGGCGACACCTATGTCACCAACGATCCCTGGCAGGGCACGGGCCATCTGCACGACATCACCATGGTGTCGCCGTCGTTCCTCAATGGCGAGCTGGTGGCGTTCTTTGCCTGCACGGCGCATGTCGTTGATGTCGGCGGGCGCGGCTTCGGCGCCGACGCCAAGTCGGTCTACGAGGAAGGCATCCAGATCCCGATCATGAAGTTCGCGGAAAAGGGCAAGGTCAATCTCGACCTCGTCCGGCTGCTGCGCGCCAATGTCCGCGAGCCCAACCAGGTGGTCGGCGACTTCTATTCGCTCGCCGCCTGCAACGAGGTCGGCCACCGGCGCCTCGTCGACATGATGAAGGAGATTGGCCTGGCCTCGCTGGACGGGCTCGGCGACTTCATCTTCTCGCGCACCCGCGACGCCATGCTCGAACGCATCAAGGCGCTGCCCAAGGGAAGCTGGTCGAACGAGTTGGTGACCGACGGCTATGACGAGCCGGTGAAGCTCGCGGCCACGGTTTCGATCCGCGACGACCATGTCGAGGTCGATTTCACCGGCACCGACCCGATGAGCCGCTGGGGCATCAACTGCCCGATCATCTACAGCAAGGCCTATGCCTGCTACGCGCTGAAATGCGTAGTGGCGCCGGACATCCCGAACAATGCCGCCTCACTCGCCTTCTTCACCGTGTCGTCGCCGGTCAACATCCTGAATGCCGTGCGGCCGGCGCCGGTGGCGCTCAGGCACATCTTCGGCCACATGGTTCCCGATCTCGTGCTCGGCGCGATCTCGCAGGCGCTGCCCGGCAATATCCTCTCGGAAGGCGCCGGCGCGCTGTGGAACATCCACATCTCGGCCCGGCCGGTCGCAGGCGGCTCGGGCCGTCGGGCGGAGGTGCTGATGTTCAACTCCGGCGGCATGGGCGCCCGCCCCGAGCTCGACGGATTGTCGGCGACGGCCTTTCCGTCGGGTGTGCACACGATGCCGATCGAGGCGACCGAGCATACCGGACCGATCGTCATCTGGCGCAAGGAGCTGCGCCCGGATTCCGGCGGCGACGGCGAATTCCGCGGCGGCCTGGGTCAGGTCATCGAGATCGAGGCGACCGAAGGCCACGAGTTTGACTTCTCAGCCATGTTCGACCGCGTCAACCACCCTGCCCAAGGGCGCAATGGCGGCAAGCCGGGAGTCGCCGGCGTGGTCAAGCTGGACGACGGCACGAAGATGCGGCCGAAGGGCTGGCAGCACGTTCCGGCCGGCCGCCGGCTGATCCTGGAATTGCCGGGCGGCGGCGGCTATGGCGATCCCGCCAAGCGCAGCGCCGCTGCGCGGGCAAACGACCGGTCCAAGGGTTACATTTCGGAGAACGACTGATGAGCTATGTTTCCTCGCGCCTGTCGGTGGTGAAGCCTTCGGCTTCGATGGCGGCCTCGCAAGCGGCCAAGGCGCTGCGCGCCAACGGCGTCGACGTGATCGACCTCGGGCTCGGCGAACCGGATTTCCCGACACCGATGCACATCATCGATGCCGCGCATTTCGCGGCGAAGGCAGGCCAGACGCTTTATACGGGTGCCGCCGGCACGCCCGAGGTGCGCGAAGCCATTGCCGGCAAGTTCCGGCGCGAGAACGGTCTCGGCTACACGGCCGACGACATCGTCGTCGCCAACGGCGCCAAGCAGATCATCTTCAATGCACTGCTGGGGACGCTGGAGAGCGGCGACGAGGCGATCCTGCCGGCGCCCTATTTCGTCTCCTATCCCGAGATGGTGAAGCTGCTCGGCGGCACGCCTGTCGTCGTCGAATGCCCGGAGACCACAGGTTTCCGGCTGACGCCGGCGCTGCTGGAAGAGGCGATCACGCCAAGGACGAAGTGGCTGTTCCTCAACATGCCGGGCAACCCGTCCGGCGCCGTCTATTCGGAAGCCGAGCTCAAGGCGCTGGGGGCGGTGCTGGCGAAGCATCCGCAGGTGCTCGTGCTTTCCGACGAGATCTACGAGCATATCCTTTTCGACGGGCGCGAATTCGTGTCCTTCGGCAAGGCCTGCCCCGAACTCAAGGACCGCACGCTGATCGTCAACGGCGTGTCTAAGTCCTATGCGATGACCGGCTGGCGCGTCGGCTATGCGGCTGGCCCGGCGCCGCTGGTCAAGGCGATGTCGACCATCCAGAGTCAGTCCTGCACCTCCGTCTGCTCGATCGCGCAGGCCGCGACCGTCGCCGCGCTCAACGGCCCGCAGGACGAGGTGGGTCGTTTCAGGCAAGCCTTCGAGGCGCGGCGCGACCTGGTCGTGGACGGCATCCGCAAGATCAACGGGCTGACGTTGTCGCCGCCGGACGGCGCCTTCTACGCCTATATCGGCTGCGCCAGCCTGATCGGCCGCAAGACACCCAAGGGCGTCGTGCTCGAGGACGATGCGGCCGTGGCAAACTATCTTCTCAACGAAGGCCGGGTGGCGTCGGTGCCCGGCGTCGCCTATGGACTGTCACCCTATTTCCGCATCTCGACCGCGACCAGCGAAGAGGTGCTGACCGAGGCGATCTCGCGGATCAACGCCGCCGTCGCGCAAGTGGAGTAAATGATGCCGCATTACGAACGAATCCTGATCACCGGCGCCGCCGGCCGCCTCGGCTCGGAGCTGCGCAAGGGGCTGGTGCCGCTGGCGAAAACCATCCGCCTGGCCGGGCGCGTGCCGTTCGGCGACCTTGCCCCGCACGAGGAAGAAGCGGTCTTCGACCTCGCCGACATGGAGGCGACGATCGCGGCGACCAAGGATTGCGACGCGATCGTCCACTTTGGCGGCGCGCCGCTCGAATGCGAGTGGCAGACGATCCTCGATTCCAGCATCCGCGGCTCCTACCACATCTATGAAGGCGCCCGGAAACACGGGGTGAAGCGCGTCATCTACGCCTCCTCGGTACATGCCATCGGCTATCACGAGGTCGAGGCGCATATCGGCGTCGACGCGCCGGTGCGCCCGGACAGCCTCTATGGCGTGTCGAAGAATTTCGTCGAGAGCCTGAGCCGGCTCTACTGGGACAAGTTCGGCATCGAGACGGTGTGCCTGCGCATCTTCTCGTCCTTCCCGGAGCCGGCGGACCGGCGCATGCTGTGGTCCTATCTCTCCTTCGCCGACTGCGTGCGGCTGGTCGAGGCCTCGCTGACGGCGCCGCGCGTCGGCCACACGATCTCGTTCGGTATTTCGGACAACAAGGTGAAGACGGTCGATAACAGCGGCGCCAACCACCTGGGCTTCATCCCGCAGGACAGCGCCGAACCGTTCCGCGCCGCCGTCGAGGCGAAAACACCCGTTCCCGATCCGAAAAGGCCGTCGGTGAAATATCTCGGCGGCTGGTTCTGCGAACTCGGCCATCCGGACGACAAGGCCGAATAATCTTCGACCAGATCAAAACGCCCTCGTCTGCACCTGGCGATTTCGGACGCGCCGGGGCGCTCGTGGCTGTCCGTTCACAGCGCAAAGAGCGGACAGAACCGTTACCTGCCAGTGGTTTAAGCGATTTCAACGGGATGGGCTGGTGCTGCGAGAGAGGATTGAACTCTCGACCTCTCCCTTACCAAGGGAGTGCTCTACCACTGAGCTACCGCAGCCGATGGCGGGGCTTCTGCCATAACGAACCGGCGAGCGCAAGGCCAAGAAAAACCTAAAGTGTCGCGTTTCATTGTCGCAAAACCGCCGCGCGGTTTCAGGCCGGTACGGATGGCAATGCCGAGGCTGTGGAAGCTGCTTTCCCGGACATGGCCGCGCCACAATGTTGGCTATCCCTCAACAGGGGTTGGCTGGTCGGCCAGCCGGAATGGGACGATGAGCGACAAGACAAATCCACCGAAAAAGGGCGGCAGCGACCGCAAGGACCGGCTCGCCGAAGCTTTGCGCGCCAATCTCGGGAAGCGCAAGGCGCAGTCGCGCTCGCGCCGCACCGGCGACGCCGACAAGCGGCCGGAGGGATTGCCGGCTGCTGGAAAAATGCACAAGGACTAACCCAAACCGGCCACACTGCCCCGCCATACTTGGACCAAGGGACCAAAAATCCTATTTCTTGAACCAAGCCGGCCAATGGTCTAGACGGGCCGATACTCAAACGATTGAAACCGGCCGTTTCGGCCGAGGGGACATTCTCACATGGATCGCATCAGAATTGTCGGCGGCAACAAGCTCGCCGGAAGCATTCCGATCTCCGGCGCGAAAAACGCGGCATTGCCGCTGATGATCGCCTCGCTCTTGACCGACGACACGCTGACGCTGGAGAACGTGCCGCATCTGGCCGATGTCGAGCAACTGATCCGCATCCTCGGCAATCACGGTGTCGACTATTCCGTCAACGGCCGGCGCGAGAAGCAGCAGGAAGGCTATTCGCGCACCATCAATTTCTCCGCCCGCAACATCGTCGACACCACCGCTCCCTACGAACTGGTGTCGAAGATGCGCGCCTCGTTCTGGGTGATCGGGCCGCTCTTGGCCCGCATGGGCGAGGCCAAGGTGTCGCTGCCCGGCGGCTGCGCCATCGGCACGCGCCCGGTCGACCTGTTCCTCGAAGGCCTGCAGGCGCTTGGCGCCGATCTCGACGTCGACACCGGCTATGTCATCGCCAGGACCAAGAACGGCCGTCTCGTCGGCAACCGCTATGTGTTCCCGAAAGTGTCGGTCGGCGCCACCCATGTGCTGATGATGGCGGCTTCGCTGGCGAAGGGCGAAACCGTGCTGGAAAACGCCGCTTGCGAGCCCGAGATCGTCAACCTGGCCGAATGCCTCAACGCCATGGGCGCCAGGATTTCCGGCGCCGGCACGCCGACCATCACCATCGACGGCGTCGAGGCGCTGTCCGGCGCCCGCGTGCGCGTCATCCCCGACCGCATCGAGACCGGCACCTATGCCATGGCGGTGGCGATGACCGGCGGCGACGTGGTGCTGGAAGGCGCCCGCCCCGAGCTGCTGCAGACCGCGCTCGACGTGATTTCGCAGACCGGCGCCGAGATCACGCCGACCAATTCCGGCATCCGCGTCAGGCGCAACGGCGCCGGCATTTCGCCGGTCGACGTGACGACGGCGCCCTTCCCGGCCTTCCCGACCGACCTGCAGGCGCAGTTCATGGGCCTGATGACGATGGCCAAGGGCAAGTCGCGCATCACCGAGACGATCTTCGAGAACCGCTTCATGCACGTGCAGGAGCTCGCCCGGCTCGGCGCGCACATCACGCTCTCCGGCCAGACGGCGATCGTCGACGGCGTCGCCAAGCTGAAGGGCGCGCCGGTCATGGCGACCGACCTGCGCGCTTCCGTCTCGCTGGTCATCGCCGGCCTTGCCGCCGAAGGCGAGACCACCGTCAACCGCGTCTATCACCTCGACCGCGGCTTCGAGCGGCTGGAGGAGAAGCTTTCCGGCTGCGGCGCGGTGATCGAGCGGATTTCAGGCTGACACCGCCAGGCAAGCGCAGTCTCCAACCGACGCGTGTTGGACGGACCAATTGTCGACATCGGCGCCGCCCCTCATCCGCCTGCCGGCACCTTCTCTCCGTATAGTGACGGGGAGAAGAGGGCTGGGCGGCCTTGGCGCTCTCCCCGCAACGCTGGTGATTGGCGAGACTTTTGGCGAAAGCGTCCTTCTCCCCGTCACCATACTGGGAGAAGTGCCCGGCAGGGCGATGAGGGGCAGCGCAAACCTCAGGTAATTGCCTTGGGCAGTTCCGTGTCGAGGTTGCACGGACTGGAAAGACCGCCTAACAGGAAGCTGAAACCAACCTTAGGTACAAATTCCGCATGGCTCTCAAGCTCATCGCGCTCGACGACCAGGACCTGAGCATCGTCTCGGCCCACGTCCAGGACGCCGTGATGAAGGTGTCGGATCTCGAATTCCTGCCGGCGGCCAAGCGCTTCGTGCTGACCATGAACCGTTTCGTCTGGGAGGCGAAATCCGGCCTGTTCCGCCAGCACAATGAGCGGCGGCAGGCGGTGCTGCATTTCGACCGCGTGCTCGGCGCCAAGACCAGCGGCATTGCCCGCGACAAGCCGGCCGAGGTGCTGTCGCTGCTGGCGATCAGCTTCGTCGGCATCAGCAAGCCGGCCGGCATCGTCGAGCTGGTGTTTTCGGGCGGCGGCACGATCATGCTGGACGTCGAGTGCATCGAGGCGCGGCTTGCCGACATAGGCGGCGCCTGGGAAGCCTCCTCGCGTCCCGTACATAGGGCTTGAGCGCAGCAGATGGCCATCACCCTCAGCCAGTCCGACGCCGATTTCGAGCAGCGTTTCGCCGCCTTCCTGACGACCAAGCGGGAGGTGTCGGCCGATGTCGACGCGGCGGTGCGCGAGATCGTCCAGCGCGTGCGCGCCGAGGGCGACAAGGCGCTCATCGACTATACGCTGAAGTTCGACAAGGCCGACCTCACCAAGCTTGGCATCGCCGTTTCCAAGGATGACATCGCCAAGGCCTATGCCGAGGCCGATCCGCAAACGGTCGAGGCGCTCATATTCGCCCGCGACCGCATCCGCTCGCATCACGAGCGGCAGAAGCCGAAGGACGACCGCTATACGGACGCCGCCGGCGTCGAGCTCGGCTCGCGCTGGACGGCGATCGAGGCGGTCGGGCTCTACGTGCCGGGCGGCACGGCGAGCTATCCGAGCTCGGTGCTGATGAACGCGGTGCCTGCCAAGGTGGCCGGCGTCGAGCGCATCGTCATCGTGGTGCCGGCGCCAGGCGGCGTCATCAACCCGCTGGTGCTGGTGGCGGCCGATATCGCCGGCGTCTCCGAGATCTACCGCGTCGGCGGCGCGCAGGCGATCGCCGCCCTCGCCTATGGCACGGAGACGATCAAGGCGGTCGCCAAGATCGTCGGGCCCGGCAATGCCTATGTCGCGGCGGCCAAGCGTCAGGTGTTCGGCACCGTCGGAATCGACATGATCGCCGGACCTTCCGAAGTGCTGGTCGTGGCCGACGGCAGCAACAACCCCGACTGGATCGCCGCCGACCTGTTGGCCCAGGCCGAGCATGACGTGTCGGCGCAGTCGATCCTGATCACCGACGACCCGGCCTTCGGCAAGGCGGTGGAGGACGCGGTCGAGCGCCAGTTGCAGAGCCTGCCGCGCGCCGAGACCGCCGCCGCAAGCTGGCGCGATTTCGGCGCCGTCATCCTGGTGCCAACCATCGAGGCCTCGCTGCCGCTGGTCGACCGCATCGCCGCCGAGCATGTCGAGCTCGCCATCGACGACGCCGAGGCCTTCCTTGCCAGGCTGCGCAATGCCGGTGCGGTCTTCCTCGGCCGCCACACGCCCGAGGTCATCGGCGACTATGTCGGCGGCTCCAACCACGTGCTGCCGACGGCGCGCTCGGCGCGCTTCTCGTCGGGGCTTTCGGTGCTCGATTTCGTCAAGCGCACCTCGATCCTCAAGCTTGGGCCGGAGCAGCTGCGCGCGCTGGCGCCGGCGGCGATCGCGCTCGCCAGAGCGGAAGGGCTCGACGCGCATGGCCGTTCCGTCGCGATCAGGTTGAACATGTAGCGATGTCCGACTACGACCGAACCCGCGCCAGGCTGATCGATGTCGAGCTCGACGAATCGATCGGCCGTTCGACGCCCGATGTCGAGCACGAGCGGGCGGTCGCGATCTTCGACCTGATCGAGGAGAACAGTTTCCAGCCGGTCAATGACGACGGCGCCGGTCCCTACCGCCTCAAGCTGTCGCTGGCCGATTCCCGCCTGGTGTTCGCTGTTGCGCGCGAGGATGGCGCCGCCGTCGTCACGCACATCCTGTCGCTGACGCCGCTCAGGCGCATCGTCAAGGATTACTACCTGATCTGCGAAAGCTACTACGACGCCATCCGCTCCTCGACGCCCAGCCATATCGAGGCGATCGACATGGGCCGTCGCGGCCTGCACAATGAAGGCTCGCAGACGCTGATGGACCGGCTGGCCGGCAAGATCGACATCGATTTCGACACGGCGCGCCGGCTGTTCACGCTGGTCTGCGTGCTGCACTGGCGAGGCTAGGCCCTGGCCTCGCTGCCGCATTCGATCCTGTTCATGTGCGGAATGAACGCCGTGCGCTCGCCGATGGCCGAGGCGCTGGCGCGGCGCATGCTGCCTTCGGCCATTTTCGTCGCATCGGCCGGTGTGCGCAGCGGCGAGCGCGACCCGTTCGTCGACGCCGTTCTGGCCGAGGACGAACTTTCGCTGGGCGAGCGCCAGCCAAGGACCATGGACGAGCTGGAGGACGACTATTTCGACCTGATCGTCACGCTGGCGCCGGAAGCGCACCACGCGGCGCTCGAGCTCACCCGCTCGCTCGCCGTCGAGGTCGAATACTGGCCGATGCCGGACCCGACGGATGCCGGCGGCACGCGCGAACATATCATGGCCGCCTATCGCGATGTGCGCGAGCGGCTGAAAGCGCGCATCGCCAGACGTTTTCCCGCATCCGAGGCAAAAGGCGCCTTGGATTAAGCGTGTTCACAAGCGGACGATTATCATATAGGTTCCGCCGAAATTCCGGCCGGAGTCGGATGATTTCCGGTCGGTTTGGCCGGAAATCATCCGACTCCGGATCAAAACAGTAGAGCATGATGTCGTCCGAAAACCGCTTGACACTTTTCGGCATCATGCTCTAGCGCCGGAACCGAAATCCAAGCAAAGGTATCGAATGCCGAAGGAAGAAGTCCTCGAGTTTCCGGGTGTGGTCACGGAACTGCTGCCCAACGCGATGTTCCGGGTGAAGCTCGAAAACGAACACGAGATCATCGCCCACACGGCCGGCCGCATGCGCAAGAACCGCATCCGCGTGCTGACCGGAGATAAGGTCCTGGTCGAGATGACCCCCTATGACCTGACCAAGGGCCGTATCACCTATCGTTTCAAGTAACAGCCCGGCGCGACCCCAGATGAGCATCCTGCAGAAGCTCGTGCTTGCCTCGGGTTCGCCGCGCCGCATCGAGCTGCTGCAGCAGGCCGGCATCGAGCCGGACCGCGTGCTGCCGGCCGATGTCGACGAGACGCCGCTGCGCGCCGAGCATCCGCGCTCGCTGGCCAAGCGGCTTTCCAAGGACAAGGCCGAGAAGGCGTTCGCCTCGCTGAAGAGCGAGGACGACTATGCGCCCGGCTTCGTGCTCGCCGCCGACACGGTGGTGGCGGTCGGCCGCCGCATCCTGCCCAAGGCCGAGACGATCGACGACGCCGCGAACTGCCTCGGCCTGCTCTCCGGCCGTTCGCACCGGGTCTATTCCGGCATCTGCCTGATCACGCCGGGCGGCAAGTTGCGCCAGAAGCTGGTCGAGACCCGCGTACGCTTCAAGCGGCTGCCGCGCGAGGAGATCGACGCCTATGTCGCCTCCGGCGAATGGCGCGGCAAGGCCGGAGGCTATGCCGTGCAAGGCCTCGCCGGGTCCTTCGTCGTCAAGCTGGTCGGCTCCTACACCAACGTCGTCGGCCTGCCGCTCTACGAGACGACGGCCCTGCTTGCCGGCGAGGGCTTCAAGGTGCATGCGAGCTGGCTCACCGCGCGCCCATTCAGCCTGGACGACAAGGTCACGCCGCTGCGCCCCCGGCGCCCCTGCCCCGAATGCGGCAAGGCATCGGTGCGCGAGCACTATCCGTTCTGCTCGGCGCGCTGCAAGGACATCGACCTCAATCGCTGGCTGAAGGGCGCCTATGTCATCCCTGGCCGCGACGCAGAGGAAGAAGAAGGCGAAGCGCCGGAGCAGGGCCAGTCGCCCAAGGACGAGCCGTAAGCGCACGATATCAGCTGTTTTGCCGCCGTCTTTCAGTGGTTTTCTTTTCCCGGCTGAAATCCGCGCTTAGGCGCTGGACAGGCTGAATTCCCGTGCTATAACCCACGCGCTTTCAAGGGGCGCCGGCGGCGCCTTCGAGAAATCCGGCCTGCGAAATCTCGCTTGCCGGCGAGGCCCAGATAGCTCAGTTGGTAGAGCAGCGGACTGAAAATCCGCGTGTCGGTGGTTCGAATCCGCCTCTGGGCACCATTTTTCTCCCACGAGTATCAAGAGCCCCAGGCAACAACCGCCTCTCGTATTGTCTTATGTTGCGCCAGGCGCAACCAACCGCTTTTGGGCGGCTTGCGCCGCGCGCCGATTGGCACGATGCTGCCGCAGGCGAACCGGGGGGCAGACCGGCACGCCGGATCGGTATGGCTGCTGGAAGATCGATGTCGCGAGCTTGCTTCGCCCTTGTTGCCATCGTTGCCTTGATGATGCCGGTGGAGGCAGGCGAGCGCGCGTCTCATCTGCTCGACCAAGCCAGTCTGGCGACTGCCTATGCGCATGAATCGGATACCGTCACGGCCTACACGACCGCCATGGCGCGGTTCCGGTTTCAGCTTGCCGGGCGCTCCGGCGATGCCGACCTTGCAGTGCCACTGGAACCACGCCTGTTGCGGACGGAATTCAGCCAACGGACGTGGCGCTCGGCGGACGGCAGTCTCTTGCAGGGCTTCGCCGGCAAGGGCGGTTTCCGGCTGACCGCGGGGAACTGCCTCGCCCAGATCTGCCTGGCCAGCGAATGCAGCGACGACGGCTGGCCGGTCTATGCCTGCAGCGACGGGCGCAAGCGCAAGATGTCCGTCACCGACTTCGTGACAGCAGTGTTCGACGGCGTCTCCTTCCGGCGACTGAGCGCGCCGCCGGCGGAATGACGTCTTAGCGCGTCGATCATCCAGCCCGACAGGCATTCGGCAAAAACCGGCCCACCTCACCGCAAACGCTGCGGCTTGCGATCCCGCCGCCGCCCGTGGCATCTGTCGCCGTCCATCGGGAAAGAACGCCGGATCATGGCACGACCGCCGCCGCACAGCATCAGACGACCTCCGGGCGCGGGTGTCAGCCTCAGCCGCGCGCTGTCGAAGCTTGGGCTGTGCTCGCGCAAGCAGGCCGAGGTACTGATCGCGGAGGGCCGCGTGCGGGTGGCGGGCAAGGTCGCGCGCGATCCATCGCTGCGCGTCGACCTCGACCGCGACCGTATCGCGGTTGACGGCGAGCAGGTCGTTGCCGAGCGCAAGGTCTATCTGATGATCAACAAGCCGCGCGGGCTGGTCACAACCCGCGACGATCCCGAAGGACGCGGCACGGTCTACGATTGCCTCGAGGGGCTCGACCTGCCCTTCGTGTCGCCCGTCGGGCGGCTGGACAAGGCCAGCGAAGGCCTGCTTTTGATGACCAATGACACGCGCTGGGCGAACGGACTGCTCGATCCGGCCTCGCATATCGACAAGACCTATCACGTGCAGATCGGCACCGCGCCCGACGACGCCATGTTGGCACGGTTTCGCGACGGCGCGACGGTCGACGGCGAACTGCTGACGGCGCGCTCGATCGAGCTGCTGCGCAGCGGCGGCCGCACGGCCTGGCTGGAGGTCGTGCTCGACGAAGGCCGCAACCGCCAGATCCGCCGGCTGCTCGGCGCCTTCGACGTCGAGGTGTTGAGGCTGATCAGGGTGGCGATCGGGCGCCTGCAGCTCGGCGATCTCGCCAAGGGCAAGGCGCGTCATTTGACGGCGGAGGAAGTAGCGATGCTAGTTGGCTAGTGGCTGCGCCCCGAACTTCGTCATCCACGGGCGGAGCGGAGCGAAGCGAACGCGCAGACCCGAGGATCCATGCCGTGACCTCACTCGAAAGGTAGAGGCGGTGCAGAACTGAGATCGTTCTGCACCGTTGCAACGCGTTGAAGTAACGGCATGGATTCTAGGGTCTGCGCTGCGTCGCTTCGCTCCTTGCTCCGCCCTAGAATGACGAAACGACGGGTGTTTCGGCCAACGCCAAGGTATCGATCTTGCCAAGCCAAGCTATTTTTGATTCCACCGGCGGATCACCGGCTCGGTCAGGTCATGCTCGTAGCCGAAGATGCTGAGGCTTGCCGTGTCCAGCACGAAATGCTCGCCGCCGTCAGGCGGCAGTCCGATCCATCGCGCCGCTAGCACGCGCAGGAAATGCGCGCTCGAAAATATGAGCACATTGCCGGCGACAGCGCGAAGCGCGGCGATGATGGCGTCGGCCCTGGCGCCGACATCGCTAGCCTGTTCGCCCCCCGGACAGCCGTCGCGAAACACGTTCCAGCCAGGGCGACCGGCGACGATCTCCTTCGTCGTCACGCCTTCATAGGCGCCGTAGTCCCATTCCTGCAGGTCGAGCTTCCTGATCGCGGCCGCGCCGAAGCCGGCCAAGGTGCAGGTATTGAAGGCGCGTTGCGAAGGGCTCGACCATACGGCCTGGAAGGTGAGGCCCTTGAGCCGATCGGCGAGGCCGCGGGCGGCTTCCTCGCCCTTCGCCGTCAGCGGAATGTCGGTGCGGCCGGTGTGCTTGCCCGAGGCGCTCCATTCGGTTTCGCCATGGCGGATCAGGTAGATCTCGGGAAACGTGCTGCTCATGCCGGCCCCTCGCCGCTTGCGACTGGGCCGGACGAACGGCCCGCGCCACCCTATGCGGCGACCGGCAAAAAGAACAGGCCGCGACCGGTTTTACCGGCCGCGGCCTCTCCAGGCTTGGGAGGCGCCTGACTGGATCAGGCGGGCTGGAGACCCCCGGACAGCGCCAGGTCGGCCTCTTCCGGCAACTGGCCAGCCATGGCGGCGGCGAATTGCGTCTGGTCGAGTTCGCCTTCCCAGCGCGCCACGACGATGGTCGCGACCGCATTGCCGACGAAGTTGGTCAGCGCCCGGCATTCCGACATGAAGCGGTCGACGCCGAGGATCAGCGCCATGCCGGCGACCGGCACCGAAGGCACGACCGAGAGCGTGGCGGCGAGCGTAATGAAACCGGCGCCGGTGATGCCGGCGGCACCCTTGGAGCTCAGCATGGCGACGAGCAGGAGCAGGATCTGGTCGCCGAAGGTGAGCGGCGTGTCGGTCGCCTGGGCGATGAACAGCGCGGCCAGCGTCATGTAGATGTTGGTGCCATCGAGGTTGAAGGAATAGCCGGTCGGGATGACCAGGCCGACCACCGAGCGGTTGCAGCCGGCGCGTTCCATCTTGGCCATCAAGCCAGGCAGGGCGGCTTCCGAGGACGAGGTGCCGAGCACCAGCAGCAGCTCTTCCTTGATGTAGCGGATCAGCGCCAGGATCGAGAAGCCGTTGTACCATGCTACCGCGCCGAGCACGACCAGCACGAAGAGCAGCGACGTCAGGTAGAAGGTGCCGATCAGGAAGGCGAGGTTGGCGATCGCGCCGATGCCGTACTTGCCGACGGTGAAGGCCATGGCGCCGAAGGCGCCGATGGGGGCGGCCTTCATCAGGATGGCGACGAGGCGGAAGATCGGCGCGGTGAGCGCCTGCAGGAAGTCGACCACCGGACGGCCGCGATCGCCAACCAGCGCGAGGGCGACACCAAACAGCACCGAGAAGAACAGCACCTGCAGGATATCGCCCTGGGCGAAGGCGCCGGTGATGGTGTCGGGAATGATGTTCATCAGGAAGCCGACGATGGTGGTGTCATGCGCCTTCTCGGTGAAGGTCGACACCTTGCTGGCATCGAGCGTCGCCGGATTGATGTGCATCCCGGCGCCGGGCTGGACGACGTTGGAGACGACGAGGCCGACGATCAGCGCCAGCGTCGAGAAGAACAGGAAGTAGATCATCGCCTTGCCGGCGACGCGGCCGACCTTTTGCAGGTCGGAGACGCCGGCGATGCCGGTCGCCACGGTCAGGAAGATCACCGGCGCGATCACCATCTTGACCAGCTTGATGAAGGCATCGCCGAGCGGCTTCAGCGACGCGCCGAGTTCGGGATAGAAGTGGCCAAGCAGGATGCCGGCGGCGATGGCCGCCAGGACCTGCACATAGAGATGCCGATAAAAGGGCATTTTGCCGCGCGGCTCGGCGGCAGCGAATGTTGTCTGCATGACGTCCTCCGTTGCGCCCCGATCGAAAGGCTCGACCTCCCGGGGCATTTGACCTCCAACAGCCTCGCGACTGCCGACTCCATCTTTGCAACCCGCGTGCCAGTTTTCGCCGGCGCGGACTTGCTTTGATTTTGTTAGCTTTTTTCGATCCGCTGGCCGCCCGGTCTGGTGGCGGCGTGCGGCCATCCGCATGGGTCGAATTGTGTTTTGTGCGAAATCATGCACAGATGGGTGATGCTGCAGCGCCCCGCCGCCGGCGCTATCGCCGGCCTTTCTCCAACGCCCGAGCAGCTCGGCAGAAGGGCGCGCCGGGCCTGGCTGCTGTTTGCCGGCGTGGCGCTCGCCATCATCGCCGCGGCACTCTACGGCGCCGGCCTCTATGGCCGCGCGGTCGAGGTCGACGCGCTTGCCGCACAGGGGCGCACCGACGCTAATCTGAAGGTGGCGCTGCTGCGCGCTGTGCTGGAAAACCCGCGCGCGCTGCCGCTGCTCCTGTCCGAGGACCAGCAGGTGCATGACGCGCTGGCCGCGCGCAGCGCTGCCGCGATCGACGTGCTCAACCGCAAGCTCGAAGGGCTGGTGTCCGGCACCAAGGCGTCGGTGCTCTACGTCACCGGCACCAACGGCCTGGCGGTCGCGTCGAGCAACTGGCGCGAGCCGACCAGCTTCGTCGGGAACGACTACGGCTTCCGCGCCTATTTCTCCCGCGCCATGCAGACGGGAACGGCCGAGTATTTCGCGCTCGGCAATGTCAGCAAGCGCCCGGGCCTCTACATCTCGCGCCGCGTCGGCAGCGCCTCGGCGCCGCTCGGCGTCGTCGTCGTCAAGATGGAGTTCGACCAGCTCGAGGCTGACTGGCACGAGGCGAACCGCCCGGCCTATGTCAGCGACGAGCATGGCGTCGTGCTGATCACCAGCGTGCCGTCCTGGCGTTTCATGACGACGGCGCCGCTTGCCGGCGCCACCCTTGCCGAAATCCGCGACAGCCAGCAGTTCGGCGACGCGCCGCTGGTGCCGCTGCCGATCGCGCGGCCGGAAACCTTGAGCGCCGACGTGTCCATAGTGCATGCGATCACGCCGGGCGGCAGCGACGGCGAGTATCTCAGGCTGTCGACGCCGGTCGCCTCGACGCCGTGGCGGCTCGACTATCTCGTTCCGGCCGAGGCGCCGATCGCCGCCGCCCAGCGTGAGATGCGGCTCCTGGCGCTTGGCGTCATCGGGCCGCTCATCGGCCTTGCCGCCTATCTCTTATGGCGCCGGCAATCCGCGCAGATGCGGATCGCCGCCGAACAGGCGACGCGCGCCGAGCTCGAACGTCGAGTCGTCGAGCGCACCGAGGATCTGAGCCGCGCCCGCGACCGTCTGCAGGCGGAGATCACCGACCATCGCAGCACCGAGGCCAAGCTGCAGGTGGTGCAGCAGGAGCTGGTGCAGGCCAATCGGCTGGCCATCCTCGGCCAGGTCGCCGCCGGTGTCGCGCATGAGATCAACCAGCCGGTGGCGACCATCCGCGCCTATGCCGACAATGCGCGCGTCTTCCTCGACCGCAAGCAGACTGCCCCGGCCGAAGAAAACCTCGGCGCAATCGCGGCGCTGACCGAGCGCATCGGCACCATCACAGAAGAGTTGAAAACCTTCGCCCGCAAGGGCCGCACCGCAGCCGAGCCGGTCGAGTTGCGCGGCGTCATCGAGGGCGCGGTGGTGCTGCTCAGGAGCCGTTTCGCCGGCCGGCTCGACGCGCTCGAGATAAAGCTGCCGCCGCCCGCGCTCAAGGTGATGGGAAATCGGGTGCGGTTGGAACAGGTGTTGATCAACCTGTTCCAGAACGCGCTGGAGGCGCTGGACGGCCGCGACGGCGCCAGGGTCGAGGTTTCGGTCGAGGAAAGAGACGACGGCGTCGTGCTCAGCGTCTCGGACAACGGCCCGGGCATTCCGCCGGCGATCCTGAAATCGCTGTTCACGCCCTTCAACACCTCGAAGGAAAAAGGGCTTGGGCTAGGCCTCGTCATCTCGAAGGACATCGTCGCCGATTATGGCGGGCGCATCGAGGTCGCCAGCGGCGCGGAAGGCACCCGTTTCACCATCCATCTTGCGAAAGCAGCCTAGCATGGCGACCAACCAGCCCGCCCCGGTCATCCTGATCGACGACGACGCCGATCTCCTGAAGGCGACGCGGCAGACGCTGGAGCTCGCCGGTTTCGCGGTATCGGCGTTTTCGGTGGCGAGGGAGGCTCTGGCCGGGCTCGACGCCGGGTTCGCCGGCGTGGTGGTGTCCGACATCCGCATGCCCGAGATCGACGGATTGCAGCTTTTCGACCGCATCGTGGAGGTAGATCCGGACATTCCAGTCATCCTCGTCACCGGACATGGCGACATCGCCATGGCCGTGAAGGCGATCAAGGACGGCGCCTACGACTTCATCACCAAACCCTTCGCCGCCGACCGGCTGGCCCAGAGTGTGTGGCGGGCAGCGGAAAAGCGCCGACTGGTGATGGAAAACCGCGCCTTGCGCGAGGCGGCCGAGCAGGCGCAGGACAGCCTGCCGCTGATCGGCCAGACACCGGCGATGGAGCGGCTGCGCCGGACGCTGAGGCAGATCGCCGACACCGACGTCGACGTGCTGGTGACCGGCGAGACCGGCTCCGGCAAGGAGGTGGTGGCGAGCCTCCTGCACCGCTGGAGCCGCCGCGCGCAGGGCAATTTCGTGGCGCTGAACTGCGGCACGCTGCCGGAGACCGTGATCGAGAGCGAATTGTTCGGCCATGAGGCCGGCGCCTTTACCGGCGCGCAGAAGAAGCGCATTGGCCGCATCGAGCATTCGAGCGGCGGCACGCTGTTCCTCGACGAGATCGAGAGCATGCCGCCCTCGACCCAGGTGCAGATGCTGAGGGTGCTGGAAATGCGCGAGGTGACGCCGCTCGGCACCAACGAAATTCGGCCTGTAGACTTGCGCGTCGTCGCCGCCGCCAAGGTCGATCTCGGTGATCCAGCCCAGCGCGGCGCCTTCCGCGAGGACCTCTACTACCGGCTGAACGTGGTGACGCTGTCGATCCCGCCGCTGCGCGAGCGCCGCGACGACGTGGCCCTTTTGTTCGGCTATTTCGCCGAGCGCGCAGCCGCCCGTTTCCGGCGCGCGATGCCGGCCGTGCCGGCGGCCGTGCACCGGCATTTGAGGGAGCATGATTGGCCCGGCAATGTGCGAGAGCTCGCCCATTTCGCCGAACGCTTCGTGCTGGGGCTTGAAGATGCCGGCCACGCCGAAGGCCCTGCCCCGGCCGAATCGGATGCGGCCATGGCGCTGCCCGAACGGCTCGAGCGCTACGAGGCCGAGATCATCCGCGAGACACTTGGCCGCAATGACGGCGATGTCCGGCGCACGATCGAGGCGCTGGGGATTCCGCGCAAGACCTTCTACGACAAGCTGCAGCGGCACGGCATCGTGCGCAGCGATTTTTCCAGATAATTCAAGCGCGTGGAACGGAAGCCATGCCGCAACCGTTGAATGGCGCCCGCAAACCGTGGCACGTCGGCACCAGAAGATGTTGAAGATCGCGGCGGATGCCCCCGGCAAGGCGCGTTCGGGTTGCGCTCGGCGGATGTTGATGGTTTGTTGCCGGGCAGCGGAGATTGAGTGATGCGAGAACCCGTCGGTCATGACGAATATGGGTCGACCAGCCCCTTCGATCCGGACGAGCTGTCGAACTTGAACGCGATCGGCCCGGCCATGGGGAGCGGCAACGATTTCGAGAAATACGCCGTCGCGGTCATCATCGTGTTCGGCGCGCTGATCATTGGCGGGCTGATGGCCGCCTCGATGACGTTCGGCCACCGCAACGGCTTCCTGTTCGCGCTTGGCGGCGCGACATCCGCCTGGATATCGGGCAACGCGCTGCTGCTCGACCGTCCCCGCCTCTATGCCCTGTTCGTCGGCATCGCCGCCCTTATGCTCTTGGCTTCCACGCTGACGCTGGTCATCTGACCCAGGCCTAGACCAGTCCTAGAGCGTTTCATGGAAACGGCGGAACCGCTTTATCTTTTTGGTTTGACGCAATTCCGGACGGAAGGCTACGGCGAAGTCGCCGAGCCTGACCGTTCACACTTTTCCTGAAATTGCTCTAGTACCCAAGCGCCTCGCCCGCCGCGGCGCGGCTGTCGATGGCGCCGTTGTAACGGGCGCCGCCGCCCTTCTCGATTTCGTCCAGGCTCTTGCCGCCGACCAGGATGCCGGCTGCCTGGCCCCAGGTCTTGTCAGCGAGTTCGAGATGGTAGCCCATGCCGGCAAGCAGCCTCTCGGTATCCGGCGACAGGCCGAACGGCTCGACATAGACGGTATCCGGCAGCCATTGATGATGGATGCGCGGGGCGTCGATCGCCTCCTGGATGTTCATGCCATGGTCGATGACGTTGACGATCGCCTCCAGCGTGATGGTGATGATGCGCGAGCCGCCGGGGCTGCCGATGACCATGAACGGCTTGCCGTCCTTGGTGACCACGGTCGGGCTCATCGAGGATAGCGGCGTCTTCTTCGGCTCGATCGCGTTGGCCTCGCCCTGGACCAGCCCGTAGAGATTGGGCACGCCCGGCTTCTGGGTGAAATCGTCCATCTCGTTGTTGAGCAGGATGCCGGTGCCGTCGGCAACGACGCCGGCGCCGAAGGAGCCGTTCAGCGTATAGGTCACCGCGACGGCATTGCCGTCCTTGTCGATGATCGAATAGTGGGTGGTCTCCTTCGACTCGCCGAAGCCTTTCGGCATCAGGTCTTTCGACACGCCCGCGCGGAACGGATCGATCTTGTCACGAATGTCCTTGGCGTAACCCTTGTCGAGCAGCTTCTCGACCGGATTGTCGACGAAATCCGGGTCGCCGAGCGCCGAATTGCGGTCGACATAGGCGTAGCGCATGGCTTCGACCATGACATGCACCGTTCCGGCCGACCCCGCGCCGAGATAGGACAGCGGATAGAGCTCGAGCACGTTGAGGATTTCGCAGATGATGACGCCGCCGGAACTCGGCGGCGGCGAAGAGATGATCTCATAGCCGCGATAGGAGCAGGTCACCGGCTTCAGCTCGCGCACGGCATATTGCTCGAAATCGCCCTTGGCGAGGATGCCGCCCTTGGCCTCGCTTGCCTTGACGATCGCATCGGCGATGGCGCCCTTGTAGAAGGCGTCCGGCCCCTTCTCGGAAATGGCTGACAGAGAGGCGGCGAGGTCCGGCTGGGCGAGCTTCTCGCCGATGCCATAGGGCTTGCCGTCCTTTTTCAGGAAGATGGCGGCCGCCGCCGGGTCCTTGGCCAGCCGTTCGGCGCCGCCGGCGAAGGAGGCGGCGTCGCCCTGGTTGAGGACGAAGCCGTCCCTGGCGTAGGCAATCGCCGGCGCCATCAGGTCCTGCCTGGTGAGCGTGCCATACTTCTGGCGTGCCATCTCGAAACCGGCAACGGAGCCCGGCACGCCGACGGCGAGATAGCCGTCGAGGCTGGCGCCCTTCACCGGCTTGCCGTCCTTGTCGAGATACATGGTCTTGGTCGCGGCGAGCGGCGCGCGCTCGCGGAAATCGAGGAAGGTCGAACGGCCGTCCTTGAGGCGAATGGTCATGAAGCCGCCGCCGCCGATGTTGCCGGCGTTGGGATAGACGACGGCCAACGCGTAGCCGACGGCGACCGCGGCATCGACAGCGTTGCCGCCCTTCTTCAGCACATCGACACCGACTTCCGAAGCGAGATGCTGGGCCGTCACCACCATGCCGTGCTCGCCCTTGGCTGGGGCCGGCGAGGCGGCGAAGACGGCGGCCGATGGCGTGAGGGTGAGGGTAAGCGAAAGGCTGACGGCGATCAGCGTCCGACGGGTGAGTTGCATGGCGGGGACTCCGGGGCGTGGGGGACGCCTAGGAAAGACCCTTGGAGCGCGATAGTCCAATAACAATTGAATAATCGAAACGGCCCGCTGGGCCGGCCTCCGCTTCGGTCTTTGTCCTAAGGATAGGAAATGGCCGAGGTCAGCGCTGCCCCTCATCGCCCTGCCGGGCACTTCTCCTCGTATAGTGACGGGGAGAAGGGGCGCTCTCGTCGGTGGCTTCGCCAATCGCCAAGCTGGCAGAGCAGACGCCGAGGTCGCAGCCAGCGCTCTTCTCCCCGTTCACGGAGTGAAGGTGCCGGCAGGCGGATGAGGGGCAGCGCCGACAGTGACGATTATCGAAAAACTGCCTGGAGCAATCGCCGACTTGGCCTCAAACAATCCCACCACCGCCGCCGGCGACAGCCGGCCGTTCGGCCGCGACCTTCGCCCGGTAGCCGGCGGCGCGATAGGCGGCGACCGGATCGATGGCGCCGCCAGTCCGCAGCCGCGCCATGGCAAGGATCGGCTCGACGTCGGTGCGGTAGGCCGATTTCAGCGTCTGTGTCGCCATCAGCGCGTCGTTGATTTCCTGAAAGCCCTCCAGCGCCTTGCGATCGACCAGCAGCGCCTGCGCATAGGCGCGCTGCACCTCGACCGCCGACAGCATCAGGCTTTCGATCGGGTCGGTGACGTTGTGGCTCTGGTCCAGCATGTGCGCGGGATTGAAGCCCTCGGCTCCGGATAGCTCGGCGTCGACCAGCTCGTTGAAGACCAGGAACAGCCGGTAGGGGTCGATCGAGCCAGCATCGAGATCGTCGTCGCCATATTTGGAATCGTTGAAGTGGAAGCCGCCGAGCTTCCTGAACTGGATCAGCCGCGATACGATCATCTCGATGTTGACGTTCGGTGCGTGATGGCCGAGGTCGACCAGGCAGTAAGCCTTGTCGCCGAGTTCTTTCGCGATGAGGTAGTTGGTGCCCCAGTCCTGCACGACCGTCGAATAGAAGGCCGGCTCGTACATCTTGTGCTCGGTGAACAGCCGCCAGTCGTCCGGCAGCCCGGCATAGATGTCTCGCATGGCGTCTAGGTAGCGCTCGAAGGCCCTGGCGAAATTGACCTGGCCGGGAAAGTTCGAGCCGTCGCCGATCCACACCGTCAGCGCCTTCGAGCCAAGCGTCTTGCCGATCTCGATGCATTCGAGATTGTGCTCGACCGCCTGCCGGCGCGTGCCGGCATCGGCATGCGACAGCGACCCGAACTTGTAGGAAAGCTCCTGGTCCTTGGCGTCGGAGAAGGTGTTGGAGTTCATGGCATCGAAGCCAAGGCCAAAGCGCGACGCGGCCTGCTTCAGCCGGTTCGGATCGGCCTTGTCCCACGGGATGTGCAGCGAGACGGTGGGTGTCGCCTGCGTCAGTTGCCTGATGACGGCGCAGTCCTCGATCTTGTCGAAGATGTCGCGCGGTTCGCCGGCGCCGGGAAAGCGGGCGAAGCGCGTGCCGCCGGTGCCGACGCCCCAGGACGGGATCGCCACGGCGAATTTTTCGACCTTGTCGCGGATGGTGTCGATGGCGATGCCGCGCCTGTCGAGACGCTCTCCGAGCGAGGCGTAGTCGCGCTCGAGGTCGGGTTTGCGCGCGGCGTTGCTCTTTTCGACGACATCGGCAGCGATGATCAATTCGGACACTACAATTCCTCCCAGTACTCGTTCGCTGGCGCTGCCCCTCATCCGCCCTTCGGGCACCTTCTCCCCGTGAACGGGGAGAAGGGATGCGCGACTAGCGCGTAAAGCTCTGCGCGTTGCCGGCGTCGACGTTGATGATGTTGCCGGTCGACTTGGCCGACATGTCGGAGGCGAAGAAGTAGATCGCCTCAGCGATGTCTTCGGGGAAGACCGAGCGCTTCAGCATCGAGCGCGAGCGGTAGTGCTCCTCGAGGTCGTCGGTCGACATCTTGTAGGCGGCGGCGCGCTGTTCCTTCCACTCGCCGGACCAGATCTTGGAGCCGCGCAGCACGGCGTCGGGATTGACGACGTTGACCCTGATCTGCGCCTCAGCGCCCTCAAGCGCCAGGCAGCGCGCGAGATGGATCTCGGCCGCTTTGGCGGTGCAATAGGCGGCGGCGTTGGGTGAAGCGGCAAGCCCGTTCTTGGAGGCGACGAAGACGACGTTGCCGCCGATCTTCTGCGCGCGGAACAGCCGGAAGGCCTCGCGAGAAACGAGGAAATAGCCGGTGGACAATATGTCCATATTCTTGTTCCACAGCGCCAGTGTCGTCTCCTCGATCGGCGCCGAGGAAGCGAGACCGGCATTCGAGACAAGAATGTCGACACCGCCGAACTCGACCGAAGTTTCGGCGAAGCCCGCGACGACCTGGTCCTCCGAGGTGACGTTGATCACCACCGGCCGGACGAAATCCTTGCCGTAGGCTTTCGACAGTTCGTCATTGGCGCTGGTGAGCGCCGCCTCGTCGATGTCGGCCAGCACCACGCAGGCGCCTTCGCGCAGCAGCCGGCTGGCGGTGGCGCGGCCGATGCCGCCGGCGCCGCCGGTGACAAGCGCGATCTGGCCGGCCAGCGCCTTCGGCTTCGGCAGACGCTGCAGCTTGGCTTCCTCGAGCTGCCAGTATTCGATGTCGAAGGCCTCCTGCGCCGGCAGGCCGACATAGGACGAAACGGTCGAGGCGCCGCGCATGACGTTGATGGCGTTGACATAGAATTCGCCGGAGATACGCGCCGTCGCCTTGTCGCCGGCGAAGGTGAACATGCCGACGCCAGGCATCAGATAGACAACGGCATTGGGATCGCGGATGGCGGGCGAGTCCGCATGCTTGCAGCTGTCGTAGTAGGCCTGGTAGCCGACGCGATATTCGGCGATGTCGTCGGCGAGACGCGCAATGACGGCGTCGACGTCAGGTTTCGCCGGGTCGAATTCAATGACCAGCGGGCGGATCTTGGTGCGCAGGAAATGGTCGGGGCATGAAGTGCCCAGTGCTGCCAGCGGCCGCAGATCCCTCGAATTGACGAATTCGAGCACGGCGGGCTGGTCGTCGAAATGGCCGAGCTTGTGGCTGTTCTCCGAGATCAGGCCGCGGATCCTCGGCATCAGCTTCGCGGCAATCGCGCGGCGCGCAGGCGCATCGAGCGACTTCACCACCTCGCCGCCGAAGATGGCCACGCCTTCCGACCGACGCTCGAACCACTCGATCGCCTGGTTGATCACCGAGATCGTCGTTTCGTAGCACTCCTTCGGCGTGTCGCCCCAGCTGAACAGGCCGTGGCTTTCGAGGATGACGCCTTTCGCCTCGGGGTTTTCCAGGCAGAATTTCTCCAGCCACAGGCCGAGCTCGAAGCCCGGCCGCTTCCAGGGCAGCCAGCCGATGGCATCGCCAAAGATCTCCTTCGTCAGCGCCTTGGAATCCTTCGCCGCGGCAATGGCGATGATAGCGTCGGGATGCATATGGTCGACGCAAGGCTTCGGCACGAAGGCATGCAGCGGCGTGTCGATCGAGGCCGCGCGCGGATTGAGGTTGAAGGTGCAGTGCGGCAGGTAGCCGACCATCTCGTCCTCATGCGCGAGGCCGCGATAGAGACCTTTCAGCGCGCGCAGCTTGTCCATGTAGAGCGTGGCGAAACCGTCGAGCTTGATCGAGGCGCTGTCGCCGCCCGAG
Organism: Mesorhizobium sp. M4B.F.Ca.ET.143.01.1.1; assembly: GCF_004792275.1. Lineage (NCBI taxonomy): Bacteria > Pseudomonadati > Pseudomonadota > Alphaproteobacteria > Hyphomicrobiales > Phyllobacteriaceae > Mesorhizobium > Mesorhizobium sp. M4B.F.Ca.ET.143.01.1.1. The sequence continues at coordinate 235,285 of NZ_SRSR01000007.1, forward strand.
CCTTTGACCCACAGCACCTCGACCTCCTCGCCGGTCAGCGGGTCCTTCTGCCAGACCTTGGACGAGGTGTTGCCGCCGCCATAGTTGGTGACGCGCCTGTCGGAGCCGAGCGTGTTGGAGCGATAGACCAGCAGCTCCGGGTCGCTCAATCCCTTGGCCTTCGCATCATCCCACAGATTGGCGAGGCGCGAGCCGGAGCGCTTGTCGAGCATAGGTATCCTCCCTTGGGACGCAAAACGGTGCGGTCCTTTTCGCGGGGAATGTCTACGCAAGGCGCCCACTTGTCAATCACAAACGATCAATATCGATCATATTGCACTGCACAATGAAATTATATGATCGGAAATGATTGACACTGCTCGTTTTGAGTGCCTAGATGCTCAGGCAGGGAGGGAACCATGCACGAAAAAGAGCGCCACAGGATCATTCTGTCCGCCGTCCAGGAAAAGCCTGTGGTGACGGTGCAGGAGATGGTCGACCTGACGGACTCCTCCGAGGCGACGATCCGGCGCGACATCGCGGCGCTGCATGTGCAGAAGCGCCTGCGCCGGGTGCGCGGCGGCGCCGAGGCGATCTCGCCGCCACAGTTCATCGGCCTCGCCGGCCGCCCCTTCTCGGTCAACGAAACGCTGAACGCCGCGCAGAAGCGCGCGATCGCCCGGGAAGCGGTGAACCTGTGCAAGGACGGCGAACCGATCATTATCAACGGCGGCACCACCACTTTCCAGATGGTGCATTTCCTGACCGGCCGCCGCATGCCGATCTTCACCAATTCCTTCCCCATCGCCGAGCACCTGCTCAAGCATTCCAAGAACACGGTGATGTTGTCCGGCGGCACCATCTACCGCGAGCAGAACATCATCCTGTCGCCGTTCGACAATGACGTGACGCGCAACTTCTACGCGCGCCGCATGTTCATGGGCGCCCAAGGGCTGGGGCCGCTCGGGCTGATGGAAGGCGACCCGCTGCTGATCCAGGCCGAGCAGAAGCTGATCGACCAGGCCGACGAGCTGGTGGTGCTGGTCGATTCCTCGAAGTTCCGCATGCGCTCCAGCCTGATCCTGTGCGGACTGACGCGCATCGCCACCGTGATCACCGACGACGGCATCGAGGACCGCGAGGCCAAGATGCTCGAAACCGCCGGGGTAACGCTGATCGTCGCACGCAAGGCGGCACAGGAAGAATCTTCACTGCAGGCCTGAGCGGCCCGCAGCGGCGATGGAAATGCAACGCTCAAGGGAGGATATTCGATGAGCTTTTTGAAGAAACTGCTGGTTACGGCGGCCTTTTCCGCCGCCATGTTCGTGAATGCCGCCTATGCCGAGAACGTCAAGATCGCGCTGGTGGTGAAATCACTCGGCAACGGCTTCTTCGACGCCGCCAACAAGGGCGCCGAGGAAGCGGCCAAGGAACTGGGTGATGTCGAGGTGATCTACACGGGCCCGACCAAGGCGACCGCCGAGGCGCAGATCGAGGTGATCAACTCGCTGATCGCGCAGAAGGTCAATGCGATCGCGGTTTCGGCCAATGACGCTGACGCGCTGGTGCCGGTGCTGAAGAAGGCGATGGATCGCGGCATCACCGTGATCTCGTGGGACTCCGGCGTTGCCAAGGAAGGCCGGCAGTTGCACCTCAACCCGTCGGACACCGGGCTGATCGGCGAGACCATCATCAAGCTCGCCGCCGACTACCTGCCGGAAGGCGGCGACGTCGCCATCCTGTCGGCCTCCTCGACCGCGACCAACCAGAACGCCTGGATCGAGGCGGCGAAGAAGGTGCTGCCGGAGAAGTTCCCGAAGATCAAGCTGGTCGCCACCGTCTATGGCGATGACGACTCGGCCAAGAGCACCGACGAAGCCAAGGGCCTGCTGAAGTCCTATCCGAACCTCAAGGCGATCATCGCGCCGACCACCGTCGGCGTCGTCGCCGCCGCCCAGGTCGTCACCGACGCGAACCTGATCGGCAAGGTCAACGTCACTGGCCTGGCGCTGCCGTCGGAGTTCAAGAAGTTCATCGACAACGGCGCCAGCCAGGCGGTCGCGCTGTGGAACCCGATCGACCTCGGCTACTCGGCGATCTACCTCGCCCATGACCTGGCAGTGAAGAAGGAAGAGGCCAAGCCCGGCGCCACGCTGTCGATCGGCCGCGTCGGCAAGGTGACGCTCGACGACACCAACTCGGCTGCGATGGCTCCGCCCTTCCAGTTCGACAAGACCAACATCGAGAAGTTCTCCAAGATCTATTGATCCTGGTCGACTTCAAGCTCGTGCGGCGGGACAATTGTCCCGCCGCATCTTCAAACGGACCTTCTCTCAGGGCCTGATACGGATATGGACACGACAGCCCAGCACAAAGTGGAGACGGAACGGCCGCTTTCGGGCCCGGCCCAGCCGGCCGCCCCGCGCCTGACGCTCTCCGGCATTTCGAAAAGTTTCCCCGGTGTCCGCGCGCTGCACAATGTCAGCCTGTCGCTCTATCCGGGCCAGGTGACGGCGCTGATCGGCGAGAACGGCGCCGGCAAGTCGACGCTGGTCAAGATCATGACCGGCATCTACCAGCCCGACGCCGGCGAAATCAGCATCGATGGCGAGGCGACGACGCTGCATAGCGCCCATGCCGCCTTCGGCCACGGCATCACCGCCATCCATCAGGAAACGGTGCTGTTCGACGATCTTTCGGTCGCCGAGAACATCTTCCTCGGCCACGCGCCGCGCACCCGTTTCGGCACCATCGACTGGCGCACCATGCGGAAAAATGCGCGCGAGGTGCTGGAGACGATGCGCGCCGGCCATATCGATGCCGACGCAAGGCTGAAGGACCTCGGCATCGCCAACAAGCATCTGGTCGCGGTGGCGCGGGCGATGTCGATCGATGCGCGCATCGTCATCATGGACGAGCCGACCGCCGCGCTCTCGATGAAGGAGATCGAGGAGCTTTTCCTGTTGATCGAATTCCTGAAGAGCGAAGGCAAGGCGGTGCTGTTCATCAGCCACAAGTTCGATGAGATCTATCGCATCGCCGACCGCTACACGGTCTTCCGCGACGGCGAGATGGTCAGCGAGGGCCTGCTCAAGGATGCCGGCCAGAACGAGATCGTGCGCATGATGGTCGGCCGCAACGTCGACCACATCTTCCCGCAGCGCGAGCCGAAGATCGGCGCGCCGGTGCTTTCCGTATCCGGCCTGTCGCATCCGACCGAGTTCGACGATATCGGCTTCGAGCTGCGCAAGGGCGAGATCCTCGGCTTCTACGGCTTGGTCGGCGCCGGGCGCAGCGAGGTGATGCAGGCGATATCGGGCATCACCCGCACCAGCCGCGGCACGATCACGCTGGACGGCAAGCCGATCGCGCCGAAATCCGCCGCCGACTCCATCGAGGCTGGCATCGTCTACGTGCCGGAGGAGCGCGGCAAGCAGGGCGTGGTGATCGGGATGCCGATCTTCCAGAACGTTTCGCTGCCCTCGCTCATGCGCACCTCGAAATCGGGCGTGCTCAGGCTGGCGGAAGAGTTCGCGCTCGCCCGCTCCTACACCGAACGGCTGGATCTCAGAGCCTCATCGCTCAGCCAGGATGTCGGCACGCTCTCCGGTGGCAACCAGCAGAAGGTGGTCATCGCCAAATGGCTGGCGACGGCGCCCAAGGTGATCATCCTCGACGAGCCGACCAAGGGCATCGACATCGGCTCCAAGGCCGCCGTGCACGGCTTCATGGCCGAGCTCGTCGCGCAAGGCCTGTCGGTGATCATGGTGTCCTCCGAACTGCCGGAGATCCTCGGCATGTCGGACCGTGTCGTCGTTATGCGCGAAGGCCGCATCGCGGCCGTCCACGACAACAAGGGGCTCGATGCCGAGACGCTGGTAAGAACCGCAGCAGGGATCGCGGCATGAAGAATTTGCGCAAATACCGCGAGATCTGGCTGCTTGCGGCAATCGCCGTGCTGATCGGCCTGATCTCGACCCGCTTCCCGGGTTTTGCCGACCCGGCCAATCTGCGCCAGGTGTTCAACGACACCTCGATCCTGATGATCCTGGCGCTCGGCCAGATGGTGGTGATCCTGACGCGCTCGATCGACCTGTCGATGGCGTCGAACCTCTGCTTCACCGGTATGGTGGTGGCGATGCTCAACGCCGCGCATCCGGCGATCCCGATCCCGGCACTGATCGTCATCGCGCTTCTCGTCGGGCTGGTGCTCGGCGCCATCAACGGCTTGCTGGTGTGGCGGTTGAACATCCCCTCGATCGTGGTGACACTAGGCACGCTCACCATCTATCGCGGCGCGACCTTCGTGGTTTCCGGCGGCGCCTGGGTCAATGCCGACCAGATGAGCCCGGACTTCATCAACTTCCAGCGCGCCGCCTTCCTCGGCCTGCCGGTGCTTTCGTGGACCGCGCTTTTGGTGATCGCGCTGTTCTTCGTGGTGATGACGCGCACGCAGATCGGCCGCTCGATCTATGCCATCGGCGTCAACCCGACCGCCTCGGTCTATGCCGGCATCGACGTCGGCCGCACAAAATTCATCGTCTTTTGCATTTCCGGCATGATCGGCGGGCTCGCCGGCTATCTGTGGATCTCGCGCTATGTGATCGCATCGGTCGAGGTCGCCAACGGCTATGAGCTCAACATCATCGCCGCCTGCGTCATCGGCGGCATCTCGATCGCCGGCGGCATCGGCTCGGTCGGTGGCGCGGTGCTCGGCGCGCTGTTCCTCGGCATCATCTCCAACGCGCTGCCGGTCATCAACATCTCGCCCTTCTGGCAGATGGCGATATCGGGCAGCGCCATCATCCTGGCCGTGGTGCTGAATGCGCGCGGAGAGCGCCGGCAGGGCCGGATCATCCTCAGAAAGGCGGAAGCGGCATGACCGACGCCCCTCACCCGCGCCACATCCCCGACCGGCTCGACAAGCCGCTCTCGTCCGCGATCTTTTCCTGGGAGGCGCTGCTCGTCGTCATCGCGGTTCTCATCTTCGCGGTCAACAGCTTCGCCTCGCCCTATTTCCTCGACCCGTGGTCGCTGTCGGACCTGACTTTCAACTTCACCGAAAAGGCGCTGATCGCGCTTGCCATGGCGCTACTGATCATTTCCGGCGAGATCGACCTGTCGGTCGCGGCGATCGTAGCGCTCGCCTCGACGATGATGGGCATGGCGGTGCAGGCCGGCGCCGGAACGCCAGTGCTGGTTGCCATCGGCATCGTTGTCGGGCTCGGCTGCGGCGCCTTCAACGGGCTGCTGGTCACGCGGCTCGGCCTGCCTTCCATCGTCGTCACCATCGGCACGATGAGCCTTTTCCGCGGCATCGCCTTCATCATCCTCGGCGACCAGGCGTACAAGGGCTATCCGGAGAGCTTCGCCTTCTTCGGCCAGGGCTATGTCTGGTGGGTTTTCTCGTTCGAACTGGCGCTGTTCCTCGTCGCCGCGCTCATCTACTGGTTCGTGCTGCATCGCACGAGCTTCGGCCGCCGCGTCTTTGCCATCGGCAACAATCCGGTCGCATGCCAGTTCTCAGGCGTGCGTGTCGACCGCATCAAGTTCATCCTGTTCTGCCTGACCGGGCTGATGTCCGGCATCGCCTCGGTGCTGATCACCTCGCGGCTTGGTTCGACAAGGCCGTCGATCGCGCAGGGCTATGAGCTGGAAGCGATCACCATGGTGGTGCTGGGCGGCGTCTCGATCCTTGGCGGCGCCGGCAGCATCCTGGGCGTCGTGCTCGCCGCCTTCATCATGGGGCTGGTGACTTTTGGGCTCGGCCTGCTCAACGTGCCGGGCATCGTCATGTCGATCTTCATCGGCCTCTTGCTGATCATCGTCATTGCGCTGCCCATCGTCTGGCGGCGCCTGCGCGAGGGACGCTTCGCGTGATGGAAAAATACGCCTTCAAGATGAAGCTCAATCCCGGCATGAAGGCCGAGTACAAGCGCCGCCACGACGAGATCTGGCCTGAGCTGGTGGCGCTTTTGAAGCAAGCCGGTGTCTCCGACTACTCGATCCATCTCGACGAGGAAACCAACATTTTGTTCGGCGTGCTCTGGCGCAGCGATAGCCACGGCATGGCCGAGCTACCCAGCCATCCGGTGATGCAGCGCTGGTGGGCGCACATGGCCGATGTGATGGAAACCAGGGCCGATAACGAGCCGGTGGCGGTGCCGCTGGAAACCGTGTTCCATATGGCATGATTGGCCCGCATTTCTCACACGCTGCCTGCCGGGTTCTCCAACCGACCCTCGATCGAGTGTGAGAAATGCGGGTAAGCCACGTCGCCGTCATCGATATCGGCAAGACCAACGCCAAGGTGGCGCTTGTCGATCTCGCGACCCTGCGCGAGACGGCACTGCGCCGCAGCGCCAACGCGCCCCTCACTGACGGCCCCTACCCGCAGCACGACATCGAGTGCCTGTGGACGTTCATCCTCGATAGCCTCGCCGAACTGCACCGCGAGCAGCGCATCGACGCCATCTCGATCACCACCCATGGCGCGACGGCGGTGCTGGTCGACGCCGGCGGAGGCCTGGCGCTGCCGGTGCTCGACTATGAATTTTCGGGACCAGACGAATTCGCCGAGGACTATGACCTCATCCGTCCGCCCTTTGTCGAGACAGGCACGCCGCGCCTGCCGGCCGGCCTGAACATCGGCGCGCAGCTCTTCTGGCAGCAGAGGCGCTTTCCAGCGGAATTTGCCAAGGCGGCCGCAATTGTGATGTACCCGCAGTATTGGGCGCTTCGGCTAACCGGCGTCGCGGTCAACGAGGTGACATCGCTCGGCTGCCACACCGATCTGTGGAACCCGTGGACGTCCGACTACTCGTCGCTGGTCGACAAGATGGGCTGGCGTCGGCTGATGGCGCCGGTGCGACCGGCGAAGGAGCGGCTAGGACCGATCCTGCCGGCCCTCGCCCGGCGAACCGGGCTCGACCCGCAGACACCGGTGTACTGCGGGCTGCACGATTCCAACGCCTCGCTGCTGCCGCATCTCTTGTCCGACCGGCCACCCTTCTCCGTCGTCTCGACCGGCACCTGGGTGGTTTCGATGGCGGTCGGCGGCGGCAGGGTCGAGCTCGATCCGGCCCGAGACACGCTGGTCAACGTCAACGCGCTCGGCGATCCCGTGCCTTCGGCTCGCTTCATGGGCGGGCGCGAGTTCTCGCTGCTGACCGACGGTCAGCCGCAGGACTGGAACGAGGACAACGTCGCCGCCGTGCTGGCGCGCAGGACGCTGCTTCTGCCCTCGACCCAGCAGGGATCGGGGCCGTTCCCGCACCGCCAGCCGCAATGGCTCAATGCCCACGGAACGAGCGGCGGCGAGCGCTTCGTCACCATCTCCTTCTATCTGGCGCTGATGACCGCGACCTGTCTTGGGCTGATCGGCGGCGACGGGCCGACAACCGTGGAAGGACCCTTTGCCCGCAACCGCCTCTTTACCGGCATGCTGGCGGCGGCGACGGGGCGCACGGTCATCGCCTCCGAGGCCGCCACCGGCACCAGCATCGGCGCAGCACTTCTGGCATCCAAAGAGACGCCCGCGCACAGCAAGGTCGAGACAATAGAACCGCAAACTGATCCCATCTGGGCGGCCTATTTCAGCGCATGGCGCGGGGCGGTCGAAGCGCGGATCTGATCAGGTCACGAATGATAAGAAGAAGTACGAAGAATACAATATCGCCATATTAATGGCGTAAAAAGCATGCCGGATCGGAAAATACACTTTACTTACTGACGAAAATGTTAAAAATATGATTGAAACCAAACAGAAGTATATAATTAGCGGAGTTAATAAGAAATCCAACTGAAAGCCACTGGATTGCGAAAATAGATCTATGCCATACTTAATGGACAAATACGATTCACATTCCGAACCTCCATCCCCATAGCTAATACCCATTCCAACATAATTTCCACAATTGTTGGCTTTTTCAAAAATGCAAGCAGACGATCCTGATAAAAATGCCATTCCAGCGAACAAGATGGAATTAACCCTGCCGACGTCCCCAATTAATCTCATCCACGCATCCAACTGGATTCAAAATTTCTGGGTTGAGGTTAAGTTCCGCGCCGATCGCAAGTCAATTTAGCTATAGAATCCGCTTGCCGAAGGCCGACATGACGAAGCTGACGGCATCGGTGGCGATCCTGGGTTCGAGATCGGCGGTGAAGCCAGAGACGCTCATCGACAAGAGCCCGCCCGAGAGTGCCACCGCCTCCATCGCCTGATGCGTTTCGCGCACCGTGAGCCCGCCCGAGCCTGCCGCCCAGCCGGCGAATTCGGTGACCTCGGGCGCATAGGCGACGTGGAACCCTTGCGTGCCTGAGGAGGCCATGTGGATCGCCTCGCGCATCACTTCCCCCATGCCCGTGGCGTCGATGTCGGTCATGGTGAAGGCGGAGACACGCGAATCCGCCAGCACGCGCGCCTCGGCCGGATCGGCGTGGCGCAAGCCGACGATGACGATGTTTTCCGGCGAAAGCTGCGGCTGCAACGCGCCCGGTTTGTGATCCAAGCCCAACATGCGGGCGAGCACCGAAGCCTCGGGCAGGTCGATGCCTTCGATCTCCTCCGGCATCAGCGCGGCGATGGAATCGATCCAGATCAGGCCAAATGAGTGTGTCGCCCGCGCGGTCGCGGCAAGTGCCGTGTGGGCAATGCGGCGGTCGGCGCCGGCGGTCAGCCGGATCAGGCCCGAAGGCGGCCGTTCCGCGTCGGCCAATTCGACGACATCGAAGTTCATCGCCTCAAGCCGCGCCCCGGTCGCCTCTCGGGCGAGGATCCCCGCCGCCGACGGCTCGGCCGAGATCGACACCATCTTGCGGCCGGAATAATCCTCGACGTCGTGCATCGGGGCCTTCTCGACATATTCGGAGGTCATGGCGAGAAGCATGGCGCCATAGCTCATGCGGAAGGCGACGCGGCCGCCGACGACGGGAGGTGGATCGGCGTCCTGGACGTCAAGCAAAAGATGATCGCTGGAGGCGCCGAGCACGCGCACGCCCTTGGCGATCGGCATCAGGCCTTCGACCAGCACGTCCTCGCGGCCGATATTGGCGATGGCGCGCAGCCTGTCGCCCTCGTCGGGAAAGACCGGCTGGTTGCCGAACGCGTCGTAGCCGGACTGGCCGATCGGCCGCGATGGCTTCTTCTTGACCTCGATGATGTCGGCGGTAAGCCGGCAGGCATCGAGCTCCAGCGCTTCCCAAGGCGGATCGCGAAAAGTTTCCAGCCCGCCCTGCAGGATCGCCTCGCCGACCCTCAGATTGTTGATGCCGGCGGGGAGCCGGCCTTCGAGCAGCAGCGGCAGCGAGGACGAGGCACCGCCCGAGATCCAATCGAGGCTTTTGCCCGACAGACGCTCGATCTTGTAGGCATGGGCGACGAGCTGGCCGAGATTCTCCTCGGTCGGCAAGATGGCGCCGAAGCAGCCGAGATTGGTGCCGATGCCGGCAATGCGCACGCCCTTCATCTCCAGGATCTGCTCGACGGTCGGCACAAGGTCGTTCGGCCAGATGCCTTCCCGCAGGTCGCCGAGGTCGACCATCAGCATGATGTCGTGGACGCGGCCCATGCGTTCGGCGATGCGGGCGATCTCGCGAATGATCGAAAGTTCCGACTGCAGGCTGATGTCGACGGTCCGCACCACCTCCTCGACGCGGGCGATGGGCGGGCTGCGCAAGAGCATGATCGGCGCATTGATGCCGCTGTCGCGCAACCGGCGAATGTTCTCGAAGCGTGACTCCGCGATGCCGGCAACGCCGCCGCGCAGCATGGCGCGCGCCACCTGCGGCATGCCGCACATGCCCTTGGTGACGCCGAAGACCTTGATGCCGGATTGCGAGCAGCGCTCGACGACGGTGCGCGCATTGCGCTCGATGCGGCCGAGATCGATGGCGACTTGCGGTCCCGACATCTCTAGTTCCTGTAGACCAGCCCCTGCGGATCGATCTCCGGCTTGCGGCCGGCGACGATGTCGGCGAGGAATTTTCCCGAACCGCAGGCCATCGTCCAGCCGACATGGCCGTGGCCGGTGTCGAGATAAAGATTTGTGTAGCGCGCCAGGCCGATGACCGGCACGGAGTTCGGCATCATTGGCCTGAGGCCCGCCCAAAGCTCCGCCTTCTTCTCGTCGAAGGCGCCCGGAAACAGATCCTTGCCGGTCCTGAACATGGCGGCGAAGTCGCGCGGGCGGAAGCTGCGGTCGAAGCCGGTGAACTCGGCGGTCGAGGCAAGCCGCAGCCGGTTGCCGAGCCGCGAGTAGCCGATCAGCTGGTCCTCGTCGGCGCCGCCCATGGTCGGCCCCTTGCTCTCGTCATCGAGCGGGATGGTCGCGGTGTAGCCCTTCACCGGATAGACCGGCAGGTCGATGCCGTAGCGGCGGCCGAGCAGGCCGCTTTCCGGCCCCATGGCGATGACCACCGCGTCGCCGGCGACCGGGCCGGCAGAAGTCATCACCGCGCGCACGCGGTCGCCCTCGATGTCGAGGCCCTCGACGGTCGTGCCGAAAAGGAATTTGACGCCGAGCTTTTCAGCCGAATAAGCGGCGAGCTTTTCCACGAACTGCCTGGAATCGCCGGTCTGGTCGATCGGCGAATAGACGCCGCCGGCGATCTTGTCCCTCGCGCCGGCGAGGCCGGGTTCCAGCTCGATCAGCCGGTCACGGCCGACGATCTCGATCGGCAGGCCATGTTCGGCCAGGTAGCGGTAATTGTCGGTGCCGGTGTCGAGACTGTGCTGCGAGCGGAAGAAATAGAGGATGCCCTTCTTGCGCTCATCATAGTGGATGCCAGTCGCTTCGGAGAGCGAATTGATGCAGTCGCGCGAATAGAGCGCCAGGCGCAACTTGACCTGGCTGTTGGCGCGCAAGCGCGCCACCGTGCACTGGCGCAGGAAGCGCAGGCTCCAGGCGAGGAAATAGGGATCGAAGCGCAGCCGGACCTTGATGCCGAGATCGTGGTTCCAGAGCGCACGCAGGAAGGTCTTCAGCGCGGCCGGCGAGGCCCAGGCGGTGGCGTCGCCGGGCGAGACAAGGCCGGCATTCGACTGGCTGGTGCCGCGCGCCGCCGTCTGGTGGCGCTCGATCACCGTCACCTCATGGCCGTCGCTCGCCAGGTAATAGGCGGCCGCCGTGCCAACGACGCCGGCCCCGAGCACCAAAACCTTCATGCCGCCCCCCAGACAAATATGCGGAGCGCCTCCACGCCTCCGATGCCTTCAATAGCGCGTCTCGGGGTGCGGGACGAGCCCTTGTGATTGCAGAGGGCCGCGCCGCCCCTCATCCGCCTGCCGGCACCTTCTCCCCGTATAGTGACGGGGGGAAGGTGGCTTGATAGTGACGGGGGGAAGGTGGCTTGCCGCGGCGCCGGCGCCTTCCCTGCAGCGTTGGCGATTGGCGAAATCATTGGTGACAGCGCCCCTCTCCCCGTCACTATACGGGGAGAGGATGCCGGCAGGCAGGTGAGGGGCAGCGCTGGCGGACCGAAATGTAATTCGGCCCTGGCAAAAGCACCCCTATCCCCTCGCCGAATTCTTCCCCGTCAAAATCCGTTCCCAGGCCAGCGCGTCGGCAACGATCCGATCGAGATCGTCGCGCTGCGGCGTCCAACCAAGCTCAGCGCGGGCAAGCTCGGAATTGGCGACAATGGCGGCGGCGTCGCCCGGGCGGCGATCGCCCATCTTGACCTCGAAATCACGGCCGAAGGCGCGGCGCACGCTGTCGATGACTTGCAGCACCGAGTAACCGTGGCTGTAGCCGCAATTGGCGACAAGGCTCTCGCCGCCGGCGCGCAGCCGCTGCAGCGCCAGCCGGTGCGCCGCCGCCAGGTCGCTGACATGGATGTAATCGCGGATGCAGGTGCCGTCCGGCGTCGGATAATCGGTGCCGAACACCTGCATGAGGGGGCGCTTGCCGAGCGCGGTCTCGCAGGCGACCTTGATCAGATGCGTGGCGCCGGGCGTCGACTGTCCGGTACGGCCCTTGGGGTCGGCGCCGGCGACGTTGAAATAGCGCAGCGCCGTGTAGCGGATATCATGCGCGTTCGCCGCGTCGCGCAACATCCATTCGCTCATCAGCTTGGACAGGCCATAGGGCGAAACCGGCGCCAGCCGCGCATCCTCGCGCACCGGCTCCAGCCCGGCGCCGCCATAGACGGCGGCGGTGGAGGAGAAGATGAAATGCGGCACGCCCTCGCGCACCGCGGTCTCGATCAGCGTGCGCGTCTTGGAAGTGTTGTTCTCATAGTAGCCGAGGGGGTCGGCGACCGATTGGGGCACCACGATCGAGCCGGCGAAATGGATAATGGCGTCGACCTTGTAGTCCCTGATGATCTGGCCGACCAGTTCACGATCGCCGACATCGCCAACGAGGAGCTTGGCCTCCGGCGCCACCGCCCATTCGAAACCGGTCGAAAGCCGGTCGAGAACGACGACGCTCTCGCCCGCGTCCAGGAGCTCCCAGACCATATGGCTGCCGATATAACCGGCACCGCCCGTCACCAAAACCGCCATCCGTATCCTCGCTGATCAAGATTTATTGGAAACTGTCTCAGGGCCGCCTTACTGGAAAGCGCGCCGCAAGGCGAATAAAACTCCAGTGTCAAATGCGTAACAGTCGCCGGAGCCCAAGGCATCGTACTGAAACAAAGTTGATCCACATCAAGGGAATAGGCCACGATCCGTGGTCGTTAGAAACAGGCTCGGGGCGTGGCATTTTGACCGGACGCGGCCGGTGGACGCCGAATTGGGCAGTGACTATGATCCGGCGCAAAATTGGGAAGGCGACATGAACTACCAGCGGTTCTTCGAGGAAGCGATCGACCAGCTCCACGCGGAGCGGCGCTACCGCGTCTTCGCCGACCTCGAACGCATCGTCGGCAAGTTTCCGCGCGCCATCTGGCGTTCCAACGGCCGCGCCCAGGAAATCACCGTCTGGTGCTCCAACGACTATCTCGGCATGGGCCAGCATCCGGACGTCATCGCCGCCTTCCAGAAGGCGGCCGGCAAGATGGGCTCGGGCGCCGGCGGCACCCGCAACATCTCCGGCACCAGCAACCCGCTGGTCGAGCTCGAACTTGAGCTGGCGGACCTGCACGACAAGGAAGCAGCGCTGGTCTTCACCTCCGGCTTCGTCTCCAACGAGGCCTCGATCTCGACCATCGCGCGGCTGCTGCCGAACTGCCTGATCATCTCGGATGAGCTCAACCACGCCTCGATGATCGAGGGCGTGCGCCGTTCGGGCGCCGAAAAGAAGATCTTCCGCCACAATGACATCGCGCATCTCGAAAGCCTGCTGCAGGCGGCAGGGCGCGAGCGCGCCAAGCTGATCGTGTTCGAGAGCGTCTATTCGATGGATGGCGACATCGCCCCGATCAAACAGATCGTCGACCTCGCAGAGCGCTACAACGCCATGACCTATATCGACGAGGTCCATGCCGTCGGCATGTACGGTGCGCGCGGCGGCGGCATCACCGAGCGCGAGGGGCTGGCCGACCGCATCGACATCATCGAGGGCACGCTGGCCAAGGCCTTCGGCACGCTCGGCGGCTATATCACCGGCACCAGCGCGGTGATCGACGCCGTGCGCTCCTACGCGCCGGGCTTCATCTTCACCACGGCGCTGCCGCCGGCTGTCGCCGCAGCCGCCGCCACCTCGATCAGGCATCTCAAGCGCTCGCAGGCCGAGCGCGAGGCACAGCAGCGCCAGGCGTCGCGGACCAAGGAAGTGCTTGCCGCCGCCGGCCTGCCGGTGATGGAATCGCCCACCCACATCGTGCCGGTGCTGGTCGGCGATCCCGAGCTCTGCAAGATGGCCAGCGACCGCCTGCTCGGCGTGCACGGCATCTATATCCAGCCGATCAACTACCCGACGGTGCCGCGCGGCACCGAGCGGCTGCGCATCACGCCGACGCCGTTCCATTCGGACGCGCTGATCGCCGAACTGCAGGACGCATTGGTCGAGACCTGGGACGCGCTCGGCATCCCCTACGCCTCGACAGGACGGCCGGCCGTCGCCAAGACAGACCGGATCATTCCCCTGCTGGTGCCGAAGTCGGGCGGCTGAAGCCGTTTGAAACTCTACTCCGGCGGTCATCCGGCTTCAGGGCGTTCAGACAGTCTTCATCCATTTCGCCAGGCGGTGCGCCGCTTCCTCGAGTTGGTCGAGGCGGCGGTGGAAGCATAGCCTGAGGAAAGCTTCGCCGCCTGGGCCGAAGGCGGTGCCGGGCGCCAGGCCGACATTGGCATGGTCGACGATGTCGAAGGCGGCAGTTCGGGAATCGGTGATGCCGTCGACGGTGAAGAACAGGTAGAAGGCGCCCTGCGGCACGGTGAAGCGCGCCTTGCCGGTCGCGCCCAGAATGCCGCAGACCAGGTCGCGCGCCGCGTGCGCACGCTCGACCTGTTCGACGATGAAGGCATCCCCCTCGTCGAGGGCGGCGACGGCGCCGCGCTGCATGAACTGGGCGACACCCGAGGTCGAATACTGGATCAGGTTCTCGAACACCTGCTGCAAGGCGGGATGGGTCTTGATCCAGCCGACGCGCCAGCCTGTCATCGCCCAGTTCTTGGAGAAGCTGTTGACGAACAGGATGCGGTCTTCTGCCGTCGCGATGTCGAGGAAGGACGGGGCGCGGCCGCTTCCATAGTGGAAATGCGAGTAGATCTCGTCGGCGATGATCCAGACGCCGCTTTGGCGGGCAAGGTCGAGGATCGCCTGCAGCGTTTCCCTGTCGGCGGTCCAGCCGGTCGGGTTGGACGGCGTGTTGACGAACAGCGCCTTGGTGCGCGGCGTGATCGCCGCGGCGATCTTGTCGACGTCGCAGGACCAGCCATTGCCGGACGGATCGAGCGTGACCGCGACCGGAACGGCGCCCGCCACACCGGCCGCGGCGGCGAAATTCGGCCAGGCCGGCGACAGATAGATCACCTCGTCGCCCTGGCCGGCGAGCGCGTCGATCGCCAGCTGGATGGCGTGCATGCCCGACGCGGTTACGATGAATTCCTCATCGGCGAAGCTCTTGGCGAAATGCCGGCCATAGTAGCGGGCAAGCGCCTGCCTGAGCTCCGGAATGCCCTTCTGCCAGGTGTAGAAGGTCTCGCCGGCGGCGAGCCCACGGGCGGCGGCATCGCTGATGAAGGAAGGCGTCGGCAGGTCGCCCTCGCCGGCCCAAAGCGGGATCATGCCGTCGCGCAGCCGGCCATGGTTGATCACGGCGACGATGCCGCTTTCGGGCGCGGCGCGCGCTTCGGCGCGCAAGGTCTGGATCAGGGTCATGCAAAAATCCGCTTGGTTTGCCGACAGCTAGCGTGTTTTACGACGGCCGCAAACAGAAAACCCCGGCCGCGAACGGCCGGGGTTTTGGTCCAGAAATCCGCTCCGCGCTATTTCCTGGCGAGAAGATCGCGAATTTCGGTAAGCAGCGCGACATCGGCGGGCGGCGGCGCCGCAGGTGCTGCAGGCTTCTCGCGCTCGAGCCGCTTGCGCATGCCGTTCACGGCCTTGACCATCAGGAAGATGATGAAGGCAAGGATGAGGAAGTTCAGTACCGCGGTGATGAAGCTGCCATACGCAAAAACGGCGCCCTCCTTCTTGGCGTCGGCCAGCGCGGGCGAATGGACGTTCGAGGACAGTCCGAAGAAGTAGTTGTTGAAGTCCAGCCCGCCGAAGATCGCACCGACGATCGGCATGATGACGTCGTCGACCAGCGAAGTGACGATCTTGCCGAAGGCGGCGCCGATGATGACACCGACGGCCAAGTCCATGACATTGCCCTTGGAAATGAATTCCTGGAATTCTTTCAGCATTCGACCCTCCTTGCCGTGGCCACGCTGCCGTCCCCAGCTCCCACTCGGCGCCGGCCCGCGCTTAGCATAACAAAAACCCCCGGTTGCAAAACGGGAAAAAGGGCCAGGGCACCGCTTTCTGCTGGCCGCCCGCGGCCATTGCCCTCCGCCGCTATGCGCCGAAAGCCGCGATGGACTCGACCTCGAAGCTGTGATTGCGTCTGGCATGGGCCGACGCGAGACCGGCCAGGGAGGAGGTTCGAACCGTGCAGGGCTGGTTCATCGTCATCATCGCGATCGCCTATGTGACGCTGCTCTTTGCCATAGCGAGCATCGGCGACCGGCGCGCTGCGGCGGCCGGGCTCGGCCGGGCGCGACCCTTCATCTATGCGCTCAGCCTTGCCATCTACTGCACCTCCTGGACCTTCTTCGGCTCGGTCGGCCTGTCCTCCGAGCGCGGCCTGGAATTCCTCGGCATCTACACCGGCCCGGTGCTGGTGTTCGTGTTCGGCTTTCCGCTGCTCAACCGCCTAGTCAGGTTGGCAAAGACCGAGAAGATCACCTCCGTCGCCGACTTTCTCGGCGCCCGCTACGGCAAGAGTTTTACCGTCGCGGCGATCGCCACGCTGATCGCGACCATCGGCGCCGTGCCCTACATCGCGTTGCAATTGAAGGCGATCTCCGGCTCGGTCAGCCTGATGGTCGAGCATTACACCGGCTCGCCGCCCTCTTTCGATCCTTTTGTGAGCGACATCTCGCTGGTGGTGGCGATGCTGCTGGCGCTGTTCGCGGTGCTGTTCGGCACCCGCCATGCCGACGCCACCGAGCACCAGGACGGGCTGGTGCTGGCGGTTGCGGTGGAAACCGTGGTCAAGCTCGCCGCCTTCCTCGCCATAGGCCTGATGGTGACGTTCCTGATCTTCGGCGGTCCCGGCGACATGTTCGACAAGCTTGCCGACAATGCACAGGCGCGTCAGGCGATGGGCTATGGCACTTCGCTCGCCACCTGGCTGGTGCTGACCTGCCTCAGCGGTTTTGCCATCCTGATGCTGCCGCGCCAGTTCTACGTCACCATCGTCGAGAACCGCAGCGAGGCGGAACTGCGCACCGCGACCTGGGTGTTCCCGCTTTACCTGGTGGCGATCAACCTGTTCGTGCTGCCGATCGCCTTCGCCGGCCTGGCGCTGGTCGGCGACAGGACCAGCAGCGACCTCTACGTCTTGTCGCTGCCCCTGTTCAGCGGCCATGATCTGCTGGCCATGGCCGCCTTCATCGGCGGCCTGTCGGCGGCGACCGCGATGGTCATCGTCGAGAGCGTGGCGCTGTCGATCATGATCTCCAACGACCTCGTCATTCCGCTGTTCGTGCGCCGCCTGCTCAGGACCTCGACCTCGCAAAACGAGGACTGGTCCACGCTCATCCTCAATGTGCGGCGCGGCGCGATCTTCATCATGCTGTTCATCGCCTTCCTCTATTATCGCGAAAGCACCAACAGCGCGCGGCTGTCCTCGATCGGCCTGATGTCGTTCGCGGCCATCGCGCAGTTCGCGCCGGCCCTGATCGGCGGACTGATCTGGCGCGGCGCCAACGGCAGAGGGGCCGCGCTCGGCATGGTCGCCGGCATTCTGGTGTGGGCTTATACGCTGCTCCTGCCTTCGCTGGTGGGTTCCGACGCCGACATCATCGTCCACGGCCTGTTCGGTTTCGAAGCGCTTCGGCCGCAGGCGCTGTTCGGTACCGTCGCCGAGCCGCTGAACCATGGCGTGCTGTGGAGCCTGTCGATCAATGCGCTGTTCTTCGTGCTCGGCTCGCTCTCCCGCGCGTCGGTGCCGCTGGAGCGCATCCAGGCGGCGATCTTCGTCCCGCGTGAGGCCGTCCCGATGCCGAGCCTGCGCCGCTTCCGCACCGCCGTGACCGTCAACGACCTCAAGGACACGATCTCCCGCTATCTCGGCGTCGAGCGCACCGAGCGCTCCTTCCAGTCGTTCGAGAAGAGCAACAGTGTGACGCTGCATGGCAACGAGCAGGCCAGCATGGATGTCATCCGTTTCTCGGAACAGCTCCTGGCGAGCGCAGTCGGCTCGTCCTCGGCGCGGCTGATCCTGTCGCTGCTGTTTCGCCGCAACGACCGCGATTCCAAGGACGCCTTCCGCCTGCTCGACGACGCCACCGAGGCGCTGCAGCACAATCGCGACCTGCTGCAGATCGCGCTCGACCAGATGGAGCAAGGTATCACCGTCTTCGACCGGGATTTCCGCCTCATCTGCTGGAACCGCCAGTACCGGGCGCTGTTCGGCCTGCCCGACGAAATGGGCCAGGTCGGCGTCTCGCTCGACCGGATCCTGCGCCACCTCGCCGAGCGCGGCGATATCGCGGCCGACCAGCGCGTGGCGATGCTCAACCGCCTGACCAGTTTTGCCGGCCCCTGGCAGATGGAGCTGAAGACCAGCGGCCGCATCCTGGAACTGCGCTCCAACCCGATGCCGGACGGCGGCATCGTCGCCACCTATGCCGACATTTCCGGCCGCGTCGAACAGGACCTGGCGCTGAAGCGCGCCAATGAATCGCTGGAGCAGCGGGTGAAGACCCGCACCATCGAACTGACCCGCGTCAACGAAGAGCTGGCGCAGGCGCAGATGCTGGCCGAGGAGGCCAATCTCGGCAAGACGCGCTTCCTCGCCGCCGCCGGCCATGACATCCTGCAGCCGCTCAACGCCGCCCGGCTCTACTGTTCGTCGCTGATCGAGAAGGCCGGCAAGGGTCCCGCCGGCAAGGCCGCGGTCAACATCGAATCCTCGCTGGAGTCGGTCGAGACCATTTTGGGCGCCGTGCTCGACATTTCCCGCCTCGACGCCGGCGCCATGAAGCCCGACGACACCGCCTTCAGCCTCGACGGGCTGCTGCGCCAGATCGGCACCGACTTCCGGCCGATGGCCGCCGAAAAGAAGCTCGAACTCACCATCATGCCGTCGTCGCTCACCGTGGTGACGGACCGCAACCTGTTGCGCCGCCTGATCCAGAACCTGGTGTCGAACGCGATCAAATACACCCGCCATGGCCGCATCCTGGTCGGCGTCAGGCGGCGGGGGTCGCTGGCCGAGATCCAGGTGATCGATACCGGCATCGGCATTGCCGGCGACAAGCTGAACACGGTGTTCCACGAATTCACCCGGCTGGACGAAGGCGCGCGCGAGGCCGAGGGGCTTGGCCTTGGCCTTTCGATCGTCGACCGTATCGCCAGGGTGCTGAGGCTGGAGATCCGCATCTTCTCCAATCCCGGCAAGGGCACGCGCTTTTCGGTCATCCTGCCGGTGGCCGCGGTCGCGGCGCCCCGGCGCGAGATCGAGAAGGCGCCGGCGCGCGCGGCCTCCTCGCTTGCCGGCCTCAAGGTGCTGTGCATCGACAACGATGCCCGCATTCTCGACGGCATGCGGCTGTTGCTCGAAGGCTGGGGCTGCCATGTCGAAACGCTCACCGGCGCCGGGCAGTTGGCGCGATCGGCGGAGAGCCGGCCAGACATCGTGCTGGCGGACTATCATCTCGACAGCGGCACCGGGCTCGACGCGATCGCGACGCTGCGGGCGCTTCACGGCCAGGACTTGCCGGCCGTGCTGGTCACGGCCGACCGATCGAGCGAAGTGCGCGCGTCGGCAGGCCGGCTCGACGTGCCGGTGATCAACAAGCCGCTGAAGCCGGCCGTGCTGCGCTCGATGATGGCGCGGATCAGGCCGCTGGCTTCGGCGGCGGAATAGCCGCGCCTGCTTACAACACAGGCCGAGCCCTGTTTCAGCGGTGTCCAAGGCTTGCGATGTAGGCGCAGAACATGTCGGCCATGGCATCGGCGTAGGCTTCGATCTCCGCGTCGGTGCGCGGGCTTGCCGAAAAATCCTTTCCCGCCGCGCTCAACGTCATTGTGATCAGATCGCCGGCCAGGTCCTGGGTTGCTTGCGGGGTCCCGGGCAGAACTTCGCGCAGGAAGGCCTGGACGGTGCGCTCACCCGAGGCCCTTGCCTCGTGCGCCTCGGGCGCGTCGCGGTAGAGTGGGGCGGCGTCATTGAGTGCCACGCGCACGGCAGCTTCCTCGCACTCCGAGCGGATAAAGGCATGGACCAGCTTGCGCATCCGCTCCAGCGGCGGCCGCTTGTCGTCCTCCAATATGGTGCGCAGCAAACCGCCCGTCTGCCGCCATTCATCGCTCTGCAGCCTGAACAGCAGCGCGGCCTTGTTGGGGAAATATTGGTAAAGCGAGCCGACGCTCACGCCGGCCCTTTCTGCCACGCGCGTGGTGGTGAAGCGCTGGGCGCCCTCACTCGCCAGAACCTGAACAGCAGCCTCCAGGATCGCCGAAACAAGTTCCGTCGCGCGAGCCTGCTTGGGCTGCTTTCGCGAGGAAATAGAATGGCTTGAGCGTTCGGTCATGGCGCGGCCGGGTAATGCGAATTGGAAACCTGAAGGATTATTCGTATTTTCAGCACAACACAAGAACACAGCCATTTTCGATTGGAGACTTCGATGATCACGCTCACAAACGCCCCGCTTGCACCCCTGCTCGCCCGCCTGTTCAAGGAAGCCGAGACCGCAACCAGCCCGGCAATGGCCGGCATCTCGCACGACGAGCGGGAACGCCTGCTGCGCAGCAAGACCGAGTATGTCGATCTCTACGGGCGGCTGAGGGATTTGTGGCTCGCTGTTTCGCCGGAAACCGGCACGCTGCTTTATATGCTGGCACGCAGCAGCGGCGCGCGCGTCATCATCGAGTTCGGCACCTCGTTCGGCATCTCGACGCTCTATCTTGCCGCGGCGCTCAGGGACAATGGCGGCGGCCGCCTGATCACCACCGAGTTC
Organism: Mesorhizobium sp. M4B.F.Ca.ET.143.01.1.1; assembly: GCF_004792275.1. Taxonomy (NCBI): domain Bacteria; kingdom Pseudomonadati; phylum Pseudomonadota; class Alphaproteobacteria; order Hyphomicrobiales; family Phyllobacteriaceae; genus Mesorhizobium; species Mesorhizobium sp. M4B.F.Ca.ET.143.01.1.1. The sequence continues at coordinate 255,890 of NZ_SRSR01000007.1, forward strand.
GAGCCGTCCAAGGTGGTCCGCGCCAAGGCCAATCTGACGGAAGGCGGCCTCATCGACCTGGTGGAAATCCGCGAGGGCGATGCGTTGCAGACGCTGAGCGCCGACCTGCCCGACGCGATAGACCTTCTATTGCTGGATGGCGCCAAGGCGCTCTATCCGGAAATCTTGAGCCTGGTCGAGAGTCGGTTGAAACCGGGCGCGCTGGTCATCGCCGACAATGCCGACCTCTCTCCCGAATATCTGGAGCGCGTGCGCTCGCCGGCATCGGGCTACATCTCCACCCCCTTCGGCGACGATGTCGAGCTGTCCGTGCGGCTCAGTTGAACAAGCCTCGCTACAAGCAGCTGATGCTGCTTCGACGGCAGGCGCCCGCCAATCAGCTCGCGGGCTGCAGCGGGTCGCCGCCGATCCGGGAAAGCTGGATCACCGCCTGGGTGCGGCTGTCGACGCCGAGCTTCTGCAGGATGGCCGAGACATGCGCCTTGATCGTCGCCTCGGAGACGCCGAGCTCATAGGCGATCTGCTTGTTGAGCAGGCCTTCGGCCAGCATGCCGAGCACACGCGTCTGCTGCGGCGTCAACGCCTGCAGGCGCTTGATCAGGTCAGAAATCTCGGGATCGCGCTCGACGCCGAGATCGATGCCGACGGGCGCGGCGATATCGCCGGCCAGCACCGCCTGCACGGCACGGCGGATTTCCTCCATGCTGGCCGATTTGGAGATGAAGCCGGAGGCGCCGAGGTCGAGTGCGCGGCGGATCGTCACCGGATCGTCATGCGCCGAGACCACGATCAGCGGCACGGCCGGATGAACGCCGCGCAGCGAGATCAGGCCGGACAGGCCGCTGGCGCCCGGCATCGACAGGTCGAGCAGCACCAGATCGATGTCTTCATTGGCCACGACCAGCGCCTTGGCGCTTTCGAAATCCCCAGCCTCGTGGATAGCGGCGACGTCACCGACGCCGACAAGCGCCGCTTTCAGCGCGCCGCGAAAAAGCGGATGATCGTCGGCGATGACGAAGGTGTAACCCGACGGCAAATAGTCCTCCCCAATCCCATGCTTGTCTGTTTTTACGGGATCTGGCCGATTATGCGGCGATATTGGCCGTTTTCAAGCGGCAAAGGCCGCGCGCGGGTTTTTCCCACGGCGGTTCAGTTTTGACGGAAACACATTTGCGTTGGCGCAGCCAAGGTCGCGATCCGAGTTTTCCTGGACATTGCTCGGCCGCCCGGCCAGGCCGCGTACGGTCAGCCATCACTCCTCCGGCAAGCCCGCGAGTCGCATCTGTCCGATCCAGCGGTCGAGGCTTCCGGGGGCGGTCCATATCTTCTCCCACTCCCTGCGCTCCTTACTGATGGATTCGTCGGGAGTGTTCTGGAGGAAAACCGCAAGCGCTTCCTTTGCCTCTCGCTTGTTTCCCAGACAAGCGTGGATGCCCGCAAGCATTCGGTGTGCGCCGCTCGGGATTCTGGACATTTTCCGCATCGCCGCCAGCGCGGCCCCGCAATCGTTCTTTTCCCAGAGCGCCCAGCCCATCTGCCAGTTGAAATCGTCCGGGTAGAAGGGATCGATGCCCATGGCCTGCTTGATCCGATCGATCGCTTCGTCTGTATGGCCAACATAGAGCAGCAGATCCGTGCTGCGGACCAGGATATCCGAATTGCTGGGGTTCAGGGCGATTGCCTGATCGTACCGGGCAAGGGCCTGCTCGACCTCGCCGGCTTCGGTATGGATGCTGGCTCGGATATTATGCGCTTCAGCGTCATCAGGGGCGAGCAGGATGGCCTTGTCGGCGTATTCGGCCGCGCGCTTCAACGCCTCGTCACGGTCCTGTTCGTTCCAGCCGAACATCGCATCGTTGCGATAGGACCAGGCCAGCCCGATATAGCCGAACTGCGAGTTCGGATCCTCTTCGATCGCCTTGAGGTTCAGTTGCCGATACAGTTCGTTCCTCGCGGCCGAGAAATCCTCTCGGATCTTGGCAATCCCCATCAGGTGATAGTGCAGCGCGCTGACCTTGGCGGCACCGCTCTGTGGCAGGGGGCGCTCGATCCTCCGTCCGACCCGATCCGCAAGCGTGCGGATGATCTTCTCCTGGACGACGAAAAGATCGCCAATCTCCCCGTTGTAGGTGTTGGCCCAGACAAGCGATCCGTCATGCGCATCCAACAACTGGGCGGCCACTTTCAGCCGGTCTCCGATCTTCTGCTGGCTCCCTTCCAGCAGGTAGTCGACGCCGAGTTCATCGCCAATCTGCCTGGTGTCGGTGGGCTTCCCTCGGTACCTGAAACTCGAGTTCCGGGCGATGACGGCATAGGTCTTGCTCCGCGCAAGTTCGGTGATGATCCCCTCGGCGACGGCATCGCTGAGATATCCCTTGTCCGCTCCGGCACTGAAGTCGTCGAAGGGAAGGATCGCAATTCTCGGCATGTCGCTCGATCGAACCGGAGCGGCTCGCCATGCTTCCGCGCCGTAGTATGCGCCGATCGCCGCCGCGACGAGAACGATCGCAGCATGGATGACCCCGCGTCGCGAAAGACGTGTCTTGGCTCGCTCCTTGACGGCCGCGGCGTCTAGGTCGGTTGCATCCGACGGATGGGCATTCAGCCGGTAGCCTCTCCTGGGGAGGGTTTCCACGATCGCATGCGCGTCGTCCGCCAATGCGCGGCGGATATCGGCAATGCATTGGATAAGGCTGTCGTCGGTCACGAAGGTATCGGGCCAAATCGCCTGCATCAGCGCATCCTTGGACACGATCTCGCCCGGTCGCGCCGCGAGCACGGAGAGCACCTCGGCGGACTGGCTGCGGAGATCGACCGCTTTGCCTTCGACCGTTCGGAGTTCGCTGTTTCTGGTCAGGAAAACAAAACCGCCAAACGTGATCGTTTCGGCAAGTTTCGGGTCAATTTCAGGGGCCTTTCGGGACATTTCACCCACCTGGCGCGCTTCCTAACCCTAGCCCATTCGACCGTCGCTTCCAAGCGATCCCAGCAGCACCGGATGGGACGGAGAGCGACATGGATCGCACCAAGCTCATCATCGCGCTCGCTCTTCTTTTGGCAGCGCAAACGGCTGCAAAAGCGGATTCCCGCATCGCGAAATTCTGCAGCCCTGACCATGTCAGGGAGATTAGGAGATAGCGATGGAACGGTTTCTTTTAATTACCCTTCTGTTAAATTTTGACGGCACTGTAGTAGTCGGCAATCATGAAAATGGTTTCCCGCCCAAGGTGTTAGTTTCAGAGGACGAGTGCAAATACCTGAAACGCCAATATGAATTTTCCACTCCTCCTGTTGGTCTTAAATATCTTTCAACCGCTTACATTTGTGAGAGGAAATATATGGCAATCGCTTCTGTGTACGAAGCTAAGTGACGTCGCAAGCCCGGCGGTTAATACATCGCCAGCCGCAAGGAGTATGTCTATGAAGGCGACCCCGGCGTCATGCGGACTACGAGCGACGAGTTCTATCTCTGCACCCGACCGGCCGCTCCACGGTATGGACACGACCAAGCGCTATTGTTGATGCAGGAACGTATCGTGAAGTAGCTCTTCGTCCCAGTCGTTCGTCGCGACACACGCGAACCATCCTGAGATGCCCAACCCTAGCGCCGGATCCAGATTTCAGGTCGAACCGACCTGCATGCTTCCATTCTCACCCGTGCGCCCTCGGGCTGATGACGCCAGCCTTGAGAGGCGCCACGCGTAGGGGCCATTCAGTCGAAGGTCTGCAAATCATCCTTTTGCGGACACAAGGCGCGTCGCTGAAACGGATTCAGGCGAAGCGCTTTGGAGTTCAGGTCTTTTGCTGGTTGAGCCTGGCGCCGTCGTCGCCGCTCTCCTTGTCCATGTCCTTGACGATGTCCTTGAACGTCCGGAAGAACTGCTCCATGTAGCCCATCGTCTTGTTGAAATCCTCTTCGCTCGGCAGTTGCGATTCGAGCCGGGCGGAAAGCGAGTTCTCAAGCTTGGCGACACGCTCGTCCAACGCCTTGACCGAGGCCTGCAACTTGTCGATCTCGTCCTGGTAGGCGGCGCGTTCGTCGGCGGCCGTCTTGCAGACGAGCTGGCCTGAGCGCTCCTCGCAGATCGACATGGCGCCGGTCTGGGTGTCCATGCGGACATAGCCGTTGGCCGACTTTTCCAGCCGGTAGCGGTCGGTTTCCTCGGAAAAGGCCGACGCGGCGACCAGCGAGAAAAGTGCCGCGGGGATCAGTATATGCTGCGGACGCATGTTGTCCTCCATGAGCCAGTAGGCGCACTCTACCATAGGTTTGCGCCGGAAGTGGGGAAGAGTGGTTCCTTGCCTCGACGCAGGCTCCCGCCGGAAAAGCCGTGCAACATCTTTCCGGACCTTGCCTGCACCCTTTCCCGCGCGGTTCGTTCGGACTATAGCGCAGCCATGTCTCAGTTTATCTACAAGATCGCGCCCGAAGCGCTCTGGCGCGAGGCCGAGAGCAGCGGCCGCTTCACCGGCGCGCCAATCGACATCGCCGACGGCTTCATCCATTTCTCGACCGCCGATCAGGTGCGGGAGACGGCGGCGAAGCATTTTGCCGGCCAGACCGGCCTGCTGCTTGTCGCCATCGACGGCGCGCGCCTCGGCCAAGCGCTGAAATACGAGGTGTCGCGCGGCGGCGCGCTGTTCCCGCATCTCTATGCGCCGCTCGATCTCTCGGCAGTGCTTTGGGTCCGCCCCTTGCCGCTCGGTGCCGACGGCCGGCACGAGTTTCCCGCGCTGGAGGCCGAATGAGCGTGCTCGACCGGATCGGCCAAAAGGTTCTGTTCACGCTCGATCCGGAAACGGCGCATGGCCTGTCGATCGCCGCGTTGAGATGTGGCCTGCCGGTCACCTCGCGCCCGCCGCGCGACGAGCGGCTGAAGCTGCGCGTCGCAGGCCTCGATTTCCCGAACCCGCTCGGCATGGCGGCGGGCTACGACAAGAATGCCGAAGTGCCGGACGCGCTGCTTAACCTCGGCTTCGGCTTCGCCGAGGTCGGCACCGTCACGCCGCTGGCGCAGACGGGCAATCCGAAGCCGCGCATCTTCCGGCTGACGGCCGACGAAGCGGTGATCAACCGGCTGGGCTTCAACAATGAGGGCCACGAGGCGGCCGAGAAGCGCCTTGCAGCCCGCAAGGGTCGCCCTGGCATCGTCGGCGTCAACATCGGCGCCAACAAGGACAGCGCCGACCGCATCGGTGACTATGAGCGCGGCGTCGCCCGCTTCGCGCCCCATGCCACATATCTCACGGTCAACATCTCCTCGCCGAACACGCCGGGCCTGCGCAACATGCAGGCGCGCGAGCAGCTCGGCGAGCTTCTGTCGCGCGTGATGGCGGCGCGGGCGTCGGCTGCGGCAACGCCGCCGGTCTTCCTCAAGATCGCGCCGGATCTGGTCGAAGCGGAACTGGAAGACATCGCCGCCGAGGTCACCGAGAAGCGGATCGACGGCGTCATCGTCTCGAACACCACGCTGGCGCGGGCGGGACTGCGGAGCGCGACCGTCGCCGGCGAGGCCGGCGGGCTGTCCGGCAAGCCGCTGTTCGAGCGCTCGACCGCTGTCCTTGCACGCATGCGCAAGCTCGTCGGTCCCGAGATGGCGATCATCGGCGTCGGGGGCGTCGATTCCACGGAGACAGCGCTGGAAAAGATCCGCGCCGGCGCCGATCTGGTGCAGCTCTATACCGGCATGATCTATGCCGGGCCTTCACTGCCGGGGCGCATCGTTGCCGGCATGGCGCGGTTTGTGGAGCGCGAAGGACTGAGTTCGCTGCGCGAGTTGCGCGACAGCCGCCTGGATCATTGGGCCGTCAAGGCTTATTAGAAGGCCATGGCGCTACCCGTGCGCCCACACCTTTATGTCATCTCTCATCGCGTTGCCCTTCCGCGTTCAGGCTGCCGGATTCATCCATACGATCTCCCAAACATAGCCATCTGGGTCTTCAATGTGGCGGTTATACATGAAGCCAAGATCCTGTGCCGGGTTGGGATCGGCGCGACCGCCCGCCGCAACCGCGCTGGTCAGCGTTGCATCGACGGCGGCGCGGTCGTCGACCGTGAGGGCGATCATTGCCTGACTGTCACGCCGCGCGTCGCCGATAGGGCGCTTGGTGAATTCGCGATAGTGGTCATGGCTCAGCAGCATCACCCCGATCGCGTCCGAGAACATGAGCGAGGTAGATTTCTCGCCCGAAAACTGCGGGTTTACGGTCCCACCTAGAGCCACGTAGAACGCCGTCGACGCCGCCAGGTCGCGCACAGGCAGGTTCACGAAAATCATTCTGGACATCGCTTTCTCCATCGCCGCGCCCTGCGCTATTGTCTTGATGTAAAGTTAGTAGATACAATGTATCTCGATGTCAAGATACATTTTGTTGAGAGAATATTCGAATGGGTCGTGCCGAGGCCGTGGCTAAGCAATGGGCTCGCGAGCGCCCCGACCTTCCGGTGTTGCCTGAAATGGTAGGTCGTCTGCTCGATGCCCGCCGCGCGCGATCACCTGAACCCGCTGCTTTCGGAATCAGGCCTGAATGTAGGTGAGTTTGATGTGCTGACGCCGCTCAGGCGCTCCGGCGAACCCTATAGGCTTTCGCCAACGCAGCTTTACGAATCGGCGATGATCTCGTCGGGCGGCATGACCAACCGCCTGGATCGACTGGAGTGCGCCGGGCTGGTTGAACGACGCCCCGATCCCAAGGACCGGCGCGGCAAGCAAATTGCCCTAACGACTGGTGGCAAGCGTGCGATAGACGATTTGATTGGTCCAATGGTGGCCGCTAGAAGAGCAATTGATCTCCGTGCTGACGCCGTCGGAGCAGGAGACTCTCAACGCCCTGCTCAAGAAATTGCTCACTGGCCTCTAGGTACGTTGTCCTCGCCACCAGTCACCTCTCCCGGCGTCAACGGATCCTGATCCCGAGCGGCGGCACTACCTAAAACGCAGTCCGCGCCCGCACCCGCAGAACCATAAGCAGGCTCACGCCGCGCACCAGCAGGAAGACATGCAGCGCCGCCCACAGGCCATTGTTGCCGAAGGTCGGCGCCAGGGTGAGCAGCGCGGCGCTGAAGGCGAGGAACGACAAGAGCATCATGTTGCGCATGTCGCGCGACCAGGTAGCGCCGATGAAGACGCCATCCATCTGGAACGCCAGCACGCCGCTGAGCGCGGTGAACGCCGCCCAGGGCAGATAGGTATCGGCAACCGAGCGGACCTCGGGCGATGTCGTGATCAGGCCAACCAGATCGACACCGGCCACCAGCAGCACGATGGTGGCGACGCCCGACAGGCCGAAACCCCAAAACAGGGTCAGCCGCACTGCTTGCCGGAAGGGCGTTTCGGCGCCCGCGCCGATGGCGCGGCCGGCGAGCTGCTCGGCGGCGGTGGCGAAGCCGTCGAGGAAGTAGCCGGCGATGAGGAAGAAGTTCATCAGCACCGCGTTGGCAGCCAGCGTCACCGTGCCGAACTGCGCGCCCTGGCGGGTGAACAGCGCGAAGGCGGCGAGCAGCGAGAAGGAGCGGATCATGATGTCGCGGTTGAGCGACAGCATGCGCCGGTAGGCCGGCAGGTCGAGGATGCGCTGGCGCGAGGGGCGCTCCAACCTCCGGAAACGACGCAGGACGATGGCGAGGCCGAGCAGCATGGCAAGGAACTCGCCGGTGACGGTCGCCCAGGCAACACCGGCCACGCCCCAGCCGAGCTTCAGGCCGAGCAGGAAGCAAAGCGCGATGTTGATGCCGTTCAGCACCGCCTGCAGCATCAGCCCCAGCCCGCCCTCGCCGCGCCCGAGCACGTAGCCGAGGATGGCGTAGTTGATCAGCGAGAAGGGCGCGGCGAGCAGCCTGATATGGACATAAACGGCCATCGCTTCGCTGACGCGCGGTTCGGCGCCCATGAACTTTTGCCCGCCAATGGCGATCACCGGCGCAAGCGCGGCGAGCACGATGCCGGCGACGATAGCGATCAGCACGGCGCGCCAGAGCACCGCCTGCTCTTCCAGTGCGTCGCCGCGCCCGAACGCCTGGGCGACGAGGCCGGTGGTGCCGGAGCGCAGGAAATTGAAGGTGGTGAAGACGACATCGAAGGCAAGCGCGCCCGCCGCCAGGCCGCCGAGCAGGGCGGCGTCGCCGAACTGGCCGACCACCGCCGTATCGACGATGCCGAGCAGCGGCGTCGTCAGATAGGCGAGCGTCATCGGCACGGCGATGGCAAGCACCGAGCGGTTGGTTACGGCGAAAGACCGGCCGCCGGCCGATGTCGATAGCTGATCCAGGACCTGGTCCTCAGGGCGGCTTGATCGGACGACCGATGTGCCCCAGTTTGCCGGTGCCGCGCAATCACGATCCGGCGTCGGCCAACCGAATCCCGGAGCTGGCATGCCGCTGCAGATCGTCCACCACCCCGGCTATGACGCCGGTTTCGCCGTCAACCACCGCTTCCCGATGAGCAAGTACCCGCTGCTGATGCAGGCGCTGGAGGCGCGCGGACTGGCGAGCCGCGACGCGCTCGCCATGCCCGAGCCGGCGCCGGCATCGTGGCTGAAGCTGGCGCACACGGCCGACTATGTAGACCAGGTCCTGGCCTGCCAGGTGCCGGAAAGGATCGAGCGCGAGATCGGCTTTCCGGTCGGTCCGCGGGTTTCGCTCAGGGCGCAGCTTGCCGCCGGCGGCACGGTGCTGGTGGCGCGGCTGGCGCTGAGGCATGGCATCGCCTGCAACGCCGCCGGCGGCAGCCACCATGCGCGGCGCGCGCAGGGCGCCGGCTTCTGCACCTTCAACGACGTCGCCGTCGCCTCGCTGGTGCTGCTCGCCGAAGGTGCCGCGAGAAACATCCTGATCGTCGATCTCGACGTGCATCAGGGCGACGGCACGGCCGATATCCTTAAGGATGAACCTCGCGCGTTCACCTTTTCCATGCATGGCGAGCGCAACTATCCGGTGCGCAAGATCGCTTCCGATCTCGACGTCGCGCTGCCCGACTGCACCGGCGACGCGGCCTATCTCGACAGGCTCGGCGGCATCCTGCCGGAACTGTCGGCGAGAGCGCGCTGGGACATCGTCTTCTACAATGCCGGCGTCGACGTCCACGCCGAGGACAGGCTGGGCCGGCTGTCGCTCAGCGATGACGGCCTGCGAGCCCGCGATACGATGGTGATCCGCCATTTTCGCCGGCTCGGCATGCCGATCTGCGGTGTCATCGGCGGCGGCTATTCGACGGACGTGCCGGCGCTTGCCGCTCGCCACGCCATCCTGTTCGAGGTGGCGTCAGGCTTCGCCTGAGATCACTTCCTGTAGCTGGCTATCCTCAGCAGGATGAAGACCGGCACGACGATCGCCGCGCCCAAGAGGATGTAGCCGAGGAAACGGTCGATGGCATGGAAGCCGAGATTCCACAGGTCGAGGAAGAACTGGCGGATGCCGTAGTAGACGTCCATCGGCGACCAGCCGAAGGCGTGCATCACAAGGCCGACGAGGAACGAGACCACAAGCAGCTTGATCAGCACCCGGAGCGGTGAGTCACCGAGAAAGCGCGTCAGTGCGGACAAGTTCCGTCTCCACGTTTCGGCCGCCCCGATTCGGGGGGTCGATCCCAGAAATACGCACTTGCCCGCCCGGCATCAAGCCGGCCGGATGCCGGCAACGGCCACGCTCACCAAAACCGCCAGCGCAAGATGCGGGCCCATGGCGGCCGTTCGCGATAGACTTCCCGGTAGCGCCAGAGCCGGTTGTAGCGGTTGCCGCCGCCGATGCCGAGCTCCGACACCGGCCCGCCACCCCGCTTGCGCTTGATCGCCACCAGTTCCTTGCCGTGCCGAAGGCAATGGCTCGGCTTCTGCCCGGCTTGGCCTGGCGGCAGCGTCAACTTGACCGCTTCTCCGACGATGAGGTCCTCCGGATCGCAGGTCATGGCGATGGCCTTGCCGAACAGCGTCGGGCCGGTCGGGCACAAGGCGGTCGGGCCGTAATATTCGCGTTTGACATTGGCGCAGACCAGCTCGATGGCCTTGGCCATGGCCCTGTGGCGCATAGGGGCGGCGACCACGCCGAGGCTGGTGTCCCATGGCGTCGAGCTCAGGAAGTCGCGAAACACCGACAGGCGGCCCTGGTCGCGCGGAACGCCGCGCAGGAATTCATAGGAAAGGTCGGCGTAGACGCCGCCCCGTTCGTAGAGCAGGCAGTATTTGGCGAGGTCTGCCTTGTAGGTGTAGGGACGCAGGGTGCGGAAAGCCGACAGCACCTCGGCGTCGAAATGCGCCGCGATGAACTCACTCAATTCCGCTTCCCCGAACAGGACATGCTCCTCGCCCGGATGGGCGGCCTTGAACGAGCGGATGTTCTCGCTGACCCGTTCGGGAAGGTCAGCGCTCCGATCGTCGGTTATGAGAATGCTGAATAGCGGCATGAGCTCTCGATCGTCAGCGCGGGGTGAACGCCGTCAGTTTCTCCCAGTCGCGCCACTGGTGCGGCCAGCTTTGCAAATAGGGCAGATGCCGATCTGCAAACTCCTGCGCGGCGCCTTGGATCATCTCGGCCTTGTCCCGATGTCGGGCGAGATCGATCGGCCGCTCGACGACCACGTGCAGTTGGCCGGCGCTGTCGTCGCGCCCGACAAAGACCGGCAACAGCGGAGCGCCGGCGATCTTGGCCAGCCGGGGCGCACCGCTGGCCACTTCGATGCCCGATTCGCCTATTCGCGCCGTGACCAGCACTTCGCCCTCCCAGGCTCCGGCGGTTATTGAAACGAACTTGTTGGCGCGAAGCAACCGACGGGCCTCGTTCATGCTGGCAGCTGGGTCGGCGCGGTCGATGACGACGCGGCCGGCGGCGTATCTCAGCTCCGCGCCAATCCTGATCGGGTTCAGGAAGCGGATGCCGAAACGCGACTTGGTGAAGCCATGCTCTGGCCGGCTGACGTGAAACACCTCGAACCCGGCCCTGGCGAAGGCGATCTTCGCCGCCAGCGCATTGAAGCTGAAATGCGCGATCCACAGCACCGCGCCATGGCCTGCATTTTGCGCGGCTTCGAGATGCTCGATGCCTTGCAGCGCAATGGCCGGGTTCCACCCACCGAGCCGCTCGCGCATGATCTGTATGTGATGCTCGTGGCGCGTCGCGCGGACGCGGCGCAGATCGTCATCGCCGGCCAGTCCGAACGAACGAAGGGTCTGCAGGACCCCGCTGTCCTGTGCGGCGAACGATGCGCTCCCGAGCCGCTCCATGGACCGGCAAACCGCTTGCCATCCCCGCTCAGGAACAAGACAGGAAACAATCGCGAAGGCAGGAAGCTGCAGCAGGAATTTGAAATCTTCCGGCGCAAATATCTTCCTGGTCCCGGAGGCCCGTTTTCTCTTGCGTATGCTGAATTCCAAGCCGGGTCCCCACCCTCGCGCCGTGCTTGCGATGGCAGGTGAACAGCCGCCGATTCGCAAAGCGCACGCGCTTCTAGCACGCGCGGCGCCGGCGTCAAAAGCGCTGTTGTCGTCAGGGCGCGGCTTTGGCGATTGCCCGATGCCCGGCCCTCATGGTAACGAGGGCGCCGCGCGGGTATGATGTAATGGTAGCCTGTCAGCTTCCCAAGCTGAACGCGCGGGTTCGATTCCCGCTACCCGCTCCAGCAAAAATCAATCAGCTTGCATGAAACTTGCCATATCCCGCCGCGGGCCGCTGGCTGTTTGCCAGCACCCCGCACAGGGGCAGGTGCTTTGCCACCTCGTCGGCCTCCATCCGCACTATGGTGTGCGACAGGCCGCCGTGTTCCTCGATCCATTGCCGGACCCAGTCGGGATATTGCGAGATCAGATAGTTGGCGGCGGCCGCATTTTGCCGGCCGCCGACGCCGTAAGGCAGATGGAAGCCGAAGGAGGCACGCGGGCTTACGCAAAGCTGCTCGACGGGCAGCGACAGATAGAGCGTGCAGGCGCTGTCGCAGGCCCCTTCAAAGCTCACCTGCTCGTCGGCGGCGCGCAATTCGGCGACGTGCAGCGCGAAGCTTATGATCTGGCCACCGGGATTGTCGCCGACTGTCTCGGCCTTCGCGGGCAACGCCGCCAGGATGGCGGCGAAGAGCCCAACCGCCATGGTCTTCAACGTCCATCCAGGCTTTACGGGCGGCAGATCGGTTTTCATCCTGTGTTCTCGTTCTCGCGTTTGTCTCGCGGGCGTCTACGCTAGATCAGGATGGTTAACATTAGGCATCGCTCATCAATCTTCCGATCGGTGTGTTACACTCGCGCGAGCACGGTTCCCCGAGAGGGGCGCTCTACGGCGAGGGAGGCGCCAGGAAGCGCGCGACGAATTGTTCGGCCGGCAGGTCGAAGGCCGCCTTCTCCCGCATCAGCCTTTCGGTCGGCCAGTCCCACCAGCGGATTTTCTGCATGGCGGCGATCGTCTCGTCCGGGAACCGGTATTTGATGATCCTTGCCGGATTGCCGCCGACGATGGCGTAGGGCGGAACGTCCCTGGCCACCACGCTGCGGGCGGCAATCACGGCGCCGTCGCCGATGGTGACGCCGGACAGGACGATGGCGTCGGTGCCGATCCAGACATCATGGCCGAGCTTGATCGGGCCGTTCGTACGCAGATATTCGAAGGTCGACCTGGTCTTGAACAGCTGGTGCTGTAGCGCGTAGTTCGCCGCCGTGTCCGTTGGGTGGTTGGCCTGGCAGAAGAAGCGGACGCCGGGAGCGATCGCGCAGAACGAGCCGATTTCGACCGGCGACTGTTCGGTGCAGTTGAAGAACGAATGCCCGTCCAGGCTCTTGGAGTGGCGGCCGATCCTGGCATGCGCCGGAATTGCGTTTGGGTCGGCCTTCAGGCCGAGCAGGATTCGCAGTTTCTTGAAAGCCATCGCTGGAGAGCCCCCACCCCGACGCAACGTTGGAATCCGGGCCCGCGACTTGTAAAGGGTGGATTTTGGGTTTTGAACATGCGCGAGGGAGGATGGCGCCGTCGGCGGCCGGGGCGGGTCAGCCCAGCGCCGTAGCGACTGCGCCAGCGGCCGTCATCCCACTTCGCGCAGGATGAAATCGTGCAGCATCTTGGCTGCCGGCGACAGCACGCGGTTCTTCGCCGTGATCAGGCTGTAGGGCCGGACCTCGATGTCGAACTCGGTCTGGACGACGTCGATGGCGCCGGCCAGCCCGTCGGGATTCTGGATGAATTTCGCCACCTGGATCGACACCGGCGCGATGGCGTCGGACTGCGCCACCATGACCAGAGTGAGCAGCAGCGAGCTGGTGTTGAGGATGCGGTCCGGGAGCGCGATGTTGCGGTTCAGGAAATTGCTTTCCATCGCCTGGCGCAGCGGCGAGCCGCCGGACTGGAAGACCCAGTCGTAAGCGGCGGTCTCCTCGAGCCGCACCGCCTTGCCCTTGCTCAGCGGGTGGCCGCGACGCACGATCAGGCAGGCCTTCTCGACGCCGATGACGCGCGATTCGAACAGGCGCGGATTGAGGTCGTCGGGAATGCGCGCGATGATGAAGTCGTGGCGCGACGCGATCAACTCGCGTGCCAGCACATTCGAGGTCTCGACCTGCATGGTGATCTCGATGCGCGGATAGAGGCGGCGGATTTCGCGAATCGCCGGCACCGCCAGCTCGATCGCCGGCGCCGTCACCGCGCCCAGGAACACCGACCCGCCCTTGCCTGCCTTGAGCTCGGAGATCTCTCGGTCGGCCTCGCGCATCTCGAGCAGGATCGAGCGCGCGCGCCTGGCCAGCGCCTTGCCGTAAGGCGTCAACGTGATGCCGCGCGGCAGCCGCTCGCAAAGCTTGACGTCGAGCACCGCCTCCATCTCCGAAATCATGCGCGAGGCGGCCGGCTGTGAGATGTTCATCACCTGGGCGGCGGCGCTTACCCGGCCGTGATCGTCAAGCGCTGCGATCATGCGCATGTGGCGCAGGCTGAGCCCGCTGCGCAGAAGCGTTTCGCCGTCGCCCGGAAGTTCGTCGTAAGTGCCTGATACGCCATCAGGATTGCGCAGTGCCGCCATGCTTTGTCTCCGCTCCCGCGACGCCTTCGTCGACTTTCGCTATATACCAGTTTCGGTATAGCAACCATCAAAGATCGCATTTGACAGTTATGTCAAAGGGACACACCCTTCGCGCGTCCCGTGGCATGACGGTCGATGACGAGGGAGATCGTGTCGATCGAAATCAGCGTCGCGGGGCCGATTGGGAGGATACCGGAGATCGATAGACGACAGCAGCGCAGCTTGCGCTTCTGCTCGCCTGCGCGGCCCGCGAAGCCCCGAGGTGTCGCGTCCATCAACCAGGGAGAGTTACTGTGAAAATCATCAAGACACTGGCCGCCGTGGCGGCCCTTGGCATCGCGGCCATGACGCTGCCGGCGCATGCCGGCGAAGGCCTTGTCGGCGTGCTGATGCCGACCAAGACCTCGCAGCGCTGGATCAATGACGGCGACGCCGTCAAGTCGCAGCTCGAGGCTCTCGGCTACACCGTCGACCTGCAGTACGCGCAGGACGACATTCCGAACCAGCTCAGCCAGCTGGAAAACGAAATCACCAAGGGCCCGAAGGCGCTGATCATCGCCTCGATCGACGGCACCACCATGGCCGACGCGCTGCAGAAGGCCAACGACGCCGGCGTCGTCGTCGTCGCCTATGACCGCCTGATCAAGAAGACCGCCAACGTCGACTACTACACCACCTTCGACAATTTCGGCGTCGGCGTGATCCAGGCTAATTCCCTGGTCAAGGGTCTCAAGGAGCGCTTCCCGAACACCAAGCCGTGGAACGTCGAGCTGTTCGGCGGCTCGCCGGACGACAACAACGCCTTCTTCTTCTACAACGGCGCCATCTCCGTCCTGCAGCCGCTGATCGACGACGGCTCGATCAAGATCAAGTCCGGCCAGACCGGCATGGACAAGGTCGGCACGCTGCGCTGGCTCGCCGCCACCGCCCAGGCGCGCATGGACAACCTGCTCTCGGCCAACTACTCGGACGGCAGCCGCGTCGATGGCGTTCTGTCGCCCTATGACGGCCTGTCGCGCGGCATCACCGCCTCGCTGCGCGCCGTCGGCTACGGCACCGACGCTCAGCCCTGGCCGATCGTGACTGGCCAGGACGCCGAGACCGCCTCGGTCAAGCTGATTATCTCGGGCGAGCAGTACTCGACCGTGTTCAAGGACACCCGCGAACTGGCCAAGGCCACCGTGCAGCTGGTCGACAAGGTGCTCTCCGGCGGCAAGCCGGACGGCCTCGACGAAAAGACCTACAACAACGACGTCAAGGTCGTTCCCTCGATCCTGCTGACGCCGCATGACGTCGACAAGTCGAACTACCAGGCGCAGGTCGTCGATTCCGGCTACATCAAGGCCGACGAACTGAAGTAATTTCGGTTGCAAAGACAGGGGTCCTGCGCAACGCAGGGCCCCTTTTCGTTAACCAGCGGGACCGGTATTGTTTTTGCCGACCTGGTAGGAGTTTATTTCCCGATGACCTCGACGATTTTGGAGATGCGCGACATCACCAAGACGTTCCCCGGCGTGAAGGCGCTGTCGAACGTCAACCTCAGCGTCGAGGAAGGAGAGATCCACGCCATCGTCGGCGAGAACGGCGCCGGCAAATCGACCTTGATGAAGGTGCTGTCGGGGGTCTATCCGTCCGGCACCTATGAGGGCGACATCGTCTTTCGCGGCCAGGAATGCCACTTCAAGGGCATCCATGACAGCGAGCACATCGGCATCGTCATCATCCACCAGGAGCTCGCCCTGGTGCCGATGCTCTCGATCGCGGAGAACATCTTCCTCGGCAACGAGCACGCGACCTATGGCGTCATCGACTGGAACGCCAACGAGAAGCGCACCAAGGCGCTGCTCGACAAGGTCGGCCTCAAGGAAGACCCCAAGACGCTCATCACAAATATCGGCGTCGGCAAGCAGCAGCTGGTCGAGATCGCCAAGGCGCTGAGCAAAGAAGTGAAGTTGCTGATCCTCGACGAACCGACGGCTTCGCTCAGCGAAAAGGACAGCCAGGCGCTGCTCGACCTTCTGCTCGAGTTCAAGCGCCAGGGCATGACCTCGATCCTGATCTCTCACAAGCTGAACGAGGTGAACCGGGTCGCCGACAAGGTCACGGTGATCCGCGACGGACGCACCATCGAGACCTTGCCCAGGAAAGACATCAGCGAAGACCGCATCATCACCTCGATGGTCGGCCGCTCGCTCGACGACCGCTATCCGCCGCGCGAGCCGCAGATCGGCGAGGTCGTCTTCGAGGTCAAGGACTGGTCGGTCTACCATCCGATCCACGCCGAGCGGCAGGTGATCAAGAACGTCAACCTCAATGTGCGCAAGGGCGAAGTGGTCGGCATCGCGGGGCTGATGGGCGCCGGCCGCACCGAATTCGCGATGAGCCTGTTCGGGCGCTCCTATGGCCGGCACATCACCGGCGAGGTTTTGCTCGAAGGCAAGCCGATCGACATTTCGTCGGTGAGCAAGGCGGTGGAGAACCGCATCGCCTATGTCACCGAGGACCGCAAGACCTACGGTCTCAACCTGATCGACCATATCAAGCACAATGTGACTTTGGCCAATCTGGGCGGCGTCTCGAGCCGCGGCGTCATCGACGACATGCGCGAAATGAGCGTCGCCAACGACTATCGCAAGAAGACCAATATCCGCGCGTCCAGCGTCTATCAGCTGACCGGCAATCTTTCGGGCGGCAACCAGCAGAAGGTGGTGCTGTCGAAATGGCTGTTCGCGGACCCGGAACTGCTGATCCTCGACGAGCCGACGCGCGGCATCGACGTCGGCGCCAAGTACGAAATCTATACGATCATCGCCCGTCTCGCCGCCGAGGGTAAGGCGATCATCGTCATCTCGTCGGAAATGCCGGAGCTGCTCGGCATCACCGACCGCATCTATGTCATGAACGAAGGGCGAATGGTCGGCGAAATGGCGGCAAGCGACGCCAGCCAGGAAAAGATCATGCGCGCCATCGTTCGCGGAGAAGGAAAAAAAGCATCATGAGCACAGAAAGCGCTCCGGCGCCGCAGAGCGGCGCAGCCGAAGACGTCAAGCAGGGTCCGCGCATCGCCGTCTCGGCGCTGACGACGAACCTGCGCGAATACGGCCTGATCATCGCGCTGATCGTCATCATGCTGTTCTTCCAGTACACGACGTCGGGAACGTTGTTCAAACCGGTCAACCTCTCGAACCTTGTGCAGCAGAACTCGTTCATCATCGTGATGGCGCTGGGCATGCTCTTGGTCATCGTGTCCGGCCACATCGACCTCAGCGTCGGTTCGGTGGCGGGCTTCATCGGGGCGCTGGCGGCGATGATGATGGTCATCTGGCCGCTCGGCCCGCTCAGCAATCCGCTGGTGGTGTCAATCGTCTGCCTGATCGTCGGCGGCGCCATAGGCGCAGCACAAGGCTACTGGATCGCCTATCACCGGATACCGAGCTTCATCGTGACGCTGGCGGGCATGCTGATCTTCCGCGGCATCTGCCAGGCGCTGCTGGGCGGCGGCTCCTCGGTCGGCCCGCTTCCCGACAGCTTCAAGGCGTTGAGCTCGGGCTTCATTCCGGACGTGATCGGCCCGCTGACGCTGATCCCGCCGACGGTGAATGCCGCCGGCAAGACCATCCTCGGCAGCGGCCTTACGCTGCACATGACGACGATCGTGCTCGGACTGATCGCGGTGCTCGCCTATGCCTATTTCGGGCTGCGGGCCCGCCGCAAGCGTGAGCGCCACGGCTATGAGGCCGAGCCCTTCCCGCTGTTCGTCATCAAGACGCTGGTCGGCAGCGCGCTGGCGCTGTTCCTGGTCGTCCAGTTCGCGAGCTACAGGGGCCTGCCGGTGGTGCTGCTGGTGATGGGCGTGCTGATCTCGCTGTTCGTCTTCGTCACCAAGCGCATGACCATCGGCCGCCGCATCTATGCGATGGGCGGCAACGCCAAGGCGGCGCAGCTCTCGGGCATCAACACCGAGCGGCTGACGCTGCTGGTGTTCATCAACATGGGCGTGCTGTCGGCGCTCGGCGGCCTGATCATCGCGGCGCGCCTCGGCCAGGCGGTGCCCGCCGCCGGCCTCGGCAGCGAGCTCGACGTCATCGCGGCCGTCTTCATCGGCGGCGCCTCGGCGATGGGTGGCGTCGGACAGGTCATCGGCGCCGTGGTCGGCGGCTTCATCATGGGCGTCATGAACAACGGCATGTCGATCATGGGCGTCAATGTCGACTGGCAGCAGGTGGTCAAGGGCCTGGTGCTGCTCGGCGCCGTGATCTTCGACGTCTACAACAAGAACAAGGCCTGACAGGAGCAATTCCGGGAAAAGCGCATAGCGGTTTTCCCTCGGGATTGCGCAGAGACAAAATATTGGGAGCGGGTCGGCAGCTCAAGGCCGGACCGCTCCAGGCGAGGAAGGCAGGAGGCATACGGGTCTAGATCGCGATGCTGCCGGCAACCCGCCGGCGCCAAGAAGTCCCTGAGGACCGGGGCTCGCGAGCGCAATCCGGACGAACAGTTTCAACCGTGGCGCGGAACCGTTCCGGGCCGCGACGGTCAAGGTCTGCCGATCGGCGGCCGGGCCAAGGCAAAAGAGAGAGGGTTCATCATGCTGATCTCCCAGATCCTCGACGACGCCGAGACGATCCGCGTCGTCGCCCGCAACGGCGGCAAGACCCGGATCATCAACGGCGCTCGCAGCGTCTATTCGCTGGCGATGGAGGCGGCGCGCACCGGCACCGGCCTCGTGGCGCTGATCGAGCGCAAGGGTCTTGGCGAAACCATCGACCTCGACGCCGCCTACAAGAAAGGCCGGGTGGTGTCGCCGATCAATCATCCGGATCCGGCGCATCTGCATCTCACCGGCACCGGCCTGACGCATCTCGGCTCCGCCGCGACCCGCGATTCCATGCACAAGAAGCTGAGCAGCGACGGCGCGGAGCAGCTCACCGATTCCATGAAGATGTTCCGCATGGGACTGGAAGGCGGCAAGCCGGCGAAAGGCCAGGTCGGCGTGCAGCCGGAATGGTTCTACAAGGGCAACGGCACGATGGCGGTGGCGCCGGGCGCCGCGCTGATGTCGCCCGCCTTCGCGCAGGACGCCGGCGAGGAGCCGGAGATCGCCGGCATCTACGTCATCGGCGACGACGGCGCGCCGTTCCGCGTCGGCTTCACTTTGTCGAACGAATTTTCCGACCACGTCACCGAACGCGTGAACTACCTGTTCCTCGCGCACTCCAAGCTGCGCAACGCCTCGTTCGGACCGGAGATCCTGATCGGCGACCTGCCGGCGGACATCAGGGGCTCATCGCGCATCTGGCGCGACGGCAAGCTGCTCTGGGAAAAGCCGTTCCTGTCGGGCGAGGCGAACATGTCGCACACCATCGCCAATCTCGAGCATCACCACTTCAAATACTCGGCCTTCCGCCAGCCGGGCGACGTGCATGTGCACATGTTCGGCACCGCGACGCTCTCCTTCGCCGACGGCGTCAAGACCGAGGCGGGCGATACTTTCGAGATCGAGGCGAGCGATTTCGGCCTGCCGCTGCGCAACCCGCTGGAAATCGAGAAGCCGGTGAAGGTGGCGGTGAAGGCGCTTTGAGGTGAAAGCGTGATCTCCCCCCTCGTGGGGGAGATGGCCGGCAGGCCAGTGGGGCGCTGTCCCGCCAGCGTTCGCAATCCAACCGGCTCTGCCTGCGGACTGTCTTCTTGGATACAGCAGAGGTTGGCGATCCTTCGCGCCCCCTCTGCCCTGCCGGGCATCTCCCCCACAAGGGGGGAGATTGGCAGCTTCAGCCGCTCAATAGATATCGAAGTCGAAATACTTGGCCTGGATCTTCTTGTAGGTGCCGTCGGCGACGATGGCGTCTATCGCCGCGTTGAGCTTGTCGCGCAGCGCAGTGTCCTCGAGGCGCACGGCGATGCCGGCTTCCGTCTCGGTGCCCTTGACGTCGCCGACCAGCTTGCAGCAGCCGTCGCTCGACTTCTTCAGCCAGTCCACCAGCACGAACTTGTCGGAGATGACGGCATCGAGCCGGCCGTTCTGGAGATCGGTGATCGCCTCTTCCTGGGTCGGATAGAGCTTGGCTTCGGCGCCGGCCTTGCCGTAGACGTCCTGGGCGAAGTCGGCCTGGGTGGTCGATGCCTGGGCGCCCACCGTCTTGCCGGCGAGCGCCGCCGGGTCGGTCGAGGTCAGTTCGCTGTCCTTCGGCGCGACCAGCGCAAGCGGCGTCGTATAGTATTTGTGGGTGAAGGCGACCTGCTTCTTGCGTTCCTCGGTGATGCTCATCGAGGCGATGATGGCGTCGAATTTCTTGGCCTGGAGGGCCGGAATGATGCCATCCCAGTCCTGGGTGACGATCTCGCATTCGACCTTCATCTGCGCGCACAGCGCATTGGCGATGTCGATGTCGAAGCCCTCGACCTTGCCGTCGGGCGTGATGGTGTTGAACGGCGGATAGGCGCCCTCGGTGCCGATCTTGATCTTTTCGGCGGCCTGCGCCGACAAGGCGCCGGCGCCGAGCGTCAGCATGGCGGCAGCGGCTGCCGATAGGATCCATCTGGATATCTGCATTTTCGTCTCCCTCTGTCAGGTTCTGGACCGGTGGCGCCAGCCAAGCATGGCGCGCGGGACCGGGCAAGCGGAGTCTGACGCGGGCGACGGGTCAGCGCGCGGCGCGGAAATGCTTGGAGAGCTTCAAGCCCTGCGCCTGGTAGTTGGAGCCAAGGTCGGTGCCGTAAAGCGCCTGCGGCCGCTTCAGCATGTGCTCGTAGACCAGCCGCCCGACGATCTGGCCGTGATCGAGGATGAACGGCACCTCGTGGCTGCGCACTTCGAGCACCGCCCGGCTGCCGGTGCCGCCGGCCGCCGAATGGCCGAAGCCCGGATCGAAGAAGCCGGCATAGTGGACGCGGAATTCGCCGACCAGCGGATCGAAGGGCGTCATCTCGGCGGCGTAGAGCGGCGGCACATGCACCGCCTCGCGGCTGACCAGGATGTAGAACTCATCGGGATCGAGCACCAGCTCGCCGGCGCCGCTCTTGTAAAGCGGCTCCCAGTAGTCGACGACGTCCTGCGCGGCGCGCTTGTCGACATCGACGAGGCCGGTGTGATGCTTGCCGCGATAGCCGACCAGCCCGTCCTTGTCGCCATCGAGATCGATCGACAGCGCGATGCCGCCGCCGGAAATGTTGGGCGGCTCGGTGGCAACCAGCATCTCGGCATGGTGGAGATCGCGCAACTCGCTTTCCGACAGCAGCGCATTGCCGGTGCGGAAGCGTATCTGCGACAGGCGCGAGCCGGCGCGCACGACAATCGGAAAGGTGCGCGGGCTGACTTCGAGATAGAGCGGGCCATGATAGCCGGCGGCGATCTTGTCGAACTCGTGGCCGCGATCGGTCATCACCCGGGTGAAGATGTCCAGCCGCCCGGTCGAGCTCTTCGGATTGGCCGAAGCGGACACGTTCGAGGGCAATGCCAGGCCTTCCAGCAGCGGCACGATGTAGACGCAGCCCGTCTCCAGCACAGCACCGTCGACGAGATTGATCTCGTGCAGCTTCAGCCGGTCGAGCTTGTCGGCCACCAGATGATCGGGGCCGGGCAGGAAGGAGGCGCGCACGCGGAACGCCTTGTCGCCCAGCCTGAGGTCGAGGCTGGCCGGCTGGATCTGGTCGGCATCGAGCACGCGCGGCGACTTCAGCGCGCCGGACTGGAACAGCGCGGAAATGTCCTGATCGGGAAGAATGCCTGTCTGCCGCAAGGCTCCGCTCCAAGGCCGCTGGTACAAACCTCTTAATGAAGCCGGCAATTGACGCAAGCGCGGCGCGGGTCTAAAGGGTCGTTATCCCGTGGTGATTTGGCCGGTCGGCTTGCAGCCACGTTAAACAAGTCGCTAAAGGACCGTCGGGCCGCAAGGCCGTATGGACCGGTTGCGACTTTTCGCGGCCGGTTTTTTTGTATCTGGAAGTAGAGCGATGACCAAGAAGCGTGACTGGAAGCCTCAGACGGCACTCGTGCATGGCGGAACGCTGCGTTCCGGCTTCGGCGAGACATCAGAAGCGATGTATCTCACCCAGGGCTATGTCTACGAGACGGCGCAGGCCGCCGAAGCCCGCTTCAAGGGCGAGGAGCCGGGCTTCATCTACTCGCGCTACGCCAATCCCACGGTCGACATGTTCGAAAAGCGCATGTGCGCCCTGGAAGACGCCGAGGACGCTCGCGCCACGGCCTCCGGCATGGCGGCGGTGAGCGCCGCGCTGCTGTGCAGCGCCAGGGCGGGCGACCATATCGTGGCGGCGCGCGCGCTGTTCGGCTCCTGTCGCTGGGTGGTCGAAACGCTGGCGCCGAAATACGGCATCGAGGCGACGCTGGTCGACGGCACCGATATCGCCAACTGGGAAAAGGCGGTGCGGCCGAACACCAAGCTGTTCTTCCTGGAAAGCCCGACCAACCCGACGCTGGAAGTGGTCGACATCGCCGCTGTCGCCGCGCTCGCCAATTCGATCGGCGCCAGACTGATCGTCGACAACGTCTTCGCCACGCCGCTGCAGCAGAAGCCGTTGCAGCTCGGCGCCCACATCGTCGTCTATTCGGCGACCAAGCACATAGACGGACAGGGGCGCTGCCTCGGCGGCATCATCCTGTCGGACAAGAAGTGGATCGACGAGAACCTGCACGACTACTTCCGCCACACCGGGCCGAGCCTGTCGCCGTTCAATGCCTGGACGCTGCTCAAGGGCCTGGAGACGCTGCCGTTGCGCGTGCGCCAGCAGACGGAGAGCGCCGGCAAGATCGCCGACTTCCTCGCCGAACGGCCGGAGATCGCCCGCGTCATCTATCCGGGCCGCGCCGACCATCCGCAGGCCGAGATCGTCAGGAAGCAGATGTCGGGCGGCTCGACGCTGATCTGCCTCGACGTCAAGGGCGGCAAGCAGGCGGCCTTCGCCTTCCAGAACGCGCTCGACATCGTGCTGATCTCCAACAATCTCGGCGACGCCAAGAGCCTGATCACCCATCCGGCGACGACCACGCACAAGAACCTCAGCGACGAGGCGCGCGCCGAGCTCGGCATCGGCCCGGGCACGCTCAGGCTCTCCGTCGGCCTGGAGGACACGGACGACCTGCTTGCCGATGTCGAGCAGGCGCTGAAGGCGGCGAAATAGGGGACCTGGGCGAAGGCCCGGTCAGGCGCTCGAGGGCGTCTCTTCCAGTTCGGCCACCTTGGTGCCGATGGTCATGGCGTTGCCGCGCCAGTCGACGGCGCCGCCCAGCCAGCCGCGCGCCCATATCACCGGCAGCATCGCGTCGCGCACGATCATCGCCGCGACCGTGCGCGGCGACAGGTGCCAGCCGTTGGCCCATGCGAGGGCGCATTCCGGCAGGTAGGCGAGTGCCAGCACGCAAAGCGTTGTGGCCGGCAGGCTGATGCCCAATTGGGCCGCCGCTACCAGTGCCAGGACAAGCGGCACCGCCGCACCGGTCAGGATTTCGGGCGCGAAGAACAGCGGGAAGGTGACGCGGCGCAGCCGCGCCCAGCGCGCCTGGCGCGACCAGATCTCGCCAAGCCTGCGCTCGCCGAGCGGCTGCTCGAAGGGCGAGGCGACGAGATGGACGCGAAGGCCGATGCCGTTGACCAGCTTGGTCGCCGCGGCGTCCTCGGCGATCTCTGCGGCAAGCGCGCGGATGCCGCCATTGGCGTCGAGCATGGGCTTGTTCCACAGCATGCTCTTGCCCTGGGCGAAGCCGAGGCCAAGCGCCTCGCCGGCATATTGCCAGCGCGCCTGCAGCGTGTTGAGGAAGGCGCATTCGACCTCGGCCCAGAAGCCGTCCGGCCGCGAGCCGACCGGCGTCGAGCAGACGAGGCCGGTATCGGACCTCCACGCGGCCATCAGCTTATGGATATAGTCGCGCGGCATCAGCACGTTGGAATCGGCGAGGATCACCCAGTGGTGGCGCGCCGCCTCCCAGCCCTTGACGCAATTGTTCAGCTTCGGATTGGCGCTGACGCGGTCGTCGCCGACCAGCAGCCGGGCCGGCACCTTGGGAAACCGGGCAATTGCCCTGTTTATCAGCTTGACCACCGGATCGTCGGCATGGGCGACGCAGAAGATCAGCTCGTAGCGCGGCCCGTCGAGCGAGAAGGCGCGCTGCAGCGTCTCCTCGGCAAACGGCTCGATGCCGCGCGAGGGGATGACGATCGACACCGGCGGCGTCCTGCCCGCGGGCGCGGCCATGCCGCGCGGCGGCTTCAGCCGGCGCGCAGCAAGCAGGATGCTGGCGAGATTTGAGAGAAGCAGGGCTATGGAAAGCAGGGCGGCGGCCATGGCGATCAGTTCCATCGAGATCTGGTCACTCCGGAAAAGCCGGCCAGGAGATGGCCATTTTGAACAGGTCGACAGAGCGCTTGAGTCGCCCAGCACGGTCCGTGCACACCATCATTGTCGTGTGTCACTTAAATGACATTGTTTGCCGGCACGTGCGCATAAGGCGGAAGGGACAGGCGTCACGCATCGTTGACCCGACAGCGGAGTGCGCCGAAAGTTCCCGAATTGTTGGGGTAGCTCATGTATCGCGCCGTCACGCGCAACATCGAAGTTCAGGTGAGGCCGTTCTATCTGGAGGATCGCTCCGATCCTTCGGAGAACCGCTATGTCTGGGGCTACCAGGTGACAATCGACAACCGCTCGGACGAATTCGTGCAGCTGCTCTCGCGCTACTGGCACATCACCGACGGCAGCGGCCGGGTGGAGGAGGTGCGCGGCGCCGGCGTCGTCGGCGACCAGCCCGAACTCAATCCCGGCGACAGCTACCAGTACACCTCGGGCTGCCCGCTCTCGACGCCGTCGGGCATCATGGTCGGCCACTATACGATGCGCAACAAGCGCGGCGAGACGTTCAATGTCGCCATCCCCGCCTTCTCTCTCGACCTGCCGGGCACGCGGCGGACGGTGAACTAGTGGCCGCGTACGCTTGGCCGCCACTGCCCCAACCGCACGCCAGGCAGCGGCTTGATGGACAGAATTGAAACAGGGTTGTTTCTGGGCCGGCTGCCGTTCGCAAGAGTTGGACAAGGACCGGAAAGTCTTCTCATCATCAACGGCGGTCAGGGGTTCATGATGAAACCCCGGCCATCAAGACTGGAGAAGGATGCCGGACGGCTCATCCGTATCCTTCCACCCAACACGAGCTTCGTGCTGATTGGCTACGATCCCGCTCCAAAAGCCGATCCTTCGCTCGAGGGCATGGCCAGAGACATCGCGGAGATCATCGACGCCGACTTCAAGAAGCCAGCGAGCCTGATGGGTATTTCCTATGGCGGCGTTGTCGCCACGCAGGTGGCCGCGCGGTACCCGGACCTTGTAGGCAAGCTGATCCTGCTGGCGAGCGCGCATGGCTTTTCGGCCGATGGAAAAAGGCGGCTCAGGAAACAGATCCAATTCGCACAGGCCGGACAATTTCACGCTTTGCTGAAGGAATTCACGACGGTGTTCCGGCGACCCTGGTTGAACCTTCTTTTGCGTCTTCGACTGAGGTTCGAAGCACGCAGCCTGGTTGCGCGGATGGGGGCGCCGAGCACGATCGTCCGCTATCTCGAAGCAATGCTCGACGACGATGTGACGGAAGAAGACCTCCGCAACATCTCGGCGAGGACTCTGATCCTCGGCGGTGAAAGGGACCAGTTCTTCGGCGGGATGATGGAAGCCACCGCGAGCGCGATCAGCGGCGCGAAGCTCATGGTGCTCGGAAACGAAACCCACATGGCTCCCGTCGAACGAGCCTCGGATGTCCGCAGGCACCTCCAGGAATTCATTTGACGCGGAGATCGGTGCGGCGCCTAGAGCGCGTCGCGCTGAAATAGATCAGGCGACGCGCTTGGTCTGGAAAGTGACCCTATTGAGCCGCGGCGAACTCTGCCGGGTCGAAGTCGTACTGCGTCGAGCAGAACTCGCAGGCGACATGGATGCCGCCCTCCTCGGTGCTGTCCTTGATCTCCTGGGCGGAGAAGCCGGCGAGGATGCCGCGGATCTTCTCGCGCGAGCACGAGCACTGGTCGGCAACCGGCACGCCGCCGAAGACGCGCACGCCGTGTTCGTGGAACAGCCGGTAGAGAAGGCGTTCGGCACCGACAGTCGGATCGATCAGCTCGGTCGGCTCGATGGTGCCGAGCAGCGCGAGCAATTCCTGCCAGGAATTGTCGGCCGGCTCATGGACCGCTTCGCGCGGATCGCCGTCGCCGCCGGAAATGTCCGGCACGCGCATGCGTTCCGGCGCCTTCGGCAGGAACTGCGCCAGAAGGCCGCCGGCGCGCCATTGCTCGCGGGCGCCACCGGGACCGGGCGTAACCAGCTTGGCCACCGACAGCCTGATGTCGGTCGGGATCTGCTCCGACTGGCGGAAATAGGTGCGCGCGGCCTCCTCCAGTGAGGAGCCGTCGAGCTGGACGATGCCCTGATAGCGCTGCGTGTGAACGCCCTGATCGATGGTCAGCGCCAGCACGCCGTTGCCGAGCAGCGTCTGCTGCGAGACCTCGCCGGCGGCGGCCAGCGCCTGCAACCGGTCGGCATCGAAGCGCGCATAGCCGCGCAGCGCATGCGGGGTTGAGAAATCTGCCACCAGCATGTCGACCGGCCCGTCGGTGCGGGTCTGCAGGATGAACTTGCCCTCGAACTTGAGCGAGGTGCCGAGCAAAACCGTCAGCACGCAGGCTTCCGCCAGCAGGCGCGCGACCGGCTCGGGATAGTCGTGGCGGGCAAGAATGGCGTCGAGCATCGGCCCGAGCTGCACGGTGCGGCCGCGCACGTCGAGCGGCGCGACCTCGAAGGGCACGACGTGATCGTCGCCGGCGTAGCCGAATTCGCCGAGTTGCGGGTGATGTTCAGTCACTTGACGGGTTTCCAACATGACAAAGCTCCGGGGCGCGGCCATGCCACCCTTTGGGGTGCATGCGTCCAAACGCGCTCGATTTGCGTGATGCGCCGCAGATAGGCATCACACCTCCGGAGATCAAGCTCCCAGACACCAGGCCAAAACCGCCTTCTGGGCATGCAGGCGGTTCTCGGCCTCGTCGAACACCACCGAATGCGGCCCGTCGATGACCTCGTCGGTCACCTCCTCGCCGCGATGCGCCGGCAGGCAGTGCATGAACAGCGCGTCCGGCTTTGCCTTCGCCATCAGCGCCGCATTGACCTGATAGGGCAGGAAGACGTTGTGGCCGCGCGCGCGATGTTCCTGGCCCATCGACACCCAGCAGTCGGTGACGACGCAGTCGGCCTGATGGACGGCCTCCTCGGCCGAGCGGGTGAAGTTGAGCTTGCCGCCATTGGCCTTCGACCAGCCGATGTGCTTCTCGTCCGGCTCGCTGCCTTCCGGCACCGCGACGTTGAGGTTGAAGCGGAAACGCGCCGAGGCTTCGAGCAGCGAATGCAGCACATTGTTGCCGTCGCCTGTCCAGGCGAAGGTCTTGCCGGCCACCGGACCGCGATGCTCCTCGAAGGTCATGATGTCGGCCATCAGCTGGCACGGATGGGTGTCGTCGGTCAGCCCGTTGATGACCGGAACGGTGGCGTTCTCGGTCAGCTCCAGCAGCCGCTCATGCGAGGTGGTGCGGATCATGATGGCGTCGACATAGCGCGACAGCACCTTGGCGGTGTCGGCGATGGTCTCGGAGCGGCCGAGCTGCATCTCGGTGCCGGTCAGCATGATGGTCTCGCCGCCGAGCTGGCGCATGCCGACGTCGAAGGACACGCGCGTGCGGGTCGAGGGCTTGTCGAAGATCATCGCCAGCACCTTGCCCTCGAGCGGCTTGGTGTGCTCGCCGGCCTTGAGCCTGGCCTTTCGCACCATCGCGTCGTCCAGCATGACGCGCAAATCGCCTTCGGAAACGGCGGACAGGTCGGTAAAATGGCGAACGGACATCGGCAATGGTTCCGGAACTACTTCGCGGCGGCCGAGGCGATGGCATCCGCCAGGCCCTGGGCGCCGGCGCGGATGCGGTCGAGCGCTTCGCCGATCTCGGCATCGGTGACGGTGAGGGGCGGCAGCAGGCGAATGACGTTGTCGCCGGCCGGAACTGCGAGCAGATGCTGGTCTCGCAGCGCCATGTTGACCTTGGTGTTGGGCATCACGCATTTGAGGCCGAGCATCAGGCCAGTTCCCCTGATGCCTTCGAGGACCTCGGGGAACTCGTCGGCGACGCCGGCCAATCCCTGCTTCAGGAGCAGTGCCTTGCGCTGGACATCCTCGAGGAAGCCTTCCTCCAGCACCACGTCGAGCACCGCGTTGCCGACCGCCATCGCCAGCGGATTGCCGCCGAAGGTGGTGCCGTGCACGCCGGCGGTCATGCCGACCGCAGCCTCGTCGGTGGCGAGGCACGCGCCCAACGGGAAGCCGGCGCCGATGCCCTTGGCGATCGCCATCAGGTCCGGGGTGACGCCGGACCATTCATGCGCAAACAGCTTGCCGGTGCGGCCGATGCCGCACTGGACCTCGTCGAAGATCAGAAGCAGGCCATGCTGGTCGCAAAGCTGCCGCAGCCGCTTCAGCGACTGCGTCGGCACCGGGCGGATACCGCCCTCGCCCTGCACCGGCTCGATCAGGATGGCGGCCGTCTCCGGCGTGATCGCCTTCTCGGCCGCGTCGATGTCGTCGAAGCCGACCTGGTCGAAGCCTTCGACCTTGGGGCCGAAGCCTTCCAGATATTTATACTGGCCGCCGGCGGCGATCGTCGCCAGCGTGCGGCCGTGGAAGGCGCCTTCGAAGGTGACGATGCGGAAACGCTCGGGATGGCCCTTGACGAAATGGTAGCGCCGCGCCGTCTTGATGGCGCATTCCAGCGCCTCGGCGCCCGAATTGGTGAAGAACACCTTGTCGGCAAAGGTCGCCTCGACGAGCCGCTCGCCGAGCCGGCGCTGCTCCGGAATCTCGTAGAGGTTGGAGACATGCCAGAGCTTCGCCGCCTGCTCGGTCAGCGCGGCAACCAGATGCGGATGGCTGTGGCCAAGTGAATTGACGGCGATGCCGCCGGCGAAATCGAGATATCGCTCGCCCTTGTCGGTGACCAGCCAGGTCCCCTCCCCGCGGTCGAAGGCCAGGGGTGCGCGAGCAAAGGTCTCGTAAAGCGCCGAACCGCTCATTATATGCGTCTCCGGAACCGGAAAATCAAAAAAGCCGCCAAAGCGGCGGCCTTTGCGGCTTATCGTGTTTTTCGGCCATGAAGTCAACGAAAACGTCGCGCATAGGCGCGCGGCACGCCCCCGACGGGATGCCGGTACATAAGCAGCCGGCAAGTTGGGGAAAACCGGAAAAACCGATTCGTGTTGCCCTGGGGACTCTTGTCACCGAGTCAGCGCATGAGGTATTTGTAGTCGAGAAATAACTAGATTTCGTGCGGCGGACCTAATCACCCGATATATGTGGTGTTGTCTGCCCGGCGGGAGCCGGGACGGGAAGGGATTCCGATCGCCGCACGCCTCAGCAGGAGCGCGGTCTCATGAACTGGACTGACGAGCGGGTAGAACTTCTCAGGAAACTGTGGTCGGAAGGGCTGAGCGCCAGCCAGATTGCCGCACAGCTTGGGGGCGTCAGCCGCAACGCGGTCATCGGCAAGGTGCATCGCCTGAAGCTGTCGGGCCGCGGCCGCGCGACGGCAAGCCCGGCGCGCCAGAAGAAGACCGTGCAGGGATCGTCCATCCAGAAATCGGTATCGCGGGCGGC
This sequence comes from Mesorhizobium sp. M4B.F.Ca.ET.143.01.1.1, assembly GCF_004792275.1. NCBI lineage: Bacteria > Pseudomonadati > Pseudomonadota > Alphaproteobacteria > Hyphomicrobiales > Phyllobacteriaceae > Mesorhizobium > Mesorhizobium sp. M4B.F.Ca.ET.143.01.1.1. The sequence goes on from NZ_SRSR01000007.1 coordinate 285,566, forward strand.
GACCGCCACGCGCCACGTCACCACCTCGATCGGCGCGACCGCGCTGCAGGCGCAGTTCGACGCCGAGCCGGTGGCGCGGCACTATATCCGACCGGTGGAAAACGTGGTCGTGCCGATCTCGCGGCACCTGCAGCTGGTCGAGCTGACCGAGCGCACCTGCAAATGGCCGAATGGCGACCCGCTGTCGGAAGACTTCAACTTCTGCGGCAACGACGCCGCCGAGACCGGCCCGTACTGCAAATACCACTCCCGCGTCGCGTTCCAGCCGGCGGCGGAGCGGCGCAGAAGCCGCTGAGCGAATAGCGAATAGCGAATAGCGAATAGGAACGGCTTGGCTTCCGTGACAGGGAGCAAGCCGTTTTCGGTGTTCTCTATTCGCTACTTCCTGTTCGCTGTTCGCTCTGCCTTCACAGCCATCCATTCTTCCTGAACCGCCAGTACAGGAACGAGCAGATCAGCGCGATCGCAACCAGCACGGTCGGGTAGCCATACTCCATATGCAGTTCCGGCATGTCGTTGAAATTCATGCCGTAGATGCCGGCGAAGGCCGTCGGCACCGCCAGGATGGCGGCCCAGGAGGCGAGTTTTTTCGAGATCGCCGTTTCCTGGCTCTGGCCGACCAGAAGACTGGCTTCGAATGCGAAGGCCAGCACCTCGCGCAGGCTGTCGATCTTTTCCTGGACCGTGCGGATATGGTCGGTCACGTCGCGGAACAGCGGGTGCATCGAAGCATTGATCTGCGGCAGATCGGCGCTGGTCAGCCGGCGGCAGACCTCGACCAGCGGCAGAGCCGCGTTGCGCAGCCGCAGGAGATCGCGGCGCAGCATATAGAGCCGCTCGATGTCGGAGCCGGTCATCGGCCTCAGCAGGACCTTGTCCTCGATCGCCTCGACCTCGTCCTCGATCTGCTCCAGCACCGGCATGTAGTTGTCGACGATGAAGTCGAGAATGGCATAGAGGACGAAATCCTCGCCTTTGGCGAGCGAATGCGGGCAGGTTTCCCAATGCTGACGGACCGCGGCATAGGATGTCGAGGGTCCATGCCTGACGCTGACGATGTAGCCGGCGCCGACGAACAGATGCGTCTCGCCGAAGGTGACGCGGCCGTCGATGAGCTGGGCGGTGCGCGCGACGATGAACAGGGCATCGCCATATTGCTCGATCTTCGGCCGCTGATGCGGATGCTCGGCATCCTCGATCGCCAGATCATGCAGATGGAACTGCGCCTGGACGCGCAGCAGAAGATTGCGGTCCGGCTCCAGAAGTCCGATCCAGACGACATGGTCCGGCTTCTTGGCCCAGTCGCCGGCCTCCTCGATCGGAATGTCCGCGACGCGGCGGCCGGCCGTATAGACGCTTGACGCGATAATGCCGGACGTCGGCGCAGGAGCCGGCGTGAGGTTCCGAACGTTTTCCATGGCAACCTCCTGAGGCACGGCCACTGAGCAGGATTCAGGAACGTTCGCGGGAGCTTAGCCTAAATTAGCGCGGTGTTCGAGAGGCGGCCGTTCACTTCACCGGCAGCGTGCCGGGAAGCACGATCTTGTCCGTCTTGTCGCCCTTCGGCCGCTCAGCCGGCATCTGGTCGCCGGTGACGATGTAGTAGATGGTCTCGGCGATGTTGGTGGCGTGGTCGCCGATGCGTTCGATGTTCTTGGCGCAGAACAAAAGATGCGTGCAGGGCGTGATGTTGCGCGGATCTTCCATCATGTAGGTCAAAAGCTCGCGAAACAGCGAGGTGTACATGGCGTCGATCTGGTCGTCGCGGTCACGCACGAAGCCGATCTTCTCCACCGAGCGCGAGGCATAGACGTCGAGCACTTCCTTGAGTTGCGTCAAGGCGAGGTCGGCGAGCGCCTCGAGGCCGCGGAACAGGCTGGTCGGCTGGCGCCCGTCGATGACGGCAGCCACGCGCTTGGCGACATTCTTGCCGAGGTCGCCGACGCGCTCGATGTCGGCCGATATGCGGATCGCGCCGACGATCTCGCGCAGGTCCGTTGCCATCGGCTGACGCTTGGCGATGATGACGATCGCCTTGTCGTCGATCTCGCGCTGCCCTTCATCGAGGACCTGATCGTCCCGGATGACCTTCTGGGCGAGGCCGGGATCGGCATTGACCAAGGCGGTGATCGCCTGCTCGACCATGCGCTCGGCATGTCCACCCATCGCAGCGATCCGCTTCGACAGGTATTTCAGCTCTTCGTCATAGGCGCTGACGATGTGCACGGACTGCATAGACGAAATGCCTTCCCCATGGTCTTGCGACCGAGTCGTTTCCTCGAATCCTGCGCTGATACGCTAGCCGGATGACAGAAAAAAGAAATGGCCGGTTAGTAGATAGTACGACCTCAGGCGGCCGGCAAATGGACCGAGAACGCCGCGCCCTTGCCGGCTTCCGACTTGATCGACAGCCTGGCGTTGTGGCGCGTCAATATGTGCTTGACGATCGACAGGCCGAGACCGGTGCCCTTCTGGGTGCGGCTGCTCTCGACATCGACCCGGTAGAACCGCTCGGTGATGCGCGGGATGTGCTCTTCGGGAATGCCTGGACCGTAATCCGTGATGGTGACGTCGATCCCCGGTTCGGGGCCGGTCCCGTCGCGCTCGATCGACACCGTGACGCGCCCGCCGGACTGGCCATACTTGCAGGCGTTCTCCAGGAGGTTCTCGAAGACTTGGAAAAGCTCGTCGCGGTCGCCCGGCACGTCGAGCGGGCCATCGACGAAATCGCGCTCGATGGCGACGCCGTTCTCGCGCGCAAGCGGCGCCAGCGAGTCGATGACGCTGTCGATGGTCTGGCGCAGATCGACCTCGGTTCCCGGCTTCAGATAGGGCTTCATCTCCAGCCGCGACAGCGACAGGAGATCGTCGATCAGGCGCGCCATGCGGCCGGTCTGGTTCTGCATGATCTGCAGGAACTGGTCGCGCGCGGCGGGATCACCGCGGGCCGGGCCGCGCAGCGTCTCGATGAAGCCCGAGATCGAGGCAAGCGGCGTGCGCAGCTCATGGCTGGCGTTGGCGATGAAATCGGCCCGCATCCTGTCGATCCGGCGCGCCTCGCTCTGGTCCTTGAACACCAGCACATAGAGGTCGGTGGCATGACCGACAGAGGAGGCGCTGACGCGGTAGGCGCGCTCGACCGGCAGCTTTTCGGTGTAGTCGACAATTTCGGATGCGACCGTGCCCGACAGGACGCTGTCCAGCAAGGCCTGCATTTCCGGGGCGCGGAACTTCAGCGACAGCGACATGCCCGGCGCGAGGCCGCCGAAGGCGGCGAAAGCGGCGGCGTTGGCATGGACGATAGTGGCGGTGCGGTCGAAGATGATCAGGGGATCGGCGACGGCGGCGGCGAGATACTCGCCGGAAAGGCGCTGCAGCCCGCCCGCCTCCATGGCCGCGGCGTCCTCGATCGATCGACGGGCGCCGCCCGACGGCAGCAGCGCCGCCGCCAGCAGCAGGACAATCGCCGCCAGCACCACATAGGCCGAAGCGCCGGCTAGACCATGAACGGCGAGGACGGCGACGATGCCGGCGGCGAGCAGCCAGCGGTTCGCCCACAGCCGCGCGGCCGCCGGTTGCGCCGTGCCTCTGTGCTCCGCGTTCAGCTCAGCCATTCGCGCGCTCGCGCCCCATGCCTTTACCCCCTGTCGCCGGTCGCGAAACTTCCGCTCGACCGGTCTGGAGTGCTACAGCGTCATTTGCGCATCCAGACGGGGGCGCGGCGCCGTTGAGGCTCCCAATAGCATGAGTCCGCAAGCTGGAAAGGTTCGTCTCGATGAAAAAAGCCAAGGAAAGCCCCGCCCCGGCACCGGCACCGGCACCGGCACCGACACAGGGCCCGCTGAAAATCAGGATTGGCGGCAAGGAGCGGGAGTTCGACATCGAGAACCCGGTGCTTCCCGACTGGATCGAGGACAACAAGCTGACCGCCGGCGGCTATCCTTACGACAAGAAGATGAAGAGCGAGGAGTATGACGAGACGCTCGAGCAGTTGCAGATCGAGCTGGTCAAGGCGCAGGCCTGGCTGCAGGCGAGCGGCAAGCGGGTGATGGCGCTGTTCGAGGGCCGCGACGCGGCCGGCAAGGGCGGCACGATCTTCGTGCTGCGCCAGTACATGAACCCGCGCACCGCGCGCAATGTGGCGCTGACCAAGCCGACGCCGACCGAGATCGGACAGTGGTATTACCAGCGCTATGTCGCCCACTTCCCGACGTCGGGCGAATTCGTGACCTTCGACCGCTCCTGGTACAATCGCGGCGGCGTCGAGCCGGTGATGGGCTTCTGCACGCCCGAGCAGCACGCGAAATTCCTCGACGAGACACCGCATTTCGAGCGGATGATCTGCAACGAAGGCATCCATTTTTTCAAATTCTGGCTGAACATCGGCCGGGAAACCCAGCTCGAACGCTTCCACGACCGCCGCTGGAGCCCGCTGAAGAACTGGAAGTTCTCGCCGATCGACGTCGCCGGCATCAACAAATGGGACGACTACACGAAGGCGCGCGACCTCATGGTCGAACGCACGCACAAGGAGTTCGCGCCCTGGATCGTCGTGCGGGCCAACGACAAGCGACGGGCGCGGCTGGCTGTGATCAGGCGCATCCTGTCGTCGCTGCCCTATGACGGGCGCGACCTCGAAATCGTCGGCAAGGAAGACAAGAAGATCATCGGCGAAGGGCCATCATTCCTGGAGAAGTAGGCCCCGTTTCGCCGACGATACAGGGGCTGGCGGGCCCTATGCCGCCAGCCTGGCAATGCGCTGCAGCCGCTTCAGGGTCGTATCGTCCTGCAGCGCCTGCTGGAACAGCGATATCTCCTGGTCGATGCGGTCGCAGAGCGCGCCGGTGTCGCCCTTGAGCAGGCCGCGCGTCTGCAGGAGTGCCGCGACCGGCTTCTTGGCAAGCTGCCTCGCCCTGAGAAGGGCCGCTTCCTCGGCGCTGCCGTCGGCCACGATCTCGCCGACCAGGCCGAGCGCCTTGGCATCCTCGGCATGCAGCGTGTCGCCCAGGCAGAAGAAGCGGAAGGCGCCGGCATAGCCGAGCTTCTGCGGCGCCAGGATGCTGGTTGCCGCGTCAGGCACCAGGCCGAAATCGACGAACGGCACCCGGAACGTGCTTGCGCGCGAGGCGATCACCATGTCGCAGTGGAACAGGATGGTGCAGCCGACACCGACGGCATCGCCGTCAACACAGGCAAGGACGGGTTTTGGAAAGGTCGCCAGCGTGCGGAACATGTCGGTGACGGCGGCGATCAGCTCTCGATGCTTGGTGGCGTCGAGGAACTCGGAAAAGTCGCCGCCAAGGCAGAAACAGCCTGCCAGGCCGCGCAGCACGACGACACGCACATCATCGTTCACGGCGGCTTCGTGGAAGGTCCTGGCCAGGCTGGCATAGGCGCGTCTGTCCAGCACCGGCCGGCCGTCGTGCGAGGAGACAGTGACGACCAGCGTGTGGCCGCGTAATTCTGGTTGCGGGTGGATACTCATAACAAAACTCCAATTACGATGCCTGCCGCAGGCCGAGCCTGTCGGGATATCCTCTGGCCAGCACAGGGGCGAAATGGTTGCGGCGCGCGCGGACCACGTCCAACGTGTGTTCGGTGAAGGTGAGCAGCGTGGCGACGACCTGCTGGTTGCCGTAGGTGCGCTGGTAACCGAGGGGTGTCGCCAGGAAGTGCAGCTGCAGCGCGCGCAGCACCCACATCGGCTCGAACTCGATGATGACCTGGTTGATGTTGCGCTTGAGGCCCCATTCGACGAAGCCGGCGATCAGCTCCGTGCCGACCGTCGACACGCCGCGCTTGCCGTCCCGGAAGCCTGGCGCGACCGCGTAGCGGGTCAATTCCCAGACACCTGGCCCCGAGGGCGGGGTGCCTTCATAGAGGTCCTGCAGCACGTCGGTCAGCAGATGTGCCCGTGTCGTCGGCAGCATCCGCTGATAGCCGGCAAGCTCGCCATTGCGGATGACGAGTTGATGCACCGCTTCGTCGTGGTCGAACTGGTCGATCTCGAGGCCGTCGGGACGCTCGAGATCGGTCCAGCCCATCTCCTCGACGAAGATCCTGTAGCGCAACCGATGGACGGCTTCCCAAAGGTCGGGACGCTCCATCAATTCCTGGGTTGTTAGGGAAAAAAGCATTAGCCGTCTCCTGGTTTGAATAGGAAGATACGGCCGGGCTTTCCCGAAAAAATTACGCGATCGCGTAGGCAAGAACTTCTAGGCCAGCTCGGCCGACCTAGCTAATATAGCCGCGCCTAATCGCTTCGGCGACTGCTTGCACCCTGTTGACGGCACCGAGTTTGCTTTTGGCGTTAAGAAGGTGTTTCTCGGAAGTGTGTTCCGAAATGCCTAGAATTTGAGATATTTCCCATTCGGACTTGCCGACGGCAGCCCATTGCAGGCATTCGCGCTCGCGCGGCGTCAATTCGATGTGATCGATGGTCTTGGCGGCCATCGTATGGAGCTGCATGGCGCGGCCGATCGCATAGGTCGACGCCAGCGACACCATCCCGAACTCCGCTTCCGACAGCTCGACCGCCTCGCCGCCTAGCGACACCATGACGATCTGTCCGTCGAGCGTGATCAGCGGGAATGCCAGGCCGTCGCGCAGCTTGAACTCCCTGGCGTCGCCCATTACCTCGCCGCTGCTCTTGTCGATGCGGATGCTTTCCGAGGCCTCACGCCACTGGAACGGCGCCTGAAGTTGCTTCATGTGGCTGACGACGGGATCGTGGTCGACGTAGTTGCGCGCCACATAGCGCTCCAGCCATTCGCCCGGCCAGTCGCAGAGCAGCACGTGGTCCTTCTGCTGGCCGCGCGGCGTGCCCGGATGCGGCACGGTTCCGGCCATCAGCGCCGTCAGGCCGAAATTCGACGTGACGCCAAGCAGCCTTTCGCAGACCGCGGCCGCCGTGTTGGCGTGCTGCAGCTGATCGATGTATTCCAGTGTGCGATCAAAATGACCCATCGCAACATCTACCCCATGTTGCCGTCCGCATCAGAGATCGATGGTAGATGCCTGACCCGCGCTTCGCCATCAACCCCGGATTGCAAAGCTGCACCGCTTTAGCGACCGGGTGATTGACCCCCTTTCAGCCGGCGCCGCGGAGCGTATTTGCAAACTACCTAAACCATACGCTTAAATTCGCAGGTTGAAATCAAAAACCATTGTGCCGGCGCTATTTTCGTACGAAAAGCCCAAGGACATGACTGGGCGGAGCCTTCTTGTGACATTGCGACGGATGGTCATCGCCCTGTCGATGCTGGCGGCGGCGCAGTTTTTTGCCGGCATTACATTTGCCGCCGAGCCGCAGGTGCCGGTGCTGTGGGACGCCAAGGAGCGGTTGCCGAAGCCCGACCTCTCGGCGTTGCCGCGCCTTAGGTTCCTCACCACCACCGACTTTCCGCCGTTCAACTTCCTCGACAGCGCGGGCAAGCTGTCCGGTTTCCATGTCGATCTGGCGCGCGCGATCTGCGCCGAGCTCGGCATCGCCGAAAAGTGCCAGATCCAGGCGCTGCCCTGGGGCGAGCTCGACGAGGCGCTGCAGAAGGGCGAAGGCGAGGCGATCATCGCCGGCATCGCCGCGACGCCGGAGACGCGGACGAAATACGCCTTCTCGCGCTCCTATCTGCAATTCCCGGCGCGCTTCATCATGCCGAAAGCGAAAGCCTTCGCGGAGCCGATCCTCGACAAGCTGCGCAGCAAGCGGGTCGGCGTCATCGCCGGCTCGGCGCATGAGAAGATGCTGCGCGAGTATTTCGGCACCGTTCAGGTCGTGCCCTTCGACGCGCCGGAAGCGCTCTATGGCGACCTCAAGTCCGGCAAGATCGACGCCGCCTTCGGCGACGGCATGCGCTTTGCCTTCTGGCTGGGCGGCACCGATGCCTCCGGCTGCTGCCGCTTCGCCGGCGGACCCTATCTGGCCCCGGAATATCTGGGCTCGGGCATGGCGATCGCCACCCGCGCCGGCGATCCGGCGCTGGCGGCGGCCATGGACTACGCCTTGCAGGAGATCTCGGTGAAGGGCACCTTCGCCGAATTCTACCTCCGCTATTTCCCGGTCAGCTTCTTCTGAGGACCGCAGCACGGCCAGGGCTTGTTGAGGTTGAGCTCAGGCCGCGCCGAAAGTGGTGGCTTCCGAGAACCGGAGCGGAGCGTACTTGAGTACCTGAGCACCGGAAGCGCTGGAGACCGCCATTCGCAGGCCGGCCTCACCTGAATATCGACCAAACCTAAGTCAGCGTGCGCAGACGCGCCTTCGCCGCGCGGGCGATCGCGGCGACGGTCAGCGTGTCGAGATCGAGCTTGAGACGGATCAACTGCAGCACCCGCACTTCTTCCATGCGCATTTCGAGATCGACGGCGGCGACCTCGAAAGCGGCGGCATAAGCGGTGTCGCGCAGCCGTTCGGGCAGCGCCCCTTCGACAAGTTCGAGCACGCCTTCCAGTCCGTCCTCGGCGTTCAACGCCTTCTGGCAGGCCTGAGCGACGGCAACCAGCCTGTCCTGGTTGAAATCCACGAACACCGGCCATGAGCGGACGACGTCGCCGATGCGCGCAAGCTCGACATCGGTCATGTCGCGGTCGGAAGCCGAAGTGATGACCATCAGGTAGATCAGGGCTTCGTGTGGCGTCAAAGGCATTCAAAACTCCTTGATAATGCGCCCCGAAGGTAGGGTCGCCAGGTGGACGCCGCAAGGAAAACCGCCGCAAATCGTTGACGCTCCGGCCTGTCGCGCCTAGAGGACCGGGTGAAAATCTTACCTCCGCCGGCAAGCCGGCCGATAGCTGGAACTTTTGACATGACGGGATCAAACACCATCGATCTCAATCCCGAGATGCTTGCGGCCGCCGCGGAGAGCAAGGCCTGGCCGTTCGAGGAAGCCAAGAAGATCATCGCGCGCTACAAGAACGCCGCGTTTCCGGACACCGTCCTGTTCGAGACCGGTTATGGCCCGTCCGGCCTGCCGCATATCGGCACGTTCGGCGAGGTGGCGCGCACCTCCATGGTGCGGCACGCCTTCCGCGTGCTGACGGAAGACAAGGTCAAGACCAAGCTGCTCTGCTTCTCCGACGACATGGACGGCATGCGCAAGATCCCCGACAACGTGCCGGACCGCGCGGCGTTGGAGCCGTATCTGCACATGCCGCTGTCGTCGGTTCCGAATCCGTTCGGCGGCGACTATGCGAGCTTTGCCGACCACAACAACGCGATGCTGTGCCGCTTCCTCGACACGTTCGGCTTCGACTACGAGTTCGCCAGCGCGACGCAGTACTACAAGGCGGGCCGCTTTGACGAGGTGCTGCTGCGCGCCGCCGAGCGCTACGACGAGATCATGGCCGTCATGCTGCCGACGCTCGGCGAAGAGCGCCAGGCGACCTACAGCCCGTTCCTGCCGATCTCGCCGAAGAGCGGCCGCGTGCTCTACGTGCCGATGAAGCATGTCGACGCCAAGGCCGGCACCATAACCTTCCACGATGACGGCACCGAGACCACGCTCTCGATCAAGGGCGGCAAGGTGAAGCTGCAGTGGAAGCCTGATTTCGGCATGCGCTGGGCGGCGCTCGGCGTCGACTTCGAGATGTTCGGCAAGGACCACCAGACCAACGCCGTGATCTACGACCGCATCTGCAACATCCTCGGCGGACGCGCGCCGGAGCATTTCGTCTACGAGCTGTTCCTCGACGAGAACGGCCAGAAGATCTCGAAGTCGAAGGGCAACGGGCTGACCATCGACGAGTGGCTGACCTATGCGCCGACCGAGAGCCTCGGGCTCTACATGTATCAGCGGCCACGGCAGGCCAAGAAGCTCTATTTCGACGTCATTCCGAGGGCCGTGGACGAGTACTACACCTTCCTCGGCGCCTATCCGCGGCAGGACTGGAAGGAACGGCTCGGCAATCCGGTCTGGCACATGCATGACGGCAACCCGCCGGCCATCGACCTGCCGGTGCCGTTCGCGCTGCTGCTCAATCTGGTCAGCGCCTCCAATGCGCATGACAAGGCGGTGCTGTGGGGCTTCATTTCGCGCCACGCACCTGGCGTGACGCCGGCGACGCATCCCGAGCTCGACCGGCTGACAGGCTACGCGATCCGCTATTTCGACGATTTCGTGAAGCCGACCAAGGTTTTCCGCGCCGCCGACGACGTGGAGCGCGACGCACTGGCGAAGCTTTCGGACGCGCTCGGCGCGCTGCCGCAGGGCGCCGACGGCGAAGCGATCCAGAACGCGGCGCTCAACGTGGCGCGGCGGATCGAGCGTTATCAGGACCATTCCAAGCAGAGCCCGGAAGGCGGGCCCGGCGTTTCGGTCGCCTTCTTCCAGATGATCTACCAGGTGCTGATCGGACAGGAGCGCGGTCCGCGCTTCGGTTCCTTCGCCGCCCTCTACGGCATCGCCGAGACGCGGGCGCTCATTGAGCGGGCGCTGGCTGGTCAGCTAGCGGCGTAAGGATCCCATCCTCTTCCTGCAGGATCGAACTCGGCGCGGAGGGCGCCGGGGGCAGGGCGGCAGGGAGTGAGGGCACGCCCGAAAGATCCGGAGCCGCGCCGAAGATGCCTTTCCTTGCGGTGCGCGCTTTCTCGCCCGCCTCGACATAGGGCCCGCCTGCGGCGGCACGCGCCCAGCCGTTTTGCACCAGCCATTGGCCGACATCCTGATTGCCGACGCGGCATTCGGCGGAAATGGTGTCGCGGCCGCCCTCGGGCGGCACCGTGCAGACCACCGTGCGGCCGCGCAGGAAAGAGCGGAACGCCGTCCTGGCGCGGATGCCGCAGGCCCAGGATTTGCCCTCCTCGCCACAGGTCTCGTCCTGCCCGAGGACCTCGACGCCCGAGACGGCAACGGCGTAGCCTTTCGCTTCGATCAGGCCCGCGGCGGCGGCAACGGGCTGGAACAGCTTGGTCCCGTTCCAGTCGTCCGGCATCTTCAACTTGGGCGGCTTGAGCGGGCCGGCGAGCGCGAGATCGCTGAGCGGCGCGCGGGGCTCGACCCGCTCGAGCTCTTCGGCGGAAAGCTGCGGCGGCGCCACGACATCGGGATCGATCGCCCTGGAATGGGCGGGAGTCCTCACCGGCTGCGGTGCCGGAATGGCTGCCGTGGCCGGTGCTTCGGGCTGCATGTCGGCGCCCTGCCCGGCGATCGTGCCGGCGGCCGGATCGATCCGGTCAATCGTGACGACGCTTTCGTTGCCCTGCAGCGTGCGGCCTCCGGCGGCGACGAGCGCCGCCATCGCCGGCACCGCCAGAACCGCCACGGCAAGGTGAGGCAGCCGCACCTACTGGCTGGCCCAGACGATGCGCGCCACCCATTCGACGTCGCGCATCGGAATATCGCGGTCGGGATGATCGGGATTGAGGGAGACCAGCAGGATCGACTTCGCGGTCTGGCGATCGAGCACCTTGGCCATCACCTCGCCCGCGGCGGTCTTCACGACGACGCGGTCGCCCTTGCGAGTGGCCGCTCCCGGCTCGACGATCAGTACGTCGCCGTTGCGGTAGAGCGGCAGCATGGAATCGCCCTGCACTTTCAGCGCATAGGAGGTCGCGGTCGCCCGCGCCGGCAATTCCACCAGATCCCAGCCCTGCCCCGCCGGATAGCCGGCATCGTCGAAAAAGCCGCCGGCGCCGGCTTGGGCAAAGCCGAGCAGCGGCACCGAAGACCTGCGTGGCTGCGAAGCGGTCCCACCGAGGCCTTCGACCAGCCCGGTGAACTCCTCAAGCGAGGCGCCGGTGGCCTCGATGATCTTGGCCAGCGATTCGGTCGAGGGCCAGCGTGGCCGCCCGTCCGAGGACAGGCGCTTCGACTTGTTGAAGGCGGTGGAGTCGAGACCGGCGCGCCTTGCCAGACCTGACGCCGACAGCGAATAACGCTCGGCGAGTGCGTCGATGGCAGCCCAGACACGGTCGTGCGAGAGCAATCGAGCTCTCCTTCAAAACAGGAAAAAATGCCTCTTCCTGTCTACCGCGCAACCGCCCCAATGTCCACCGAGGAAGCGCGGGATCGCCAACGATCAGGCCTTTTTGGCAAGTTCCCGCAAATTCCGGTGCGAGGCCATGAATGCCTGCTCGGCCTCGGTCGGTGGGCGCGACTGAGCAGAACGGCCAAGCGCGGCGACAACCTCGGCGATGTCGAGAAAGCGGCGATTGCGGCGGTCGTAGACGCCGCCGGTGGTCATGATCAGCGCGGCCGTATCGCCGCTGTCGAGGACGAAGCGGTGCCTGCCGATCACCGAGGTTCCCTCCCAGGTCTCGATCGAGGATATGACCTCGAAGCGCCGCCACAGCCGGATCTCGCGCACATAGGCCACCTGCAGCCCGCCGATCATCGGTGCCCAGCCGTTCTTGCGCGCCAGCGCGATCAGGCCGGCGCGCAGGAAGATGTCGATGCGGCCGAGGTCGGCGAGCATCATATAGCGGGCATTGTTGAGATGCAGGTTGAAATCGATGTCGGTCGGCAGGCAGCGGAAGGCAAGCCGGCTGTCGCCGCCGATAAGGTAAGGGCCACGGCTTCGCGCCGTGGCCATCATGCGCGCCATGCGCGCCCAGACATACATCCGCGTCGGCCGTCAGGCTGCCTGCTTGACCTCGCCCTTCGCGTACGGGTCGAAGCGCTGGTAGAAGGTTTCGCCTTTCTCGGCCATGTCGAGCAGCAGCTTGGGCGCCTTGAACTCGGCGCCGTACTTCTTCTGCAGGCCCTTGGCGATCTTGACGAACTGCTGCGCACCGATGCCGTCGATGTAGGACAGTGCGCCGCCGGTGAAGGGGGCGAAGCCGAAGGCGAGGATCGAGCCGACATCGGCCTCGCGCGGATCGGTGACGATGCCCTCTTCCATCACCCGCGCCGCTTCCAGTGCGATGGTGACCAGCAGGCGCTGCTTCAGCTCCTCATAGTCGATCTTCTCCGGCTTGAGCTGTGGGTAGAGATCCTTGAGGCCCGGCCACAGCTTCTTCTTCGCCGGCTTGGCCGGATAGTCGTAGAAGCCCTTGCCGTTCTTGCGGCCGAAGCGGCCATGCGTGTCGACCATGGTGTTGATCAGCGCCATCTGCTTCGGATCGACTGCCTTCTCGCCGATATCCCTGATCGTCTGCTTCATGATCTTCTGGGCAAGGTCGATCGCCGTCTCGTCGGTCAGCGCCAGCGGACCGACCGGCATGCCGGCCGCCTTGGCGGCGTTCTCGATCATCGGTGCCGGGACACCCTCGATCAGCATCTTGTAGGCTTCCGACATGTAGCGCAGGACGCAGCGGTTGACGTAGAAGCCGCGCGTGTCGTTGACCACGATCGGCGTCTTCTTGATGGCGCGGACGAAATCGATGGCGGTCGCCAGCGCCTTGTCGCCGGTCTTCTTGCCGAGGATGATCTCGACCAGCATCATTTTGTCGACCGGCGAGAAGAAGTGGATGCCGACAAAATTCTTCGGTCGCGCCGAATTCTTCGCCAGCGAGGTGATCGGGATGGTCGAGGTGTTGGAGGCGAAGATCGCCGACGACTTCAGCACCGCTTCCGCCTTTTCGGTGGCGCCCTTCTTGACGGCGGAATCCTCGAACACGGCCTCGACCACCAGATCGCAGCCGGCGAGGTCGGCATAGTCGGCCGTCGGCGTGATCAGCGACAGCAACTTGTCCTTCTCTTCGGGCTTGGCGCGGCCCTTCTTGACCTGATCAGAAATCAGGCTGTCGGAATGCGCCTTGCCCTTTTCTGCCGACTCCATGTCGCGGTCGAGCAGCACGACGGGAATGCCGGCCTTGGCCGTGACATAGGCGATGCCGGCGCCCATGAAGCCGGCGCCGAGGATGCCGATCTTCTTGAACTTGGTGTCCGGCACGCCGGTCGGGCGACGCGCGCCCTTGTTCAGTTCCTGCAGCGACACAAACAGCGAGCGGATCATCGCCGCCGCTTCCCTGGTCTGCATGATCTCGGTGAAATAACGCTGCTCGATCCTGAGCGCGGTGTCGAACGGCACCAGCAGGCCCTCATAGACGCATTTCAGGATCGCCGCGGCGGCCGGATAGTTGCCGAAGGTCTCGCGGCGCAGGATGGCGATGGCCGGCGGCCAGAGATTGGCGCCCGCCGCCGAATAGACCGGGCCGCCGGGCAGCTTGAAGCCCTTCTCGTCCCAGGGCGCCACCGGCTTCAGGCCGTTCTTGATCATCGCCTTGGCGGTCTCGACCAGCTTCGAAGGCTCGGCGATCTCGTGGATCAGGCCCATTGCCTTGGCCTTCTGCGGCGTGAGAGTCTGGCCGGTGGTCAGCATCTGCAGCGCCTGCTGCGGGTCGGTCAGCCGCGGCACGCGCTGGGTGCCGCCGGCACCCGGGAAGATGCCGATCTTCACTTCCGGAAGCGCCATCTTCACCTTGTCGGAATCGGCAGCGACCCGGCCGTGGCAGGCGAGCGACATCTCGAAGGCGCCGCCCATGCAGGTGCCGTTGATCGCCGACACCCACGGCTTGCCGGAAGTCTCGATCTTGCGGAACAGGCCGGTCATGACGCCGGCATTGTCGAACAGGGCTTTGGTCGCCTTGCCCAAATCCTTCGCCTTGTCGGCGGCGAAGGCGCCCAGCATCTTCTGCAGCAAGGTGATGTCGGCACCGCCGGAGAATGTATCCTTGCCGGAGGTGATGACCGCGCCCTTGATGGCCGCGCCGCCGGCGACATGGTCGACGATGGCGTTAAGCTCCCGCATCACCTCTTCGGTGAAGACGTTCATCGATCGATCCGGCATGTTCCAGGTGACCAGCGCAACGCCGTCGGCGTCGATGTCGAGGGTGAAATTGGTGTAGCTCATCTTCTCTCTCCCCGTCAGACGCGTTCGATGATGGTGGCGGTGCCCATGCCGGCGCCGATGCAGAGCGTGACCAGCGCGGTGTTCAGGTCACGGCGCTCGAGCTCGTCGAGCACGGTGCCGAAGATCATGGCGCCGGTGGCACCGAGCGGATGGCCCATGGCGATCGCGCCGCCGTTGACGTTGATCTTGTCGTGCGGGATCTCGAAGGCCTGCATGTAGCGCAGCACCACCGAGGCGAAGGCCTCGTTGAGCTCGAACAGGTCGATGTCCGACAGCTTCATCTTGGCACGCTGCAAGAGCTTTTCGGTGACGTCGACCGGGCCGGTCAGCATCAGCACCGGCTCGGAGCCGATGTTGGCGAAGGCGCGGATGCGGGCGCGCGGCTTGATGCCCATCGCCTTGCCGGCCTTCTTGGAGCCGAGCAGGACGGCAGCGGCGCCATCGACGATGCCGGACGAGTTGCCGGCATGGTGGACGTGGTTGACCTCTTCGACTTCCGGGTGCTTTTGCACGGCAACCGCATCGAAGCCGCCCATTTCGCCGGGCATGACGAAGGACGGGTTGAGCGAGGCCAGCGACTGCATGTCGGTCGCCGGTCGCATGTGCTCGTCATGGTCGAGGATGGTCAGCCCATTCTGGTCCTTGATCGGGATCACCGAATTCTTGAAGCGGCCCTCGGACCAGGACTTGGCGGCGCGCTTCTGGCTCTCGACGGCATAGGCATCGACATCGTCGCGGCTGAAGCCATACTTGGTGGCGATCAGGTCGGCCGAAATGCCCTGCGGCACGAACCAGCCGGGCAGGCCGACGGACGGATCCATGAACCAGGCGCCGCCGGACATGCCCATGCCGACGCGCGACATCGATTCGACGCCGCCGGCGATGACGATCTCGTCGGCACCCTGCGCGATCTTGGCAGCGCCGAAATTGATGGCGTCGAGACCGGAAGCGCAAAAGCGCGAGATCTGCATGCCGGGCGCCTTGGTGTCGTAGCCGGCCTCGAAGGCGGCGGCGCGCGGAATTACCGAGCCCGCCTCGCCGACCGGATCGACGCAGCCGAAGATGATGTCGTCGACAGTGCCGGTGTCGAGGCCGTTGCGGTCGCGCAGAGCCTCGAGCGTTTTGGCGGCGAGCCGCACCGCCGGCACCTCGTGCAGCGAGCCATCCTTCTTGCCTCTGCCGCGCGGCGTGCGCACGGCGTCATAGACGTAAGCTTCGGCCATTTTCGGTTCCTTCCTTGTGGTGCCGTCTAAGGCTTGCTTTAACGCAAAGCCGCACGCAGGCGATTCAGTTCGTTCTTGAAGTTGGCTGCGTCAGCTGGAGCGGCTTCAGCCCAGAGTTCCATCAGTTCAGAGTTAGGGCCGCTCACGCATTCGACTGCCTGGATTGCCTTGCCCTTCAATCCACTCAAAGCCTGCCAGTTCGAGACAGTTCGCAACGCTGTTCCTGCGGGTTCAGACAAGAACTCGGACTTCCCGTTGGCTGCGGCGACAATTGCGGCGGCGGCCAGTGCGACCGAGCCATCCGGCGCCTCGATGTAGTCAGGATTGCTGCAAGCCGCATCAAGCGCATCCGCAACGGCGACGGCGCCACTGTTCTCAAATTCGGCCACGAAATCGGCTGCGTCATCGTTTTCGAATATTTTGAAACCCCATGCGCCCATAATTGCTATCCTAAAGGCTCCTGCCGATCAGCAATTTCATGATCTCGTTGGTGCCGCCGTAGATGCGCTGGACGCGAGCGTCGCGGTACATGCGGGCGATCGGGTATTCATTCATGTAGCCATAGCCGCCGTGCAATTGAAGGCACTCGTCGACCACCTTGCCCTGCAGGTCGCTAAGCCAGTATTTGGCCATCGAGGCGGTGACCGGGTCGAGGCCGCCATCGATGTGGCGGGCGACGCAGTCATTGTAGAAGACGCGACCGATCGTGGCCTCGGTCTTCAGCTCGGCCAGCTTGAACTGGGTGTTCTGGAAATCGATGACCGCCTTGCCGAAGGCCTTGCGCTCCTTGACGTAGTCGATGGTCAAGGCGAGCGCGCGTTCGATCATTGCGATCGCGCCGGTGCCGATCTGCAGCCGCTCCTGCGGCAGTTGCTGCATCAGCTGGACGAAGCCCTTGCCTTCCTCATGGCCGAGCAGGTTCGAGGTCGGCACGCGCACGTCGTTGAAAAACAGTTCGGAGGTGTCGTTGGCCTTCAGGCCGATCTTGTCGAGGTTGCGGCCGCGCTGAAAACCTTCGACCTCGTCGGTCTCGACGACGATGAGCGAGGTGCCCTTGGCGCCCTTTTCCGGATCGGTCTTGGTGACGACGATGATCAGGTTGGCGAGCTGGCCGTTGGTGATGAAGGTCTTGGAGCCGCTGATCTTGTAGTGGTTGCCGTCCTTCTCGGCGCGCGTCTTGACGCCCTGCAGGTCGGAGCCGGCGCCGGGCTCGGTCATGGCGATGGCGCCGATCAGCTCGCCGGTCGCGAGCTTCGGCAGCCATTTCTTCTTCTGCTCCTCGGAGCCGTAATGGAGGATGTAGGGGGCGACGATCGAATTGTGCAGGCCGATGCCGAAACCGTCGACGCCGACATGGCCGATCGCCTCGATGATGGCGCTTTCATGCGCGAAGGTACCGCCGGAGCCGCCATACTCCTCCGGCATCGAGGCGCAGAGCAGGCCGGCCGCGCCTGCCTTCAGCCAGCTCTCGCGGTCGACCATCTCGTTCTTCTCGAACTCGTCGTAGCGCGGCGCGATCTCTTCCGACATGAAGCGCGACGCCATGTCGTAGAGCATGCCGACCTCGTCCGCCGCCCAGGCGGGTTTTGGCAAGCCAAGAATTTCGGCTGGATTTGTCATGCTACTTCCTCCGTTGCGCTGGCGTCCCCCTCCCCCTTGAGGGGAGGGTGGCCGCGAAGCGGTCGGGAGGGGTCGCCGGTGACACGCTCGGCCTTGTCCTTAACAAGCTGCGCCACATGCCATGCACTGTTGATGACATCAGGTTCGTCGATTCGGACGATGACGTAGCCGAGAGATTGCAGATAGGCATCGCGATTGATGTCATGGCGCTTTCCTGCTTCAGTTTCGTGCAGATCGCCGTCGACCTCGACGATCAGTTTGACCCTCGGACAAACGAAATCGACAATATATGGGCCGATCGGCGACTGCCGTCTGAACTTCAGGCCATCAGCGGCAAACTCGCGCAATTCATACCATAACAAGGACTCCGCCTTCGTCGCGTGGAGACGAAGCGAACGTGCCTTCTGCCGCATCTCGAAACTCACTCGCGTCCGAGGCATTGCTGTAGTCCTCCTCCCAATACGCGTCGTCAGAATTGGCGTCGAGCTTGTCGCGGGCGACCCCTCCCGGCCGCTTCGCAGCCACCCTCCCCTCAAGGGGGAGGGGGACGCCCCACGATTTCTAGAACGCTTCCGCCGGCAGCGCCATTAGCGTGTCCGCGCCACTGGAAATGCGGGCAAGCCGCGTCGCCGTCTCCGGCATGATCCGCTCCATGAAGAAGCGCGCGGTCACCAGCTTGTTGTCGTAGAAGGACGCGGCGCCATTGGCGCCTTCCGCCAGCTTGACGCCCGCGGCCCTGGCCATCTGCGCCCACATATAGCCCAGCGCCACCAGGCCGAAGAGATGCATATAGTCGGTCGAGGCGGCGCCCGCATTGTCAGGCTTGGCCATGGCGTTCTGCACCAGCCACATGGTCGCCGCCTGCAGGTCGTTGAGACCTTTCTTCAGCGCCTTGGTGAAGGGCGCCAGCTTCTCGTCGGCGCGGTTCTCCTCGCAGAACTCGGCGACCTCCTTGAAGAAGGCCTGCACCGCGCGGCCGCCATTCTGCGCCAGCTTGCGGCCGACGAGGTCGAGCGCCTGGATGCCGTTGGCGCCCTCGTAGATCATGGCGATGCGGGCATCGCGCACGAACTGGCTCATGCCATGCTCTTCGATGTAGCCATGGCCGCCGAAGACCTGCTGCGCCATCACAGCGTGGTCGAAGCCCTTGTCGGTGAGCACGCCCTTGACCACCGGCGTCAGCAGGCCGGTGTAGTCGTCGGCCGCCTGGCGGTCCTTGTCGTCGCCGGCGCGATGGGCGACGTCCGACTTGATCGCGGTCCACAGCGCCAGCGCGCGGCCGGCCTCGTTGAAAGCCTTCATGGTCATCAGCGAGCGGCGGATGTCGGGATGGACGATGATCGGGTCGGCCTTCTTGTCCGGCGCCTTGGCTCCGGACAGCGAACGGCCCTGCAGCCGGTCCTTGGCGTAGGAGACGGCGTTCTGGTAGGCGATCTCCGACAGCGAAAGCCCCTGCAGGCCGACGCCGAGCCGGGCCTCGTTCATCATCGTGAACATGGCCTTCAGCCCGCCATTGGCCTCGCCGAGCAGCGTGCCTTCGGCCTCGTCATAGTTCATGACACAGGTCGAATTGCCGTGGATGCCCATCTTTTCCTCGATCGAGCCGCAGGAGACGGTATTCCTCTGGCCGGGGTTGCCCGAGGCATCGAGCTTCAGCTTCGGCACGATGAACAGCGAAATGCCCTTCACGCCTTCCGGCGCCCCTTCGATGCGGGCCAGAACCAGGTGGACGATATTGTCCGACATGTCGTGCTCGCCGGCGGAGATGAAGATCTTCTGGCCGGAGATCCTGTAGGTGCCGTCGCCGTTCGGCACCGCCTTGGAGCGCAGCAGGCCGAGATCGGTGCCGCAATGCGGCTCGGTGAGGTTCATGGTGCCGGTCCAGGCGCCCTCGACCAGCTTCGGCAGCCAGGTCGCCCTCTGCTCGTCGGTGCCGTGGGTGATGATGGCGGCGATGGCCCCTTGCGTCAGGCCCGGATACATCATCAGCGCCATGTTGGCAGAGACCATATATTCGGAGACCGCCGTGTGGACCGTGTAGGGCAGGCCCTGGCCGCCGAACTCGGCAGGCGCGGCGAGCCCCATCCAGCCACCCTCGCGATACTGGTCGAAAGCCTCCCTGAAGCCCTTGGGCGTCGTCACCGAGCCGTCGTCATGGCGCACGCAGCCTTCCATGTCGCCGACACGGTTCAGCGGATGCATGACGTTCTCGGCAAGCTTGGCGCCTTCGGCAAGGATCGCCTCGAGGACATCCGGCGTCGCGTCGGAGAAGCCGGGAAGGTTGGAATAGCGCTGATAGCCCAGCACGTCGTTGAGCACGAACAGCGTGTCCTGGATCGGCGCCCTGTAGATCGTCATGCCTTCCTCCACCCTTGCGGTCTGGCCCTGCCTAGCAAGTTCTCGATCAAAGCGCAGATCGGAGGCTGAGCCAATGTCGACGCCCCGATAGCAAATATTGACGTTTGCGTAAACGTCAATCTTGTCGCAGCCGGAAAATTTTCGATGCGTGGCCAGCAAAAGATAAAGAGCCGCGCGACCCAGGTCGCGCGGCTCTCATTCGTCATCTGCTTTGCCGGAAAGCGGCGAAGCGATTAACCGGCGGCGCTCGCCTGCGGCGCGCGATCCATCAGCATCTGGCGCACCGCCGTCATCGACGTGCTCAATTCGTTGATGGCGTCATCGATCAGCGCCCGCTGCTTCTGCAAGCGGGCGAGCTGCTTCTCGGACTTGTCGAGCGCCAGCCGCAACTGCTTGGTGTTGGAGCCGGTCGGATCGTAGAGATCCATCATCTGCTTGACGTCGCGCAACGAGAACCCGACCTTGCGGCCGAGCAGGATCAGCTTCAGCCGTGCCCTGTCCCGGCGCGTGTAGAGACGGGTCGAACCGTCGCGCTTCGGGTTGAGCAGGCCCTTGTCCTCGTAGAAACGCAGCGTGCGCAACGTCACGCCGTATTTCTTGGCCATCTCGCCGATGCGGACAAGGTCCTCGCCGGTTTCAGTCGATATGTCATTGGTGTTGGCCGCGGCTTCGCCGGCCGAAACAAGTTTCATGGTCACTGGCTTTCCCCGTCTGGTGGCGCCGCGGTCCCGGACCTTGCGTCGCCTGAGTGGAAGCGGGGGCGTGCTTCCAGTCGTGGTTTCAACAAAAAAATCGCAAAAGGCGGGATCTGCGCACCTCTTACGTTTACGTCAATTCTATACCGATTGCCGGCTCATGACGCAAGGGCGTTCTAGGCTAAGAACGTTATGCCGCACCCATTGGCGGGCGATCCTGAAATCCGGAACGGTTTTTGAGGAGGCGCTCCGGGAACGGAAAGGCATATGCAAGTTCTTAAGCTTGGTTAACGCGTTGTTTACCACGTTGGGTGAAATGTGCGCATGTCGGTCACCCGTGGTTATCCTGTAGCGAATTTTTCACGGTTTTCGAAGCGCGGGCGAAAGGCCCGGGAGGCTTGGCCTCCGCCGCAGCAGAACCGCGCGGTCGCCTTCGTCCCGGCGGGACTTTGGGGAATCCGGCCAGGAGCCGGCCATTCTGAACACGGGCGCATCGATGAACAGCAAGCGGTCCTATCTCGATACTCTCAATGCCGGCAGGCAGCGCAGGCCGCACACCACGCTCGAGCAGCTGAACCGCTCGCTGGAAACGCTGGAGCAGCGGCTGGAGCGGACGCGCGAGGACACGGCCGAGCGCGTCGACCCTCGCCGCCAGCCGGAACCGCGCTACGCCAGCGCCCAGCCCTTTGGCCAACAGCCGCGCTGGTATGACGACCCGCAGCCGGCACCGCGGCCAAAAGCGCCGGCGCCGGCGGCGCCCGCCTTCGAACAGAACTACCAGGCGATCGCCCGCGACATCGACCGCGTGCGCGGCCAGGAGGACAGCGTCGCCGTGGTCGGCAAGATCGCCGGCGAGCTGCGCGGCCTGCGCGAGGAATTGCGTCACCAGATGACCGCCGGGCTGAAGCGCGAATTCGACGCGCTGCGCCAGGACATCGAGCGCGCCTTCCAGGCAAATGGCCAGGCAGGCAAGGGCAGCGCCGAGCTCGGCCTCGAATTCGAGCGGCTGTCCGGCGCCATCCAGACGCTGGCCGAGAAGAGCGACGACCGGAGCGTCAACCTGCTCAGGCTCGAGCTGGAGCAGGTCAAGGGCGCGCTGGACACGCTGGCGCGCGAGGAAAGCGTGCGCGCGGTCGACCGCCGCTGGGACGATTTCGACCGCCGGTGGAGCGCCTTCGAGGATCGCGTCGACGCCGACCAGCGCCAGCGCTCGGACAATCCGGGCCTGTCGGCTCTGACCGACCGGCTCGAGCAGATCAGCACTGCCGTCAACAACCTGCCGGAATCGCTGTCGCTGCGCTCGCTGGAGGAAAAGGTGCGCACGCTTGCCGGCGCCGTCGACCAGTTCGCCAGCCAGCAGGGCAATCGCGCCAGCGACACGTTCGGCATGATCGACGAGCGGCTGGACGAGATCTCGCGCGCCATCGTCGCCTCGACCGTAGCCGCGCAGGCCAATGTCTTCGACCCCGAACCCTTCGAGCGCATCGAGAAGCGGATCGCCTCGCTGGCGCAGCAGATCGAGGAAGTCACCCAGGCTCAGCCGGGCCGGGAGGTGATGGATCGGCTCAATCTCCTGTCGAGCCGCGTCGATGAGCTGGCCGCCCGCGCCAACCTGCCGGAGCAGGCGATGGACCGGCTCGGCAAGCAGATCGCGATGATCGCCGACAAGATCGACCACGCGCCGGCCATGCCCGACGCCGACTACATCTTCCAGGGGCTGGAACAGCGCTTCGACGCGCTGTCGGGGATGATGGAACGCCGGCAGGGCGACGCGATCGAGCAGGGCAACATGCTGTTTCGCGATCTCGAACGGCGGCTGGACGAAGTTGCCGACAGGCTCGACCAGCGCATGCCGCAGGCCGACAGCGCCGGCATCATGGACGCCATCGATGCCCGCTTCACCGCGCTCGCCAAGCGCCTGGAGACGCGCACGCCAGACCCCGCCAGCGAATTGGCGATCCGGGGCCTGGAAAGCCGGCTCGAAGACATCTCCAGCCGGCTGGAAACATCCGCCGCGCAGGTCGCTGGCATCGACCCAGCGCTGATCCGCAGCCTGGAGGCGCAAGTTTCCGGGCTTTCGGCGCATCTCACCAAGCCTGGCACGCCGCTGCCGGAATTCGAGGACATCAGCCCGCGCCTCAACGAGATCGAGAAGTCGCTGGCCGGGACGCGCGATTCGATCCTCAGCGCGGCCCGCGAGGCGGCCGAGAGTGCTGTGCGTTCGATGGCTGACACCAGCGCCAACACGGCGGCGGTCAGCGGCCTCGCGCAGGACCTGAAGACGCTCGAAGCCCTGACGCGCCGTTCCGACGAACGCAATTCGCGCACTTTCGAGGCCATCCACGACACGCTGCTCAAGATCGTCGACCGGCTGGGCTCGCTGGAGACCAGCGAGCCGGTGGAAGCCGTCAGCGAGCTCATCGATCCGCAGCCGATGGGCAAGCGCGCAGGACGCGGTTCCAAGATTGCGGTGCAGGATGCGCCGTCGATGGATATCGACCAGCCGCTGCCACTGTCCGGAGATATCGCGGATCTCGACACCCGCGCCGCCGCGATCCTGCGCAACGAACCGGTTGCGCGCGAAGAGCCGGCGCCACGTTCGCCGGCTGAAGCGGCGGCGGCCGCCGCCATGGCGGCGCTCGGTTCGGACACGATCACCGAAAAGAGCGAGAAGGCCGGCAAGAAGTCGATGTTCGGCGGACTGGCGCGCGCCTTCAGGGGCAAGAAGCAGGCGGAGACGCCGCCGCTTGCCGGTTCGGCGCCCGACGTCGACGCCCCGAGCGTCGACCTCGACGAACCGCTCGATCCGAAATTCGCCAACCGCCCGCTGGAACCCGGTTCCGGCGCACCCGATCTCACCGCCATCATGAAGCGCGTGCGCGATGAGCGGGGTCCGCCGGTCAAGCGCAACGAGAGCGATGCGGCAAAGTCCGACTTCATCGCCGCGGCAAGGCGCGCAGCGCAAGCCGCCGCCGCCGAGGCCGACGCGCTGAAGCGCCAGTCGACGATGGGCGGCCCGGTCAAGGCGCTCAGGATCGGCGACCTGCTCAAGGCGCGGCGCAAGCCGATCCTGATGGCAGCGGCCGCGATCATGCTGGCGCTTGCCGGCCTGCAGCTTGGCAAGGCCTTCTTCTCCGATCCCGCGCCGGTCGCCAGCAACGACGCCGCGCCGATCGTTGCCGCGCAGCCGGTGGAGACGGCTTCGCTCAATGCCACGGCCGAACCGAAGACCAACGCCGCGCCGAAGATGGAGACCGCCGCCGAGGACGCTCCGGCACGCGCCGTGCGGCAAGCGGAACCGCTAAAGGATGCAGCGCCGGCGCAGACCGCTACCGCGTTGCCGATGGACGCAAATACGGTGATGGATGCCGCGCCCGCCGCCGCTGAACCGGCGCCGGCGCCGATGGCTTCGGCCGCGCCGGCTGCTACCACGGCCCCAGCGCCGGATGTCACCGCCTCGGCGCCTGCGATGCCGGCTACGGATGCGGATGCCGACACCGCGCCGATGGCCACGGCGCCGGCCGCCACGCCGACGGTCCCCGAGACCACAGGCGCGGTTCCGCCCGCCGGCAGCACGCCCCAGGCCGCTGCGAAGATCGACATTCCGGCCGACGCCGGTCCGCCGGCTCTGCGCGACGCCGCCGCCGGCGGCGATGCCAAGGCGCTGTTCGAGGTTGGCTCGCGCTATGCCGAATCGCGTGGCGTCAAGGAGGACATGAAGGCCGCGGCCAAGTGGTATGAGAAGTCCGCCGAGCTCGGCTTCGCGCCGGCCGAATACCGCATCGGCAATTTCTACGAGAAGGGGATCGGCGTCACCCGCGACATCAAGAAGGCCAAGACCTTCTACCAGCTTGCCGCCGAACAGGGTAACGCCAGCGCCATGCACAATCTCGCCGTGCTGTTCGCCATGGCGGCGGATGGCGTCACCGACAATGAATCGGCGGCGCACTGGTTCCAGGCGGCGGCCGACCTCGGCGTCAAGGACAGCCAGTTCAACCTCGGCATCCTGGCGGCCAAGGGCGTCGGCATGAAGCAGAACCTGGAGGAATCCTACAAATGGTTCGCGCTCGTCGCCAAGACCGGCGACAAGGATGCTGCTTCCAAGCGCGACGAGATCGCCAATGCGCTGCGTCCGGAGCAGCTGGAGCGGGCGCGCGCCGCCACGGAATTGTGGAAGCCGAAGCCGATCGACCAGGCGGCCAACTCGGCCGACATCCCCGAATCCTGGCAGGACGGCACGCCGCAGACGACCGCCAGCATCGACATGAAGAAGGCGGTCAAGAACATCCAGCTGATCCTCAACAAGAACGGCTATGAGGCCGGCGGCGCCGACGGCGTGATGGGCGACAAGACCAAGACCGCGATCATGGCCTTCCAGACCGACAACAAGATGAAACCGACCGGCGAGGTCGACGAACAACTGGTCAAGGCGCTGCTGGCGCGCAAATAACGGCAGATGCGTCGCTTCCGCGATGCCTTGCCACACATTTGCCTGTTAACTGATTGAGATGCTTTTTTGTTTCGACGCGGCGGCGGGGTTTGCTCCCCGCCGCCGCGTCGGCGCAAGAAAAAATTGGCTTTTCGGTGCGAGACTGCACGCTGCGGCTGCATCGCCGACAGGCAAACTGATCGAGACTGACGGGTGGGCATCTATCTCCCGATCGCGGAAATTTCCGTCAACGTCTTCGTGCTGCTGGCCATGGGGGCGGCGGTTGGCTTCCTGTCGGGCATGTTCGGGGTGGGCGGCGGCTTCCTCATCACGCCGCTGCTGATCTTCTACAACATCCCGCCGGCGATCGCCGTCGCCACCGGCGCCAACCAGGTCATCGCCTCCTCCTTCTCCGGCGCGCTGTCGCACATGAAGCGCGGCACGCTCGACTTCAAGCTCGGCGGCGTGCTGCTCGCGGGCGGTATCGTCGGCTCGACCGGCGGCGTCTATGTCTTTGCCGTGCTGCGCCGGCTCGGCCAGCTCGATCTCTTCATCTCGCTGCTCTACGTCGCGCTGCTGGGCACCGTCGGCGGGCTGATGCTGGTCGAGAGCGTCAATGCGCTGCGCGCCACCCGCAGCGGCGCCGCGCCAGTGCTGAAGAAGTCCGGCCAGCACAACTGGATCCACCGGCTGCCGCTGAAGATGCGCTTCCGCGCCTCGAAGCTGTTCGTCAGCGTCATCCCGGTGCTCGGGCTCGGCGCCGGCATCGGCTTCCTGTCGTCGATCATGGGCGTCGGCGGCGGCTTCATCATGGTGCCGGCGCTGATCTATCTCTTGAAAGTGCCGACCAACGTCGTCATCGGCACCTCGCTGTTCCAGATCATCTTCACCTCGGCCTACACCACCCTGGTGCACGCCACCACCAACCAGACGGTCGACGTGATGCTCGCCTTCCTGCTGATGGCGGGCGGTGTCGCCGGCGCGCAATATGGCGCCAAGGCCGGCCAGAAGCTGCGCGGCGAGCAGCTCAGGGCATTGCTGGCGCTGCTGGTTCTCGCCGTTGCCATCCGCCTGGCGATCGATCTCTTCGTCACCCCGCCCAATCTCTATTCGCTTTCCGCGGCGGGCCTGAACTGATGGCGGGGAGGAAGGGGTTTGCGGCCGCCGCCTTGCTTCTGCTCGTCGCTGCCGCGTCGCCGACGGCGGCGCAAACCCCGCCGGTCGAAGGCATCCAGATCGGCCTGTCGACCGACGCCGTCTCGATCACCGCCGGGTTTTCCGGCGCCGACCTCACCATCTTCGGGTCACTGGAAAACCCCGATCCGCTGGTTGCGCGCCAGGGGCGCTACGACGTCATCGTCGTGCTCGAGGGCCCGCCGCGACCGGTGGTGGTGCGGCGCAAGGACCGGGTGCTCGGCGTCTGGATCAATCTGGAGTCGGAGACGTTCGAGAACGTGCCGGTGTCCTATTCGGTGGCCACGACGCGGCCGCTGCAGGACATAACCGAACCGAACAGCTACAAGCAGCTGTCGCTCGGCTCGGCCAACCTCTACATGAAGCCCGCCGACGAGACCGACAGCCCGGCGACGATCGAGGAGTTCACCGCCGCACTTCGCGATCGCAAGAAGGCGACCGGGCTCTACAGCGAAAATGTCGGCGGCGTGCAGTTCCTGTCGCAGAACCTGTTCCGCGCCACGGTGAGGCTGGCGCCCGACGTTCCGGTCGGCACCCACAAGGCGCGCGCCTTCCTGTTCAAGAGCGGCATGTTCATCAAGGAAAGCTCGGCCCAGCTCGAAATCCGCAAATCCGGTTTCGAGCAGTCGATCTTCCGCGTCGCGCACGATTATTCCTTCCTGTACGGCGTGTTCGCCGTGTCGCTCGCCATGCTCACCGGCTGGCTCGGGCGGCTCGTCTTCCGCAAGGATTGATACAGACGCGGGAAAGGGGCTTTCCCTTTTCCCGGTTTTGCGATAAATCGCCGCCTCCCAAGTCAGGGGCAAGCACACACATTCATTTTTTGGCAGAGCGGTCCGGCCACCCGGATGACGGCGCGTTTTCCGATGCCGGCGGCGAAACCAATGACAGGAGGCTGCTATGCAATCAGCATTCGGCGGCATCGATTTCGGCACGTCCAATTCCACCGTGGGCGTGATCCGGAACGGGCAGGCGCGACTGGTGGCGCTGGAAGGTGAACAGCCTACATTGCCAAGCGCCGTCTTCTTCAACTTCGAGGACGGCCATACCTATTTCGGCCGCCGCGCCATCAGCGACTACACCGACAGCATCGAGGGACGGCTGATGCGGTCCCTGAAGAGCGTGCTCGGCAGCTCGCTCGCTCACGAGAAGACGCGGATCAAGGCGCGCCTGATCGGCTTCACCGACATCATCGGCTTCTTCATCGCCCATCTGAAGCAGCGGCTGGAAGAGGACGCTGGCACTTCGGTCGAGACGATCGTGCTCGGTCGCCCGGTACAGTTCGTCGACGATGACGCCGAGGCCGATGCGAGGGCGCAGGGCGAGCTTGAAAAGGCGGCGCGGGCGCAAGGGTTCAAGCACATCGCCTTCCAGTTCGAGCCGATCGCGGCGGCGCTCGACTACGAACAGAAGGTTGCCCGGGAGGAACTGGCGCTGATCGTCGACATGGGCGGCGGCACGTCCGACTTCTCGGTGGTCCGGGTCTCGCCCGAACGCGCGCGCTCGGCCGATCGCAAGGGCGACATCCTGGCCAATCGCGGCATCCATATAGGCGGCACCGATTTCGACCGGCTGCTTAGCATCGCCCATGTCATGCCCGAGCTCGGCTATCTGACGCCGACCAAGGACGGCAAGCGCAACCTGCCGGCGAGCTATTTCATCGATCTGGCGACCTGGCAGCGCATCAATCTCGTCTATACAGCGAAGGCGATGACGGACCTGAGGCAGATCCGCTTCGAGGCCGAGCGCGCCGATCTCGTCGGCCGATTCATCCATATCGTCGAGCACCGCTACGGACACGCGATCGCAGGCCTGGTCGAAAGGGCCAAGATCGCGCTGACGGATCAGTCCTCAGCCGAGGTGAGGGTCTCGCTGCCCGGCGCACGCTTCGCGCCCGAGATCACGCGCGGCGGACTGGAGGCGACGATCGGGGACGACATCGAGCGGGTGACCGCGACGGTCCGGCAGACGATCGCCGACGCCGGTGTCGACGCCTCCGCCATAACCGCCGTGTTCCTGACCGGCGGCTCGACCGCGATCCCGCTCGCCAAACGCCAGATCCTTTCGCTGGTGCCGCAGGCCTCCGTCATCGAGGGCGACATGTTCGGCTCGGTCGGGCTCGGGCTGGCGCTGGATGCGCAGCGGAAATTCGCCTGAGACGCTTCTTCCCGATCAGCCCCTGCTCAGCGGCGGCAAGTCCGCCTTTCCACCCAGATGCGCCCGCAGCGCCATCTGGGCGAGGCTCGGCTGGCGGTCGCGGTGGGTAATGATGGCGAAGTCGCGCTTCGGCAGGTCGATCGGCACCGACCGCAAGCTGCCTTCGGCCACGGCGCGGCCGACGACGAGTTCCGAGATGATGGTGGCGCCGGCGCCCGCCTCGACCGCCTGGCGGATCGCCTCGTTGCTCGGCAGGACGAGGAATATCCTGAGATCGGCGAACGGCACCGCCTCGCGGCGCGCGAGGTCTTCCAGCGCCTCGCGCGTGCCGGAGCCGCCTTCCCTGATGATCCAGCGCAGCTCCCTGATATCGGGGTGGCCGCGCCCATGTTCGGCGATTTTCGGGTGCGTGGAGGCGACGACCAGCAGCAGCCGATCCACATCGACCTTGGCGCGCCGCAGGATGTCGGATTCGGTGCGCCCCTCGACCAGGCCGAAATCCGCCGTGCCGTCGAGCACATGGGTCTCGACCTGGCTGGTGTTGCCGATGCTGACATTCAGCCTGACGGCAGGATAGGCCTCGTGGAAGGCAGCCAGCCGTCGTGGCAGCCAGTAGCTGGCGATGGTCTGGCTGGCAGCGATCGACAGGCTGCCGGTGACCGTCTGAGAGACATGCTCCAGCACATTGCTGGCGGCGGCAGCGCGCTCCAGCACCGCCTTGGCCTCGGGCAGGAACCTGCGCCCGGTCTGCGCCAGCTCGATGTTGCGGCCGACGCGGTCGAACAGCCGCACCCCATGCTGCTGCTCGAGCGCGCGAATGGCAGCCGAGGCGGCCGACTGCGAGATACCCAGAAGCTCGGCCGCCTTGGTCATGTGGCCGCGCTCGGCGACGGCGACGAAGATGCGCAACTGTTCAAGGGTCATGTGCAATTAAGAAGCAAAATCGATCGGAATTACAAGAGCAACTTGTTAGACAGATCGATTGCTTTGTTCTAAGTTTTCACTGGATGTTGGAAAAAATTGGCGGCCGCGCCGCAAGAGTTGGAAATGATGGGGCGCTTCAAATCGCTGTTCGCGCACTGGACCCGTGGCCTGAAGCGGCGGCTCGCCAGCGATCGCTACCACCCTGAACAGCACTATATGCGCGGTCCCGGGCCGAAGACGAAAGCCAAGATCGCGAGCCGCCAGAGCATCCGGGAACAATGAGCCACGGCGCGCCGCGCGGCGCAAATTCCGCCCCGTCGCAGCGGCCGCTGGCCGACACGCGCGCGCCCGACGAGGGCGACGGCGTCGACACTTCGCCAGGCGTCTCCGACCGGATCGCCAAGACCACCTGCTATATGTGCGCCTGCCGCTGCGGCATCGACGTCCATATCAAGGACGGCAAGGTCCGCTATATCAACGGCAACAAGGACCATCCGGTCAATCGCGGCGTGATCTGCGGCAAAGGCAGCGCCGGCATCATGCAGCACTACAGTCCGGCGCGGCTGAAGAAGCCGCTGTTGCGCAGCGGCCCGCGCGGCTCGGGCGAATTCCGTCAGATCGAATGGGAGGAAGCCTTCTCGATCGCGACCGAGCGGCTCTCGGCGATACGCCGGAGCGATCCCAAGAAGCTCGCCTTCTTCACCGGACGCGACCAGTCGCAATCCCTGACCGGCTGGTGGGCAAGCCAGTTCGGCACGCCGAACTTCGCCGCCCATGGCGGCTTCTGCTCGGTCAACATGGCGGCCGGCGGCCTCTACACGATCGGCGGCTCGTTCTGGGAGTTCGGCGAGCCCGACTGGGACAACACGAAATACTTCATGCTCTTCGGCGTCGCCGAAGACCACGATTCCAACCCGATCAAGATCGGCCTCGGCAAGCTCAAGGCGCGCGGCGCCAAGGTCGTCTCGATCAATCCGTGCCGCACCGGCTACAATGCGATCGCCGACGACTGGATCGGCATCAGGCCGGGCACCGACGGCCTGTTCGTGCTGGCGCTTGTCCACGAGTTGCTCAAGGCCGGCCGCGTCGATCTCGACTATCTGCTGCGCTACACCAACGCCCATGTGCTCGTCATCCAGGAGCCGGGAACCTCCGATGACGGGCTCTTCGTTCGCGACGCCGCCGGCCATCCGCTCGCCTGGGACAGGGTTGCGAAGACACCGGTCCGGGCTGCCGACCCCAACGCGAAACCGGCGCTGACCGGCAGCCATACGGTCAACGGCCGCCGCTGCGTTCCGGTGTTCCAGCTCCTTGCCGACCGCTATCTCAACGACAGCTATTCGCCCGACGCGGTCGCCGGCCGCTGCGGCGTCAGCGCCGACACGATCCGCCGGATCGCGGCGGAGCTGGCGCATGTCGCCTTCGAGCAGGCGATCGAACTACCGGTGGCCTGGACCGACTGGGCCGGGCGCAGGCACGAGACGATCAAGGGGCGGCCGATCTCCATGCACGCCATGCGCGGCATCTCGGCCCATTCCAACGGTTTTCACACCTGCCGCGCCATCCATCTGCTGCAGGTGCTGCTCGGCACCGTGGACGTGCCGGGCGGCTTCCGCTTCAAGCCGCCCTATCCGCGCCCGGCGCCGCCGGGGCCGAAGCCGGCGGGCAAGGACGTCCGCCCGATGACCCCGCTGGAAGGCATGCCGCTCGGCTTCGTCTGCGGGCCGGACGACCTGCTGGTCGACGGGGCCGGCACGCCGACACGCATCGACAAGGCCTATTCCTGGGAGGCGCCTTTAGCCGCGCACGGCCTGATGCACTCGGTCATCCGCAATGCCTGGGCGGGTGATCCCTACCCGATCGACACGCTATTGATGTACATGTCGAACATGGCTTGGAATTCCTCGATGAACACGGTCGAGACGATTCGCATGCTCACCGACAAGGATGCGTCGGGCGACTACAAGATCCCCTTCATCATCTATTCCGACGCCTACTACTCGGAGACCGTGCCGTTCGCCGACCTGGTGCTGCCGGACACCACCTATCTCGAGCGGCATGACTGCATCAGCCTGCTCGACCGGCCGATCAGCCATGCCGACGGGCCGGGCGATGCGATCCGCCATCCCGTCGTCGAGCCGGATCGCGACGTCAGGCCGTTCCAGTCGGTGATGATCGAGCTCGGCGCGCGGCTCGGCCTGCCCGGTTTCGTCAACGCCGACGGCTCGCCCAAGTACCGCGACTATGCCGACTACATCGTCAACCACGAGCGCACGCCGGGCATCGGTCCGCTCGCCGGCTGGCGCGGCAAGGACGGAAGCTCGATCGGCAGAGGCGAAGCCAATCCCGATCAATTGCAGCGCTACATCGACAATGGCGGCTTCTGGCACCACGATTTTTCCGCCGACCAGCGTTATTACAAGATGGGCAACCGCGCCTATCTCGACTTCGCGGCTGAGATGGGCTTCATCGCCAAGGCCGAGCCAATCGTCTTCCAGCTCTATTCCGAGCCGATGCAGCGCTTCCGGATTGCCGCGCGCGGCCATGGGAACGTGCAGCCGCCGGAGGCGGAACGCGACCGCATCGAAGCCTACATGGACCCGCTGCCGTTCTGGTACGCGCCATTCGAGGAAGACGCCGTCGACCTCGAACAATATCCGCTGCATGCGCTGACGCAGAGGCCGATGCACATGTACCATTCCTGGGGCTCGCAGAATGCGTGGCTGAGGCAGATCACCAGCCAGAACCGGCTGTTCATGCATGCAAAGACCGCCGCCGATCTCGGCCTTGTCGACGACGACTGGGTATGGATCGAGAGCGTCAACGGCCGGGTGAAGGGACAGATCAAGCTGGTCGACGGCGTCAACCCCGACACGGTGTGGACCTGGAACGCCATCGGCAAGCGGCGCGGCAGCTGGGGGCTGAAGGACGATGCGGCGGAGAGCAATCGCGGTTTCCTGCTCAACCACATCATCGGCGACCAGACCGCGGCGGACGCCAGCGGCAAGCGCTATTCGAACTCCGATCCTGTGACGGGACAGGCGGCATGGTTCGACGTCCGGGTGCGGATCGTCAAATGCGCGGCCGAGGAAGCGGGCTTCACCGAGCCGCAGTTCGAACGCTTCCGAGAGCCGCCGCGCTTCCAGCCCTCGCCTGACATGCTTCAGTTCGGCGCCGAATTCCGCATGAAGAGGGAAGCCGCCGAATGACCTGCCTTCCCGCGCAAACCGACAAGAAACTCGGCCTGGTGATCGACCTCGACACCTGCGTCGGCTGTCAGGCCTGCGTCACCGCCTGCAAGGAATGGAACACCGGCGGCCATATGGCGCCGCTGACCGATATCGATCCCTATGGCGGGCATGTCGACGGCGTCTGGTTCAACCGCGTGCACGCTTATGAGCACACGACCGAGATGGGCGGGCGCACCGTCAACTTCCCGCGTTCCTGCCTGCATTGCGAGACGCCGGCCTGCGTCACCGTCTGCCCGACGGGCGCCTCCTACAAGCGGGCGTCGGACGGCATCGTGCTGGTCGACGAGGACAAATGCATCGGCTGCAAACTGTGCAGCTGGGCCTGCCCCTACGGCGCGCGCGAGTTCGACACGCAGGTCGGCGTGATGAAGAAATGCACGCTGTGCGTCGACCGCATCTACAACGACAATCTGGCCGAGGAGGATCGCGTGCCGGCCTGCGTGGCGGCCTGCCCGACCAGCGCCCGGCATTTCGGCGATCTCGGCGATCCGGCGTCAGCCGTGTCGCAGCTGGTGACGGCGCGCGGCGGCGTCGACCTGATGCCGGAACTCGGCTACCGCCCGACCAACAAGTATCTGCCGCCGCGCGCCCATACGGAACGCGCCGCCAGGGTGCCGGCGCCGGCGCTGGAGCCGGTGCGGGCCGAAGGCGGCTTCCTCGGCTGGATCGACCGCATGCTTTCGAACTAGCATCCCGGCCATGCATCCCGCTTTCTCCGTCGTCTTCTTCACCACTGCCACAGGCGCCGGCTACGGCCTGCTGGCGCTGCTTGGCGTGCTCGGCGGGCTGGGCTTTGTCGAACCCGACTTCTGGCTCGGGCTCGTCGGCATCGGACTGGCGCTCGGCCTGATCGCGGCCGGCCTTCTGTCGTCGACCGGCCATCTCGGCCGACCGGAGCGCGCCTGGCGGGCGTTCTCGCAATGGCGCAGTTCCTGGCTGTCGCGCGAGGGGGTCTCATCGGTGGCGACTTTCATCCCGGCGGGACTGTTCGGCATCGGCTGGGTGTTCTTGGGCCGCAGCGGCGGCTGGGTGGCGGTCGCCGGATTGCTGGCGGCTGTCGGCGCGGTCGCCACGGTCTGCACCACAGGCATGATCTATGCCTCGCTGAAGCCGATCGCGCAGTGGCATAGCCGCTTCACCCTGCCCGGCTATCTGATCTTCTCGGCGATGACCGGCGGCGTGCTTTTCAACGCGTTGCTGCAGGGTTTCGGTGGCGGATCGAGAGCCGTGCTGGCGTTCGCGCTGGTCCTAACCTTGCTCGGCTGGGGCTGGAAGCTGGCGACGTGGCGGCACAACGACGAACTGGAAATCCCGACCACGGCCAACACCGCAACCGGCCTTGCCGGCGGCACGGTGCGCTCGCTCGAGTGGCCGCATACCGAGGAAAACTATCTGCTCAAGGAAATGGGTTTTCGCATCGCGCGCAAGCATGCCGCCAAGCTGCGGCGGATCGCGCAGGCCCTGGCCTTCGCCTTGCCGGCCATCTTGGTCGCCATGGCATTCGTCCTGCCATGGCCTTTCGCCATGATGGCGTCGGTGATCGCCGCTCTGCTGCAGCTCGCCGGCATGCTGGTCGAGCGCTGGCTGTTCTTCGCCGAGGCGAAGCACACGGTCACCCTCTATTACGGCCGGTAGCGCGTTCTCTCCGTCATGCGGCCCGTGCCCGTGACG
Source organism: Mesorhizobium sp. M4B.F.Ca.ET.143.01.1.1 (assembly GCF_004792275.1). Lineage (NCBI taxonomy): Bacteria > Pseudomonadati > Pseudomonadota > Alphaproteobacteria > Hyphomicrobiales > Phyllobacteriaceae > Mesorhizobium > Mesorhizobium sp. M4B.F.Ca.ET.143.01.1.1. The sequence continues at coordinate 319,875 of NZ_SRSR01000007.1, forward strand.
CCGCCGGCAAGTCCTTCAGCAAGATCTCGATCGCGGCATCGACGACGGCTGTCCGTCGGTCGTGTGCGTAAAGACCGTATTGGACTGTGAGCGTCTCGGGAACGCCAGCCGATGTCTTCAGCACCCGCATCGAAGCAGTGCGCACCGATTCGGGCGGAAGCAGCCCGACGCCCAGCCCATTCTCGATCGCTGCCTGCAGGCCGGTGACGCTCTGGCACGACAAGCCGATCCTGTGCTCCCTGCCGACGGCAAGCAGCGCCTCGATCATGCGCCTGCGCCAAGGGCAGGTCGCGCCAAAGGCGACGAGATCGAGCGGCCGCTCCGCATCCAGTTCGTAGTCCTGGGCGCAGACCCACTGCAGTTCGACGTTCCACGTCGTCAGGGCATCGGCCGCGACGACGGACGTCGGGGCGATCATGACGTCCAGCGCATCCTCACTCCAAAGCCGTCCCAGCGCGACGCTGTGCTCGACCGTCGCGTCAATGCTGATGTCGGGATAGGTGCGATGAAGCCGCCCGAGCGCTGCCGACAGCGCCGCCGTCGTGACCTCCTCGGCGAGGCCGATGCGCACCCCGCCGCCTATGCCGGCCTGCTGCAGACGCGCCACCGCCTCATCGCCCAGAGCCAGGATGCGGGTCGCGTATCCCAGAAAAAGTTCCCCCTCCGCGGTTGGCACGACGCCGCGGCCGGTGCGTTGAAACAGGTGCCGTTGCAGCAATCCTTCGAGCCGCCGCATCTGCATGCTCAGCGACGATTGGGTTCTGCCGGTCTGCGCCGCGACCCTGCTCAGGCTGCCCTGCCGGCAGACCGCCACATAGGTGCGAAGAAGGTCGATGCCAATCTGGTCAGATATCATGATCCTTGAACTCTGATGTCATGGATATCAACCTACAATGATATCGCGCCACGCGCTATCTCCCTGCCACGAGACAGCGCAAGGAAGAAATCCATGAAAGCGATCCGCGTCCACCGCCATGGCGGCCCAGATGTGCTTGCCTATGAAGATGTCGACATCGGCCAGCCCGGACCCGGCGAGGTCCGCGTGCGCAACCGGGCGGTCGGCCTCAACTTCGTCGACATCTATTTCCGCACCGGCGAATATGCGCCGCCCGCTTTGCCATTCACGCCGGGCAATGAAGGCGCCGGCGAGATCGTCGCCGTCGGCGAAGGGGTGAGCGGCTTTGCGCCCGGCGATCGTGTCGCCTATGTCGAGACGCTGGGCGCCTATGCCGAGGAACGCATCGTGCCGGCGCATCTTGTCGTTCACCTGCCCGACGCCATCGACTTCGAGACCGGCGCGGCGATGATGCTGAAGGGGCTGACGGCGCAATATCTGCTGCGCCGCACGTTTCGCGCCGAGGCGGGCCACACCATCCTCGTGCAGGCCGCGGCGGGCGGCGTCGGCCTCATCCTGACACAATGGGCGAAGCATCTCGGCGCCACCGTCATCGGCACGGTCGGTTCGCCAGAGAAGGCCGAGCTCGCGCGCGCCAATGGCTGCGACCATGTCATCGACTATGGCAGGGAAGACTTTGCCGCGCGGGTGAGGGAGATCACTGGAGGCGACGGCTGTCACGTCGTCTACGACGGCGTCGGCAAGGCGACCTTTCCCGCCTCGCTCGATTGCCTGCGGCCCTTTGGCACCTTCGTCAGCTTCGGCACGGCGTCAGGATCGATCCCGCCGTTCGACATCATGCTGCTGATGCAGAAAGGCTCGCTGTTGGCCACCTGGCCGTTGTTGTTCCATCATCTCGCCCGGCGCGAGGACGTCGTCGCCATGAGCGAAGAACTCTTCCGCGTCGTGCTGAGCGGTGCCGTGAAAATCCCCGTGCACGCCCGGATGCCGCTCGCCGAATTGGCCGAAGCGCATCGCCGGCTCGAAGCGCGGCAGACGACCGGCGCAACCGTGATGCTTCCCTAAAGCAATCTTCAGCTCAGCCCGGCCGCAGCATCGAGCCGGCAATGGCGAAGATGCGCTCGGCGCCGAGCATATAGGCCATCAGCGTCTCGCGACGGAACAGGCCGGCATAGGCGCGGTCGAGCACGTTGAGCGAGCCGGTATAGGCGCCGAAGGCCGGCATGATCATGCGGCCGCCGTCGGCGGCGAAGCAGCGCCGCCGCACCGAGCGGCCTTGCTGGACGATCCGGGCGCAAGGATGGAGGTGGCCTGATATCTCGCCCTCCACGCGCACCTTGGACGGCTCGTGCCTGAAGAGGAGAGACCCGATGGCAAGCTCGCGCACGGTCTCGCCGGGCAGGTCGGCCGGCGCGTCCGGATCGTGGTTGCCGGCGATCCAGAACCAGTCGCGGCCGGCGATCAGGCTTTCCAGTCGCTCGCGAAAGCTTTCATGCATACGCGCCGCGCCGCCGCCGTCGTGGAAAGAATCGCCAAGGCTGATGACGATCGCCGGCTGGTAATCGGCGATCACCGCCTGCAGCCTGAGCAGCGTAGCACCGGTATCGTAGGGCGGGATCAGCGCGCCGCGCCTGGCGAAGGAGGAGCCCTTCTCCAGATGCAGATCCGACACCGCGAGCAGCCGCAGATCGGGGAAGTAGAGCACGCCGCGGGGATCGCAGACCGCGCGTTCGCCGGCGATGCCGACAAGATCGGCCTCGGCGATCAGCGATGCGCGTGTCAGCGAATAATTCATGCCTCGCTCATTCCCGGCCCCATGGCCTCCTCGACCAGCGTCGCCGCATCCATCAGCAGTGTTTCGTCCGCTTCGCCATGCACCGGCATCTTGCCGATCTCGAGCATGATCGGCACGGCAAGCGGCGATATCTGCTCGAGATTCTTATGCACGATTCGACCCTTGATGCGCGAGAGCATCTCGGCAAGCCGGCTGACATCGAGCAAACCGGTCGCCGCATCGGCACGCGTCGCCTGCAGCAGGATATGGTCGGGCTCGTGGCTGCGCAGCACGTCATAGACGAGATCGGTCGATACGGTGACCTGACGGCCGCTCTTCTCCTTGCCCGGGTGGCGTTTCTCGATCAGTCCCGAGATCAGCGCGCAATTGCGGAAGGTGCGTTTCAGCAGCCAACTGTCGGCGAACCACGCCTCGAGATCGTCACCCAGCATGTCCTGGTCGAAGAGGGTGGGCAAGGAAGGTCTTTTCGCCCTGAACATCATGCCCATGTCGGCCAGCGACCATATGGCAAGCGCATAGTCGGTGGCGACGAAGCCGAGCGGCCTGGCGCCCGCCCTGTCGAGCCGGCGGGTGAGCAACATGCCGAGCGTCTGGTGCGCCAGCCTGCCCTCGAACGGATAGGCGACGAGATAGTGGCGGTTGCCGCGCGGAAAGGTTTCTATCAAAAGGTCATCGCGTTTGGGCAGCACCGATTTGTCGGCCTGGAAGCGCAGCCAGTCGGCGACCTGCTCCGGCAGCTTCTTCCAACGCTGTGGATCGTCCAGCATGGCGCGCACCTGCTCGGCGAGATAGGTCGAAAGCGGAAACTTGCCGCCGCCGTAGTAGGGCACCTTGGCATCGCTGCCGGGCGCGTTCGACACGAAGCATTCATTCTCGCGAATGCCTTCGAAGCGCAGCACCTTGCCGGCGAACATGAAGGTATCGCCATGGGTCAGCGTCTCCAGGAACGCCTCCTCGATCTTGCCGAGAACCCGGCCGCCACGCGAAGCCGACCCTTTGCTGCCGGCCTGCACGTAGCGCACGTTGAGGGCCGGCACCTCGATGATGGTGCCGACGTTCAGCCGGTACTGCTGGGCGACGCGAGGATTGGATACGCGCCACATCCCGTCCTTGTTCAGGCGGATGCGGGCGTAGCGCTCATAGTTCTTCAAGGCGTAGCCACCGGTGGCGACGAAATCTATCACCCGGTCGAATGTCGGTCGGTCGAGGCTGGCATAAGGCGCCGCCGATCTGACCTCCTCGAACAGCGCGTCGGCGTGGAATGGCGCGCCACAGGCGCAACCCAGGACATGCTGGGCCAGCACGTCGAGCCCGCCATCGACCAGCGGCGGCGTGTCCTGCGCGCCAAGATAGTTGGCGTCGAGGGCCGCCCGGCACTCCAGCACCTCGAAGCGGTTGGCGGGGATCAGGATCGCTTTCGACGGTTCGTCCATGCGATGGTTGGCGCGGCCGATCCGCTGCGCCAGCCGGCTGGCCCCCTTCGGCGCGCCGACATGAACGACCAGATCGACATCGCCCCAGTCGATGCCGAGATCGAGCGTCGAGGTGGCGACGATGGCGCGCAGCGCATTCTCGCCCATCGCCTTCTCGACGCGGCGGCGCTGCGCGACATCCAGCGAACCGTGGTGCAGCGCGATCGGCAGCGTGTCCTCATTGACCCGCCATAATTCCTGGAACAGCAGCTCGGCCTGGCTACGGGTGTTGACGAACAGCAAGGTCGTCTTGTGGCGCTTGATCTCGCGATAGATCTCCGGCGTGGCGTAACGGGCGGAATGTCCCGCCCACGGCACGTGCTCTTCCGAATCGAGGATGGAGATTTCCGGCTTGGCGCCGCCGGTGACGACGATCAATTCGGCCATGTCATCGGGTGGATTCTGGCTGACCAGCCAGCGCCGCAACTCGTCCGGTTCGGCCACCGTTGCCGACAATCCGATCGTCTGCAGTCCGGGCACAAAGTTGCGCAGCCTAGCCAGGCCGAGCGCCAGGAGATGGCCGCGCTTCGAAGTCACCAGCGAATGCAGCTCGTCGAGCACGACATAGCGCAGATCCTCGAAGAAGCGCCGGGCGTCGCCGGCCGCGATCAGCAGCGCCAATTGTTCGGGCGTGGTGAGCAGGATGTCGGGCGGCGCCAGCTTCTGTCGCTGGCGCTTGTGCGAGGGCGTGTCGCCGGTGCGCGTCTCGACAGTTACACCCAGGCCGATCTCCTCGACCGGCTTGCCGAGATTGCGCTCGATGTCGACGGCGAGCGCCTTGAGCGGCGAGATGTAGAGCGTGTGGATGCCGCGATGCGCCTGGCCGGGTTTCCGCCTGGGACGGTTGGCGAGCTCGGTGAGCGAGGGCATGAAGCCGGCCAGCGTCTTGCCGGCGCCGGTCGGCGCGATCAGCAGCACCGACTGGCCGGCCTGAGCCCGCGCCAAAAGCTCGAGCTGATGGGCACGCGGCGCCCAGCCCTTTTCAGCGAACCATCTGACGAATGGTTCGGGCAGGACCACTGCGGCATTCTGTTCGGCGAGGCGCGGCTGCTCTGTCACCCGCCAGAGGTAGCGCGACGGCGCGCGAACGCCAAGGAAAATCGGAACAAAAGGGGATCATCCTTCCTCGCCCCGTTTACGGGGGGAGGATGCCGGCAGGCAGGTGAGGGGCCGCGCCGGCGATCAGAGGTTGGCCGTCAGCGCGAACAATCAGGGGTTCGCGCCGCCCCTCACCCGCCCTTCGGGCACCTTCTCCCCGTGAACGGGGAGAAGGAAAGATCACGGTCGCCGGAACCCCGTCGGCCCGCCATAGAGATAGCCGATGCGGGCGACGGCGTCCTTCAGTCCCTCGCGCGAGACCAGCATGGTGTGGCCGTTGGCATGGATCATTGTGTCGGCATCGGTCATGATCGCGACATGGCCTTTCCAGAAGACTAGGTCGCCGCGCCGCATGCCGGTGAAGTCCGGGCCCGGATCGAGCGGCTTGCCGATCGAGGCCGCCTGCATATCGGAATCGCGCAGCACGTCCCTGCCGGCCATGCGCATCGCCAACTGCACGAGGCCGGAACAATCGATGCCGAAGCCCGAGACCCCGCCCCAGAGATAGGGCGTGCCGAGAAAACTTTCCGCCACCGAAACATAGTCGGCCGCAGTCTCGCCGGCAGGCTGCAGATGGGCCGCGATGAGCGCCTGGCCCGACGACAAGAGAGCATAGTGCGTGCCGCGCGTTTCGGCGGCGCCGGTCACCGTCACCGCCGATCCCATCGACAATTGGCCGCTCACTGGAAAGCGCAGGTCCGGCCCCGGATAGAGGAAGGTGCGCGGTACCGAAACGATATGGGTCGGCGCCTGCTCGCGTGGACCGAGCACCGTGTCGGCGACATAGCCGACATAGCCGTCACGCTCGGCCTGGATCCAGGCCCAGCCTGCGCTGTCCTCGAAAACGAGCACGTCGTCGCCGAACAGGGCCTGCGTGTTGACGCCGGCATCCGGGCGCGGCGCCTTGCGCAGGTCGGCGACGGACACCGAAATCCGCGCCGGCCGGCCGGCGACGAAACGATCGGCTGAGACCTCTCCCTTCAGCCTGGCATCGGCGAGATCGGAACGGAAGGCGTGAAGGCGGGCATCCCTGGCGGTCAAATCGAGCACTCGGTCAGATGGACAATCGGTCAGATGGGCAGTTCATGGGCCCTGGCGATGATACCATCGCCGAAACGCTCGACAAAGAGCGCGCCCTCGACCGTGCGCCGGATCAGGACGTTGCGCTTGTCGAGCTCGTCGCGGTGGCGCGACACCAGCTTCAGCGCCCCCATCGTGTCGAGCGCGCGGGTGATGACCGGCTTGGTGACGTTGAGCCGGGCGGCCAGCCCACGCACCGTATGCGGCGGCGGGTCGAGATAGATGGTGAACAGGATCGCCGTCTGGCGCATGGTGAGATCGGGCGAGCCGTCGCGCACCTGCGACAGCATCACCTGCTGCCACAGTCTGAGGGCCTGGCTCGGGCGCATCGAGATCGACATCGCGCCAGCATGCCGGCAAATTGTTTCGGTTCCGTTTCAGTGGCGGCATCTTGCCGGCCGTCCCGGATGCGTCACGCAAATCGCTTCGAGATGATCCGCTCCAGCGCCCGGATGCCTTGCGCCTCGCCGCCGGTGACGCCGTATGGGCGATCGGACGGGTTCCAGGCGAAGATGTCGAAATGCGCCCAGCGCGGCGTCTTCTCGACGAAGCGCTTGAGGAACAGCGCCGCCGTGATCGAACCGGCGAAGCCGTCGGTGGTGACGTTGTTGATGTCGGCGATCTTCGACGACAGCTTTGCATCGTAAGGCCGCCACAGCGGCATGCGCCACAGAGGATCCTCCACGGCGACTGCGGCCGCCGACAGCTCGGACGCCAGCGTATCGTCGCCAGTGTAGAAAGGCGGCAGGTCCGGGCCGAGCGCGACGCGGGCGGCACCCGTCAACGTCGCCATGTCGACCAGCAACTGGGGCTGCTCGTCGTCGGCGAGCGCCAGCGCGTCGGCCAGCACCAGCCGCCCTTCGGCATCGGTATTGCCGATCTCGACGGTGATGCCCTTGCGGCTCGTCAGCACGTCGCCCGGCCGGAAGGCGTTGCCGGCAATCGAATTCTCGACCGCCGGGATCAAGACGCGCAGCCGCACGTTGAGCCTGGCAGCCATGATCATCGACGCCAGCCCAAGCACGTTGGCCGCGCCGCCCATGTCCTTCTTCATCAACAGCATGCCCGCGGACGGCTTGATGTCGAGGCCGCCGGTGTCGAAGCAGACGCCCTTGCCGACCAGCGTCACCTTCGGCGCATCCGGCGAGCCCCAGAGCAGGTCGATCAGCCGCGGCGCGCCGGATGAGGCGCGGCCGACGGCATGGATCATCGGGAAATTCTGATTCAAGAGATCGTCGCCCTCGATCACCGACACTTCGGCGTCGTGCGCCGAGGCCAGCGTCCGCGCCGCCTTTTCCAGCTCGTCCGGCCCCATGTCGCTGGTCGGCGTGTTGACCAGATCACGGGTCAGGAAAACGCCATCGGCGATGCGGCGGACATGCGCGGCATCGGCACCCGCCGGCAGCACGAAGCGCAGCGCCTTGCCGGGCTTCTTGCCGTAGCGGGTGAAGGCATAGCCGCCAAGCACCAGCCCGGTCGCGGCCAGATCCGGCCAGGCCGGCTCGGTGGCGAAATGCCAGTCGCCTTCGGGCAACGCCCTCGCCAGGGCGCCAACGGCAAGCGTGCCCTCGCCGTCGCCAAGGCCGAACAAGGCGCCGGCGAGCGCGCCGTCTTCGCCGGGCAAGGTCAGCGTCCTGCCGGCCTCGCCGGAAAAGCCGTTGGCCCTGGCCCAGGCAATCGCGGCCGGCGCGAGGCCGGCGGCCTCGAGGCCGCCGCCGGTGACCAGATGAACCGGCAGCGCGGCCGTGGATTTCGTCTCGACGAGTTCGACTGGCATTCGATGGACTCCGGCTAAGGACGCTTGGTCATTGTTCACTGGCAGAAGCGTCAGAAAAATCCAACGAGAATTCGGGCGACGGCGCCAGCCAGCGTGTCGTCCGTTCGACCCCGCGCAACGGTGGGCCTGCCCTAACAGCAGGGACAATGGGAGCTTCAGGGGCCTTTCTTAACTGTCCGTTAGGGTTAACAGAATATTTCTTCGGGAGGGAAGACGGCCACGCAAGGCCGCAGATGGATGGAGGCCGCAGGCCGATGCTGATCAACGGTTTGATGAACACCACGGGCAAGCGGCTGATCACCACGGTCTTCATGGCAGCACTCGCGGCAAGTGTCGCTGGCTGCGGGACCAGCAAGTTCACCACCGGCTCGATCACGCGCTCCAACAGCAAGCCGCTGGAGACCATGTCGGCGACCGAGTTGCACAGCGCAACGACCAGGCTTGGCGAATCCTATGCCAAGAACCCCACCGACAAACGGATCGCCACCAATTACGCGGCGGCGCTGCAGATGGACGGCGATGCCGACCAGTCGCTTGCCGTCATGCGCAAGCTGGCGATCGCGCTGCCCAAGGACCGCGACGTGCTCGCCGCCTACGGCAAGGCGCTCGCCGCCAACGGGCAGTTCGAGCCTGCGCTGGACGCCGTGCGCCGCGCGCAGACGCCGGAATATCCGGACTGGCGGCTGGTGTCGGCGGAGGCCGCGATCCTAGACCAGCTCGGCCAGCGGGACGAGGCGCGCCAGGACTATCGCAAGGCGCTCGACCTCAAGCCGAACGAACCCTCGATCCTGTCCAACCTCGGCATGTCCTATGTGCTGGAAGGCGATTTGCGCACGGCCGAGACCTACATGCGCTCGGCGGCCCAGCAGCCCAACGCCGACAGCCGCGTGCGCCAGAACCTGGCGCTGGTCGTCGGCCTGCAAGGCCGCTTCGACGAGGCCGAGAAGATCGCCTCACAGGAACTCTCACCCGACCAGGCGCAAGCCAATGTCGCCTATCTGCGCCAGATGCTCGCCCAGCAGAACGCCTGGAGCCAGCTGAAGGACCAGGACAAGGACAAGGCCGCGACCAACTGACGGCAACGCCAGCGCGTCAGCCGATTCTTCAAGGTCATCGGCAGTGGGTCAGTTCCAGATTTGAGCTTTGGCTTTCAGCGAGATCGGATCGGTTTCGATGAGACGGAGAGTCTTCACCATACCGGCGGTCTCGGCCTTGTATTTGAGAAAATGCGGCGTGGTCAGGTGCATTTCATAAGCCGCCTGATCGGCATAGCCCTCAATGACGCGGACGAGATGCGGGCTTTCCCTGACCGAAACCGCGAACAGAAAAAGCACCCCGGGCTCCAGCCTCACGGAGGCTTCAGTCTCTTCAGCGATAAGGGCGGCGTAGGCGTCGAGACAGTCGGCGTCGATCTCCAGCTCCGCTATCCTCACAATCATTGGCTGTCCCGTTTGCTTCGGCGCGCGCAGCCGGCGTCTCGGCTGCCTTCTTCTCGATCAGCGCGACAATATCACTGATCTCCCAAAGCCTGTCAGTCACGCCAGCGGCCATTGCCGGCGTCAAGCGCAGCTTTTTCGTCAGCGTCCGGGCTGCCTTACTGGCTGCTGGTGTTGTGCTGATCGCCGAAGATGCCGCGCTGGCTGACCTGGATGCCGGCTGGCCCCAGGATGATGGCGAACAGCACCGGCAGGAAGAAAAGGATCATCGGCACGGTGAGCTTGGGCGGCAGGGCGGCGGCCTTCTTCTCGGCCGCATTCATGCGCATGTCGCGGCTTTCCGAAGCCAGCACGCGCAGCGCATGCGCGACCGGCGTGCCGTAACGTTCGGCCTGGACCAGCGCCTGCGTCACCGACTTGACCGATTCCAGGCCGGTGCGGCTGGCGAGATTCTCGTAAGCCACCTTGCGCTCCTGCAGATAGGAGAGCTCGGCGTTGGTAAGCACGAATTCTTCCGCGAGCGCCACCGACTGCCCGCCGATCTCGTCGGCGACCTTGCGCAGCGCCGCCTCGACCGACATGCCCGACTCGACGCAGATCAGCATCAGGTCGAGCGCGTCGGGCCAGGCCAGCTGGATCGACTGCTTGCGCTTGGTGGCGCGGTTGTTGACGTAAAGGATCGGCGCGTAGAAGCCGCCATAGGCAACCACGACACAGACGAACAGCTTGATGAAGGGCGGCTGCAGCGGCAGGCCGCCGAGCACGAAAAGGTAGACGGCCGCCAGGGCGAAACCGACAAAGGGCAGAACCAGGCGGAAGAAGAGAAAGCGCGTCAGCGGATTCTGGCCGCGAAAACCCGCCACCTTGAGCTTCTGCAGCGTTCCCTCATCGGCCAGCGCGCGCCTGAGATCCAGCCGCTCGACGATGTTGCGCATGCCGATCGACTGTTCCTCGCGCAGGCCCTTGCGGCGGCGATCGGCTTCGTTGGCCAGCCGCACGCGCTGCTTGGCGCGCAACTCCTCGCGCTCGAGCGCCACCGATTTCATGCGCGACTTGAGCTGGTTGCCGCCGAGCGCGGGCAACAGCGTGAAGACAGTCGCGAACACCGCGATGCCGACCAGCAAGGCGATCAGGAAGGCGGGATCGGTAAGCGATTTGACGACCTGGTCCGTCATGGACGCCCCCTAGACTTCGAAGTTCATCATCTTGCGCATCACCAGGATGCCGATCGACATCCAGACCAGGGAACAGCCGATGATCAGGTTGCCTGTGCTGGTGGTGAACAGCGGCATGATGTAGTTCGGGCTCGACAGATAGACGAGGAAGGCAACGACGAAAGGCAGGGCGCCGATGATGACGGCCGAAGCTTTCGCCTCCATCGACAGCGCCTGCACCTTGGCCTTCATCTTCTTGCGGTCGCGCAGCACGCGAGAGAGATTGCCCAGCGCCTCGGAGAGGTTGCCGCCGGCCTGCGACTGTATCTGGATGACGATGCCGAAGAAGCCAGCCTCCGCGCACGGCATGGTTTCGGACATGCGCATGGTGGCATCGGGGATCGACATGCCCATCTGCTGCGAATCGATGATGCGGCGGAACTCGGTCCTGACCGGCTCCGGAGATTCGTTGGCGATCAGACGGATGGCGTCGTTGAGGGGCAGGCCCGACTTGACGGCGCGCACGATGATGTCGAGGGCGTTGGGAAACTCGTTGAGGAATGCCTTGACCCGGCGGGTCCGGCGGAACGAGACGAACCAGCGCGGCAGGCCGAGGCCGCCAGCCAGCAATGCGCCAGGCAGCACCAGCAAGGGCGCGGTGGCCAGATAGGCGAGCACCGTGAGCACGATGCCGCAGATCGCCGAGTAGATGTAGAAGCGCTCGATGGAAACCTGCATGCCGGCCTGGCGGATCTGCACCTTCAGCGGCGGCTTCTTGACGATGCGATCGTTGGATCGCTGCTTCTCGTCGAGCTGCTTCAACGAATCCTGGAGGGATTTTCGCCGCTTGACCGCCTCGGCGGCGCGGTCGCGCGAGGCCTTGACGACGGAGCGGTCGGTTTCGGCGGTCTTGATGGTCTCAAGCCGCTTGCCGACCTGCTTCTCGTTGCTGATGCGGTTGAACAGGAAAGCATAGGCCACCGCCCCGGCGCTGAAGCCGGCCAGCACGACAAACGCCAATACGGTGCTGTCAATTCCGAACATCGACCAGAGCCCCTACGCCTCCAGATACCTCAGCCAGCGTTTTTCTCCATGGCCTCGAGCGCGGTCGCGAGGCGCTGCTCCTCGCCATAATAGCGGGCACGATCCCAGAAATGCGGGCGGCCGATGCCGGTCGATACGTGCTCGCCGATAAGCCTGCCGCTCGCGTCCTCACCCTTGATGTTGTAGAGGATGAGGTCCTGGGTGATGATGACGTCACCCTCCATGCCGATCACCTCGGTGATGTGGGTGATACGCCGCGATCCGTCGCGCAGGCGGGCCGCCTGGATGATCACGTCGACGGAGCCGACGACGATTTCGCGCACGGTCTTTTGCGGCAGCGAGTAGCCGCCCATCGCGATCATCGATTCGATACGGTTCAGGCACTCGCGCGGGCTGTTGGAGTGGATCGTTCCCATCGAGCCGTCGTGGCCGGTGTTCATCGCCTGCAGCAAGTCGAACACTTCCGGTCCGCGCACTTCGCCGACGATGATCCGCTCGGGCCGCATGCGCAGGCAGTTCTTGACCAGGTCGCGCATGGTGACCTCGCCCTCGCCTTCAAGATTCGGCGGACGGGTTTCGAGGCGAACCACGTGCGGCTGCTGCAGCTGCAGTTCCGCCGAGTCCTCGCAGGTGATGACCCGCTCCTCGCGATCGATGTAGTTGGTCAGGCAGTTGAGCAGCGTCGTCTTGCCCGAGCCGGTGCCGCCCGAGATGACGACATTGCAGCGGACGCGGCCGATGATCTTGAGGACCTCGGCGCCCTGCGGCGAGATCGCGCCGAACTTGACCAGCTGGTCGAGCGTCAGCTTGTCCTTCTTGAACTTGCGGATGGTGAGCGCGGTGCCGTCGATGGAGAGCGGCGGCGCGATGACGTTGACACGCGAACCGTCGGGAAGGCGGGCGTCGCAGATCGGGCTCGATTCGTCGACACGGCGACCAACCTGGCTGACGATGCGCTGGCAGATGTTGAGGAGCTGCTGATTGTCGCGGAAGCGGATGCTGGTCTGTTCGACCTTGCCGTTGACTTCGATGTAGACGTTCTTGGAGCCGTTGACCATGATGTCGGCGATGTCGTCGCGGGCAAGCAGAGGCTCCAGCGGACCGTAGCCGAGCACGTCGTTGCAGATGTCCTCGAGCAGTTGTTCCTGCTCGGCGATCGACATCGCGAAATTCTTGATCGCGATGATGTCGTTGACGATGTCGCGGATTTCCTCGCGCGCGCTTTCGGGATCGAGCTTGGCGAGCTGCGACAGGTCGATCGTGTCGATGAGAGCGGAAAAGACCTGGCTCTTGGTGTCGTAGTAGGTCTCGCTGCGCTCGCGCTGGATCTTCTTCGGCTCCGGCGCCAGCGGCGGCGGCTCGACCGGGCGACGGGCGGGCTGGGCGGCCAACTCTCCCGACTGCGCCGGCGCGGCGGGGCGCGCAAGAACAGCCGTATCCGCCGATCCCGGCGCCGCGGGGCCCGGTGCCGGCTGGCGAAATTCCGGCTTGGACCGGTTGCCGTCGTCAGAGCCTCTCTTACCAAACATGATCGACTACCAATTCCGCCCGGAGCAGGATGCCGAAAAGTGTGAAGCGGCTTTCGGACGACATCATGCTCTACTTTCTTCGATTTAGAGGCCGGATTCAGATTTCAGGTCCATTCGACCTGAAATCATCCGCCTCTGGGTGCGTCACTTCTTGTTGCGCGAGAGCTTGCCGAGAAGCGAGCCGAGGCCCGCCTTCTTCTTGATCTTGATTTCGCTGCGCCCGGTCAGCACATGCGCGATCTCGTCGATGATGCCGACGACCGGGCTCTTGGCGTCCATCTCGCCCAGCATGCGGCCGTTGTTGGCGGCGTTGCCGAACAGCAGCGGTTCGAATTGGATGACCGCCATGGGCGTGATGCCGAGCGGTTCGGAAAAGTCCGTCGGTCCGATCTCGGGACGCTTCGGAACGCCTGCCTGATTGATGACAAGCCTTGGCGGCGGATCGTTCGGGCGCAGCCGTTTCAGCATGTCCACCATGTTCTTGGTGTTGCGCAGATTGGCCAGTTCCGGCGTCGCGGTGATGACCACCTCATCCGCCTTGACGAGGATGCTCTTGCTCCAGCCTGACCAGATATGCGGCACGTCGAGGACCAGGAGCGGTGCGCTGCGCTGGGCGGTGTCGATGAGCTGCGAGAAGGCATCGGGATCGAAGTCGTAGACCCGTTCGAGCGTGGACGGAGCGGCGAGCAGCGACAGGTGCTCGGCGCATTGCGCAAGCAGCCTGTCGAGATAGACCTCGTCGACACGCTCGGGCGAAAACACCGCCTCGGCGATACCTTGCGCCGGATCCTGATCGAAATTGATGTTGGCGGTTCCGAAAGCAAGATCGAGATCGGCGACGACCACCTCGGACTTGAACAGCGACGACATCGCCCAGGCGACATTGTGCGCGATGGTCGAGGAACCGACGCCGCCCTTGGCGCCGATGAAGGCGATCGAGCGGCCGATCGGTTCGGCCTCCGGATCGACGAAGATCGACGAGACCACGCTGACGATGTCGGTCATCGACACCGGCGCGATGACATATTCGGAAATGCCGGAGCGGATGAGTTCGCGATAGAGGCCGACATCGTTGTAATGGCCGATCACCACGACCTTCGAGGACGGATCGCAATATTCGGAAAGCTGGGCGAGCTGCTCCAGCAGCTGCTTCGGCTCGCTGCGCGATTCCAGCAGGATCAGGTTCGGCGTCGGCGCCGACTGGTAGAACTCGATCGCCGTGGCGATGCCGCCCATATGAACCTTCAGATGGGCCTTCGCCATGCGCCGGTCGTCGCCGGCGAGGCGGACCGGACTGGCGACGCCCTCGGTCTCGCAAAATGCCTGGATCGAGATGCGCGGCACCGGCCGCAATGCCTGCATCGCGGCGATGTCCTGTTGCGATGTATCGCCGCCATCCACAGGCGCGTCATAGGCAAGATTGCTCATTGTCATGCTCTCTTCCTGACTTGCGCCACTCAGTAGGTCACTTCCGAGTTGCCGAGGAATTCGTTCGAAATGCCTCTCGAGCGGTAAAGGTCGATCACCGCGCCGCGATTTTCGGCGTCGATGTCGGACTGCTTGCGCGGCCCGAGCAGATCGTTGGGATTGGCCATCTGGGCGGCAAGGTTGTTCTGGTACGAGCAGCCAAAGTCGGCGTAGTGCTTGTTTTCCGAATTCTGCAGCAGGTCTTCCGGCCAGCGGCCGCATCTGTCCGTCTGCGCCCTCACCGCCACGAAGGCGACGCGCACCGGGGCCGAAGCTTCCGGAACCGCCGACTGATAGGACGTCATGACGATGCGGCCGCGCTTGACGCCGGAGGCGGCGGCGACCCGGGCGAAATCGCGACCGGCCACCAAGGCCGCCACCTCGTTGGCCGAGCCTCTCGGGACGGCGATGGTCAGCGACGGGGCCGCACTCTTGTCATAGCCGTCGAGGAAGCCGAGCAGCGTGTCGCGTTGGGCGCCGGTCATGCCGCGATCGCCGGCGCCGACGGGAAGATCGATCTTCTGGTTCTTTTCCGCGATGACGATCGGATGGCTGGTGCGATAGTCGTCGGGGATGGCGCCGACCGTGACGCTGTCGCGTTTCCAGCCGGCGCAGCCGGCGAGCGATGCGGCGAGCAGGACCGCCAGGACCGGGGCTACGGAGCGGCGGATCCGCTCGCGACCGGACCTTGCCGGCGCCGTGGTGGTGTTCGATGTCGACTGAAACATGTCCGCTTCCCCGCTCACTTGTAGATGAACCCGACAACGCCGTGATAGCGGCCGGCGGGTCTGTCGGTCTGCATGGTGCCGTAGACGCGATTGACGCGGCCAAGGAACATGCCTGCGCCGTCGCTCGGGGCGTTGAAGTTGTCGTCCGGCTTGGCAAGTTCGTTGCGCGCGACCGGCTTGGCCAGATAGGGCGTGATGATGATGACGAGTTCGCTCTCGTTGCGGACGAAGTCGCGGCTGCGGAAGAGCGTGCCGAGCACCGGGATCTTGGTCAGGCCAGGCAAGCCGTTGACGGCCTGCCTGACGTCGTCGCGGACGAGGCCGGCGATCATCATCGACCCGCCGGACGGCAGTTCCACCGTCGTATCCGCCAGGCGCTTGCGCAGCGAAAGCGCATTCATGCCCTGGCTCCTTCCGCCGGCCGACAGCGACACCGATCCCTCCGTGGTCGGCTCCGATACGGAGGTCCTGACCTTTAGGCTGATGCGGCCGGGCGACAGCACCACCGGCTGGAATTCCAGGCCGATGCCGTATTCGATCTTCTCGATCGAATAGGTTCTGTTGCCCGTCTGGTTGTCGGTCGAAACGTTGGCGCTGACGCTGTTGACCATGTTGTACTCGCCGCCGACCTTGAAGGTCGCCTTCTCGCCGGACACGGCGGTCAGCGTCGGCTCGGCCAGGGTCTTCATGACACCGGCCTGTTCCATGGCATTGATGTAGGCCTGGATCGCCGAGGTGCCGACATTGAAACCCGAGTTCGAGATCGGCTTGCCGAGGCCGCTGAACGTATCGCCCAGCGCGCCCCAGGAAATGCCGTTGCTGCCGCCGCTGCCGACCATGTTGACGCCGAGCTGCTTCATCACCGAGCGGCTGACCTCCGCCACGGTCACCTTCAGCGTCACCTGGTCGTCGCCGATGATCTGCAGCAGGTTGACGATCTTCGAGACGCGGCGGTCTTGGTCGGGGTTGTTGATGTCGACGCCGCCATTGGCCGATCCGCCGGCGGCGGTCTGCGAATACTGGCCGGTCGTGGCTTCACCGCCGGACACGAAGATGGTCGCCAGGTCGACGGCGCGCTTGGCGTCGAGAGGCGTGTCCACGCTTCCGGTCAGAACGACGTTGTCGTTCAGCAGTTCGACCTTGATCTCGGACGTCGGCAGGAAGCGCTTGAGGTAGTCCTCCAGCCCGGCGACGTCGCGTTCGACCGCCAGATCGAGGCTGACGATCTGCTCGCCATTGGGGCCGAAGACAAAAATGTTGGTCTCGCCCACGGCCTTGCCGAACAGATAGATGCGCCGCGCGGTGCGGGTGACCGCATCGGCGACCGCGGGATTGGCGACCAGGATGTCATAGGCATCGCTCGGCAGGTCGATGACCACCGACTTGTTGAGACCGAGCTTGACGCGTTGTGTGGCGGTGGACGCCGACACCTGGGCGTTCCGGTTCGCGGCCTTCGCCTCGACCATGCCGGGCGCGTTGGTGCCGAGCAGGAACAGGCCGATCGCCGCTGCCGCCATGAAGGGCAGTTTACCCTTTAGCCTCATTTCCTTGCTCCCACTTCGGAAACTTCGCCCGACTTGATCATCCGCACCGTGCCGCGCCGGCCGTTGCCGGAAACGAGATAGTCGGCCTCGCCCAGATTCTTTTCGTGAGCGTCCGTGATCGGACGCAGCGCCAGGGTCAGGCGATCGGCCATCTGCTGCGCGACCGTGATGATTTCGGCCTGCTGCGGCGACAGCTCAAGCGTGGCGGTCTGACCGACCCTGGTCTTCTTGCCTTCCTCATCCTCCTGGATGGTCTGGTCGATCGCCAGGACGCGGATGTTCTTCAGGATGGTCTCGGTGGTGAACCCGCTGCCGCCCGTTCCGGTGTCGGAACGGCGGGTCATGATCACGTCGACGAAATCATTGGGGAGGATGAAGCCGCCGGCTGATGTGTCGGCCGATATCGCGGTGGCGACGGCGCGCATGCCGCTGGGCAGGATCGACGACATGAAGCTCTGGCCCTCGCCGATCAGCTTGGAGCGCCTGAGCGGCTCGCCCGTGTACATCGCCACGCGGGCAACGGAGCCCTTCAGCTTGTCCACGGCATCGGGCTCCGCGGCGCGGGTGATGAAATTCGCGTTGATGCCGTCGGCCGGCCACGACTCCCAGCTGATGTTGTTCTCCAGCGGGCTGCCCATGGCGACATCGCCGGACAGGACGAGCACGTCCTGCAGCGCTATGGCCGGCGCCTGGGGGCTATCGACGACGACCCGGGGCGGCGGAACCGCCACCATGTTCTTCGCGACATAACCCGCGCCGCCCGCCGCGGCCACCGCCACGCTCAGTATTATAAGTCGGGATGCTGGCATCTGTCCGAACCCTCGCCTATGGCAAACCACCTAGCCAGGGCGGACTTTGCAGCCGCAATCGTCAAAACAAGGTTAATGCAATGCTTACGATCGTGATTAATTTAAGGTTTACATAAATTAGAACGAACCGCCCTCCGGGATGCGAAAAGGGCGGCCAAGCCGCCCAGTCCAAAACCGGATAACTCGTACGCGCGATGGCAAGGGGCTAGGCGGCCAGCCTTTCCAGCGCCCATACCATGAGCGGAGAATCCGGAAAGACGATCAGACCGCCGATGCCCAGCGCGATGCCGTAGGGAACGCCGGTCGTCTGGTCGGCGAAATGGCGCAGGAAGGGATTGTGCCCGGTAAAGTCCGCCAGTGCCGATTTCCGGTAAGCAAGGATGGCGACCGTCAGCAGCCCGCCGATGAAGGTCGAAATCACCAGGTATTCGACAAGATGGATGTTGAAGCCCATCCACAGCGCGGTGGCGGCCAGCAGCTTGGCATCGCCGCCGCCCATGCCGCCGAGCGCGAACAGGCCAAAGGTCACGGCCAGCACCAGGAAGCCCGCCGCGAAATGCCAGCCATAGGCGGCCCAATCCATCCCCGTCAGCGGCGCCACCAAGGCAAAGACCACCACCAGCAGCACCGACACGCGATTGGCGATCGTCATCGACAGCATGTCGGAGATCGCGGCAAACAGCATGCAGAACGGAAAGACGACGAAGATGAGGGCTTCAAGCATGGGCGCGGTGCCTGCGGTCGAGTTCTAGCCAGTGCAGCCTAGGCATGTTCGATTAACGATTGATGAGGCGGGCCAGTCAAAATCGCCCGGCTTGATGAAAACGTGAATGACGAAAAAAGGGCCGCCAGAAGAGGCGGCCCTTTCCCTTGAAGAAGCTAATTCGCTTCAGGTATCAGGAACCTTCAACCTTGTTGGCGATGGCGTCGAACTTGTTGTTCAGCGCATTGCCGAGGGCGCCGGCGCCGACCATGATGGCGAGCGCGATGAGAGCGGCGATCAAGCCATATTCGATGGCGGTCGCACCGGACTCGTTCTTCACAAAACGTGCAATGAGGTTAGACATTCGAGAGCTCCTACTCCACGTGTTACAGCACTTCCGTCAACTTCTCTTGCCGGTTGATCGGATGCTGCCAATCTAGGGAGAAGGCCTTTCGATCGGCTTAATAAACAGCCTTACCGATTCCTTTCCGGTCTCGAACCCGTTGCTTGGTTAACCGTCAGCTAAAGTACCGGCGAGCCGCCTCGCCGCCCGCAAAGCAGCGGCAGAGGCGGATTCCCGGCGACTGTCGCAGGGAGGGCCATCGCCCGCCGCGGCAGGCAGTCGAACGCCGGCCTTAATCGTGCTGAGCACGGGCTTAACCGTTGGTTCACCAATCTCGTTCATGTTCCGTTGAACAGTTTGCCGCCTTGGAGCGTCCAGATGACCGGGTTGAGATCGTCGTTTCCAGTTGCCGTGCTTGTCGCCGCCGCTGCCTTCGTCCTGCCGGCCAAGGCTGGGCCCGGCATCGAAGTCACCATGAACCAGGCCAAGATCGTCAAGCTGTCCCGTTCGGCCGACACCATCGTCATCGGCAATCCGGCGATTGCAGACGCCTCCGTGCAGGATGCCTCGACCATCGTGCTGACCGGCAAGGGATTCGGCGTCACCAATCTGGTCGTCCTCGACCAGGACGGCAGCCCGATCATCGACGAACAGGTCACCGTCGTGCGGCAGGATGCATCCTCGGTCAGAATCTACAGGCGCTCCGAAATCCAGACCATGTCCTGCACCCCGTATTGCGAAAGCTCCTACAAGAGCGACAGCGAGAAGGCCTCGGAAGCCGAGATGAGCGCCGGCCACTGAGCTGCCCGCCTTTTCGGCGACTACGGTTAGCGGCCGGCTAACGGCGCTTCGACGAATTTAACGGTCATCCAAACCGGGCTTCAATGGGTTTTCGTTAATGTCCCGGCCGACATCACAAGGATCGGCAGGGAGTGGGCATGAACAGGAAGCGAGCGCCCGAGGACGACAATCGCGGCAACGGGTGGACACGGCTCCGCGCCCGCTTTCTTGGTGATCGGCGCGGCAGCACGGCGATGGAATTCGCGATGCTTGCCTTGCCTTTCGCCCTCCTCGTCTTCGCCATCCTCGAAAGCTGCATTTCATTTGCCGGCCAGGAAGTGATGGCCAACATCACCGACGACATCGCCCGCAAGTTGCGCACCGGCCAGCTGAGGCCGGCCGACGTGAGCGGCACCAAGTTGCAGGACATGATCTGCGCCAAGCTGGAAATCATTGTCGCCAACAAGTGCCCGGGACTATCCGTGGACTTGCGCGAATATGCGACCTTCGCGGACGCCGCTACGGCGAGCTACAAGATCGTGAACAACCAGATCGTGCTGACTCAAGGCGCGAACTCGACGGCTTTCGGCGTATCGCCCGGGCTGGCGGAAACGAAGAACATGTTGCGCGTCTTCTACAAATGGCCGGTCATGACCGACTTCATGTCCAAGTCGATGACCAATATGACCGACGGCACCGCGCTGCACTTCGCGTCCGTGACGTGGCAGAACGAGCCGTTCGACAACTGAGATTGCGGGCATGCTTCGGCAAAACGGGGGTAAGGGCATGTATCGTGCGGGGGCACATCGGGGAATTTTGGCGGTCTGGACACGAGCGGTGCGGTTTGGCGCCGATCGCCGCGGCATCGCGGCGATCGAGTTTGCCTTCATCGTGCCGCTGCTGCTCGTGATGTATTTCGTGACCATGGAGGCCTCCCAGGCCATCGAGACCAGCAAGAAGGTCAGCCGCATCGGCAGCATGGTGGCGGACCTCGTCACCCAGCAGAACACCATCACCAAGGCCGATCTCGATGCGATCATGAAGATCGGCAACTCGACCCTGAAGCCCTACAACCGGTCGGATCCCAAGATCGTCATCACGGCGATAGAGGTCACCACCGATACGACGCCTAAGGTGCAGGTCGTCTGGTCGCGCAAGCTGCTCAACGGGGCCACCAGCGCCGATGCCGCGAAGACCAGCACCACCACGATTCCCACCGCGCTCAACGTCAAGGGCACCTTCCTCATCCGCGTCGAGAGCGACCTCGCCTATGAGCCGATCATCACCTGGGCGGCGGACAGCAAAGAGCGGCTTGGGCTGACCTCGGCTTTCAGCCACATTTCGATGAGCGAGACCTACTATCTGCGGCCGCGCCGGAGCACGACGATCCCTTGCAGCGACTGCTGAGAATTGCACGGCGCCGCTTCGCCCCGGATTATTGCCCGCCCTCTTTGCCCGACACCATGCGCACGATCGCAGCCGCCATCGCATAGTCCTTTTGCGAGGCGACGGTGAAGCCGCCCGAATGCGTCGTCTCCAGAAGATCGTAGACATCGGGCGTCATCGACTTCAGGTTGGTGAGAAACACGGTGAGCCGGCGCTTGGCCTCGGGATCGAGATCGCTGCGCACGGCATGCGGGCCGTATCTGAGCAGGCCTGACGTCCACACGATCCGCAGCGCCGCCTTCGAAACACCCGCCGCCTCAAGCCGCGCCATCGTGCCGTTCGGATCGGCCGGCTGGTCGCCCGTGCCGGCCGGCTGGCCTGCCGGAAGGGCCGGCGGACTGTCGGCCGCGGCCGGATTGCCGTCCGCCAGCGCCGTTTCCCAGCCGAACAAAGCATCGGCCTGCCCGTCGACCAGCATTGCCTCGGCGGCGGCCGCCGAGCCGGCATGCAGCAGATAGGGTGAATCCTCGGTGATCCCGACGCCTGCCGCCGTCAGGCCGGCGAGCGGCAAAAGCGAGCCGCCGACGCTGTCGGCAGGCGCCATGGCGATGCGATGGCCCGGCATGGCCGCGAGATCCGGCACCTTGCCGTCGCGCGTCACAAGGAGCGAGCGGATGCCGGCGGCGCCATCGGTATCGACCGGCGCCACCAGCGGCTCGACGCAGCCGCAGCGCTCGGACGCGGTCGCATAGGCGACGGCTGAATAGACGGCATACTGAATCCGTCCCTCCACCTGCGCCTCGATCAGCGCCCGGTAGTCGCGGGCGACGACAAACTCGACCTTCATGCCGAGTGCCTTGGTGTAGGCGTCGGTGAGCAGCGCCAGGCCCGGAACGGCGTTGCCGGCTCCAGGTTCGGCGACGATGCCGACGCGGAATGTGCCGATGTCGTCGCGCCAATCGGCGCTGGCCGTATCCGGCCAGGACGCGGCCAGCAATGCCAAAGCAGCCATGCAGGCAGGCCTTGCCGAAAATCCGCCGCGCCTTCCCATCCCTGCCCCGCCCGTACCGGCATCCCGTCTCGCCCGACTATCGCGCCGAGCGGTTGCCGTTTGGTTTCCGAATTGCCAATGGCGATGCGGAACCCTATGTCTGGACCCGCAGACAGGCAACAATGACCCCTTTGATGGCGCGCGCTTTCCTCTTTGTCCTCGACTCGTTCGGCATCGGCGGCGCCGCCGATGCCGAACGCTATGGCGATGCCGGCGCCGACACGTTCGGTCACATCGCGCTCGCCTGCGCCGAGGGGCGCGCGGATCGCGAGGGCCTGCGCAAGGGACCGCTCGCCCTGCCCAACATGGTCTCGCTTGGGCTGGCGGGCGCGGCGGAAACCGCGACGGGGTTCCGCTTCGGCAATGGCGGCACGGCGCCGATCGCGGCGGCTTTCCATGGCGCGGCGCAAGAAGTGTCGAGCGGCAAGGACACGCCGTCCGGCCACTGGGAGATAGCCGGCCTGCCGGTGCGTTTCGACTGGGGTTATTTCCCGCAGACGGTGCCCGCCTTTCCGGCCGAACTGACCGCGGCGATGATCAGCGAGGGAAAGGTGCCCGGCATTCTGGGCGATTGCCACGCGGGAGGAATCGAGATCATCGAGCGGTTCGGCGAGGAGCATATCCGGACCGGCAAGCCGATCTGCTACACCTCGGTCGATTCCGTGCTGCAGATCGCCGCCCACGAAACGCATTTCGGCCTCGAACGGCTCTACGAATTCTGCAAGACGGTGCGCAGGCTGGCCGATCCGCTGAACATCGGCCGGGTAATCGCGCGGCCTTTTGTCGGGGAAACCGTCGCCACCTTCGAACGGACATATAACCGCCGCGACTATGCCGTGCCGCCACCCGAACCGACGCTGCTAGACCGGCTGACGGGGCGCGGCAGCAAGGTCATCGCGGTCGGCAAGATCGGTGACATCTTCGCGCATCGCGGCATCTCGGAGGTGCGCAAGGCCGCCGGCAACATGGCGATGTTCGACAAAGCGCTCGGCGCGATGGACGATGCCGACGACGGCGACCTGGTGTTTGCCAATTTCGTCGATTTCGACACCGAGTTCGGCCACCGGCGCGATGTCGCCGGCTATGCCGCGGCGCTGGAGGCGTTCGACCGGCGCCTGCCCGAAGCGCTGGCGAAACTGCGGCAAGGCGACCTGCTCATCCTCACCGCCGACCATGGCAACGATCCGACCTGGCGCGGCACCGACCATACGCGCGAGCGCATCCCGGTGATCGGCACCGGACCGGGGCTGTCAGGCGGCGACGTCGGCCTCAGGCCGACCTTCGCGGATATCGGCGAGACCGTCGCCGAGCATCTCGGGCTGGCGCCCGGCCGTCACGGCACCTCCTTCCTTAGAGCGATCGGCGGTCATGCCCGAACTGCCTGAGGTCGAAACCGTCCGGCGCGGGCTGCAGCCGGTCCTGGAAGGCGCTCGCCTGGTCAGGGTCGAGGCGCGCCGGCCCGATCTCAGGTTTCCATTTCCCGCGCGTTTCTCCGAACGCCTGACCGGCAAAACCATCACCGCGCTCGGCCGTCGCGCCAAATACCTGACCATGCATGTGGATGGCGGCCCGGTGCTGATCTGCCATCTCGGCATGTCGGGCTCGTTCCGCATCGAAGCCGCCGATGACAACGAGACGCCAGGCACCTTCCATCACGAGCGGTCGAAGAGTTCCACGCACGACCATGTCGTTTTCGATGTCGAGACGGCCGCGGGCGCCCGCTCGCGCGTGATCTTCAATGATCCGCGCCGTTTCGGCTTCATGCTGTTCGCCGAAGGCGTGCCCGATACCCATCCGATGCTGACCGGCCTGGGCGTCGAGCCGACAGGCAATGCGCTGGACGGCGCCCTGCTCGCCTCGCTGCTCAAGGGCCGCAGATCGCCGTTGAAGGCAGCGCTTCTCGACCAGCGGCTGATCGCCGGGCTCGGCAATATCTATGTGTCCGAAGCGCTGTGGCGCGCCGGCCTGTCGCCGCTGCGCGAAGCAGGCACCATCGCCAAGGCCGGCAAGAAGGCCAGCGAGCAGGCCGAACGGCTGGCCGAGGCGATCCGGTCGGTCATCGCCGATGCGATCGCCGCCGGCGGATCGTCGCTGCGCGACTATGTGCAGACCGACGGGTCGCTCGGCTATTTCCAGCATTCCTTCGCCGTCTACGACCGCGAAGGCGAGCCATGCCCGAAGCCTGGCTGCGGCGGCCACGTCGAGCGCATCGTGCAGAGCGGCCGCTCGACCTTCTATTGCCGGACCTGTCAGCGGTGAGCTAGACCGATCTCCTCAATCGGAACGAGGAGGCGATGCCATGACCTATGAAACCATCATCGTGGAGACGCGCGGCAAGGTCGGGCTGATCACGCTGAACCGGCCGAAGGCGCTCAATGCACTGAACACCGAGGTCATGAGAGAAGCGGTCGAGGCGGTGAACGGGTTCGGCGCCGACCCCGGCATCGGCGCGATCGTCATCACCGGTTCCGAGAAGGCCTTCGCCGCGGGCGCCGACATCAAGCAGATGCAGTCGATCGCCTTCGTCGATGCCTACACGCAGGACTTCTTCGTCGGCTGGGAGGAACTTACGCGCGTGCGAAAGCCGATCATCGCGGCGGTCGCGGGTTACGCCCTTGGCGGCGGCTGCGAACTGGCAATGATGTGCGATTTCATCATCGCCGCGGACACCGCAAGGTTCGGCCAGCCCGAGATCACGCTCGGCGTGATGCCCGGCATGGGCGGATCGCAGCGGCTGACCCGGTTCGTCGGCAAGTCGAAGGCCATGGATATGTGCCTGACGGGGCGGATGATGGATGCGGCGGAGGCAGAGCGCTGCGGGCTGGTCTCGCGAGTCGTGCCCGCCGGCGACCTCGTCGAGGAGGCGCTGAAGGCCGCGGCAAAGATAGCGGAATTCTCGCTGCCCTCTGTGATGATGACGAAAGAGGCCGTCAACCGGGCCTATGAGACGACGCTTGCGGAGGGTTTGCGGTTCGAGCGGCGGCTGTTCCATTCGCTGTTTGCGCTGGACGACCAGAAGGAAGGCATGGCGGCCTTCGCCGAGAAGCGGAAGCCCAATTTCACCAATCGATAAGATGGCCGGGCGCCAGCCTCAAAAAGAAGGCAAAGCGGCGTTGACGCGCCGGAAAAGCTGAACTATAAGCCGCACCAACCGAGGCGGCCTGTGGCTGCCCGTTTGTTTTTTGCGCCCTGCGATACTGCTGGCGCCCACCAGATCAGAAGAGAGGCATCATGGCCAATACCTCCTCGGCCAAAAAGGCAACGCGCAAGATCGCCCGCCGCGCCGCGATCAACAAGAACCGCCGCTCGCGCGTCCGCACCTATGTGCGCCAGGTCGAAGAGGCGCTGGCCTCGGGCGACAAGGCCGCGGCACTCGCCGCCTTCAAGGCCGCCGAGCCGGAATTGATGCGCGCCGCGACCAAGGGCGTGATCCACAAGAACACGGCATCGCGCAAGGTTTCGCGGCTGGCGCACCGGGTCAAGGTACTGACCGCCTGATACGCCTACCCTAGACTAGCGTTCTTCGAACCCGGCGGATGACGCCGGGTTTTTTCGTTTGCCGGCAAGTACTTAAAAAGAACGCCCGGAGATCGCATCCGGGCTGGATTTCAAAATCCAGATTGTTTTGCCGGCATATACATGCGCACTGATATTCCGTTATGTCGAAAGCGGGTGCGCACCCAGATTCAGCTGTCAGAAATTATCCATACATTTCAGTCACTTGCAGACGGTGATCCACAGCTTGTTCACATCGAGTTCGAGCTGCGGGGGACAAGTAGCTGTCAAGCGAATTATTTCAGAAAATTTCCTGCCGGGTGGCCTTTTTCATATTCGCCGGAAAAGGGTTTGAATCACAATGGCTTTGTCAAAATATGCCGTTGCGGCACCTGTTGCAGACCCGCCTCCGCTAACCAGATTCGTTAAAAATCCGTTAGTCGTGGCCTTGCCCTATCCACAGCGATTTCGGTAATGTCCATCCATCGAAGGGACGGGCTCTTGGCCCCCAAACCCAGCCTGAATTGGCCACCACAAAATGGCAGAATTCATGACGTGGAGCAATTCCGCGAACGGGTTTGATTTGTCTTTTCGATGCGGGTAGGGGACTGGCGTAATTTTTACATGGCAGGTCGATGGCGCGCCGGCGTTTTCGCCGGGCGGTAGAGCTTTGCCTTGTTCAGAAAAACGACCCGGCTTGCAAGGGCCGGGACCGGTCCCTTGTGTAGAACGAGGCGGCATTCACCACCAGCGGCGGTGGCAGTGTCGCAGCGAAGATACGGTCGCCGGAAACATGGATGCAGGAGGCGCATCCCCGGCGGAAAACAGGTACAAACAGGCAAGGAACGCGGTCATGCAGAGCGGCATCGAAAGGGAGCTAACGAGCGAACTCCCATTTCAAGCAACTTTTGTCGGAGGGGGCGACATGGTGGCATCCAGCGACGCGGAACAGAAGTTCGAGCGGGTCAAGACCCAGCTGAAGGCGCGCTTGGGAGCCGAGGTCTATTCTAGCTGGTTCGGCCGGATGAAGGTCGCCGAGGCGTCCCGGGGCATTGTCCGCATCTCGGTGCCGACGGCCTTCCTGCGGTCGTGGATCAACGGCCACTATCTCGATCTGATCGCCGAACTGTGGAAGCACGAGGATCCCGAGGTTCTGAAGATCGAGATCGTGGTGCGCACCGCCACGCGCCAGACGCGCAACGGCGCCGAGCCGGAAGTGGCGCCGGCGCGCAGGATGACCAGGCAGACGCAAACGGCGCTCGCGGCAGGCACCGCCGGATCAGGCAGGGTGGAGCGGGCACCGGCGCCGCGCCAGGGCGCGCCCGCCGAAACGGAGTTCCGGCACAATGTGCTGGGGTCGCCGCTCGATCCGCGCTACACGTTCAATTCCTTCATCGAAGGCCCGTCGAACCGGGTGGCTTTCGCCGCTGCAAAGGCGGTGGCGGAATCGCAGTCGAGCGCGGTGCGCTTCAACCCGCTTTTCCTTCATGCCACGGTCGGCCTCGGCAAGACGCATCTTCTGCAGGCGATCGCGGCGGAATCGCTGATGCACAACCCGAAATCGCGCGTCGTCTATCTGACGGCCGAGTATTTCATGTGGCGCTTCGCTACCGCGATCCGCGACAACAACGCGCTGACGCTCAAGGAGCAGCTGCGCGACATCGACCTGCTGATCATCGACGATATGCAGTTCCTGCAGGGCAAGTCGATCCAGCATGAATTCTGCCATCTCATCAACATGCTGCTCGACAGCGCCAAGCAGGTGGTGGTCGCCGCCGACCGGCCGCCGTCGGAGCTGGAATCGCTGGAGCCGCGCGTCCGCTCGCGCCTCAATGGCGGCGTGGCGCTGGAAATGTCGGCGCCGGACTTCGCCATGCGGCTCGGCATGCTGAAGCTGCGTCTTGCGACGGCCAAGGTCGACGACACCTCGCTCGATATTTCGGAGGAGATCCTCAACCATGTCGCGCGCACGGTGACGGGCAGCGGGCGCGAACTGGAGGGCGCCTTCAACCAGCTCCTGTTCAGGCAGTCCTTCGAGCCACAGATCAGCATCGACCGCATCGATGAGATCCTCGGCCACATCTATCGCTCGGGCGAGCCGAAGCGGGTGCGCATCGAGGACATCCAGCGCATCGTGGCGCGCCACTACAATGTGTCGAAGACCGAGCTTCTGTCCAACCGGCGCACACGCACCATCGTCAAGCCGCGGCAGGTCGCGATGTACCTGTCGAAGGTGATGACGCCGCGTTCGCTGCCGGAGATCGGTCGGCGGTTCGGCGGCCGCGATCATACGACGGTGCTGCACGCGGTGCGCAAGATCGAGGACCTTTCGGGCGCGGACAACACGCTGGCGAAGGAACTGGAACTCTTGCGAAGGCTGATCAACGACCAGGCTTGAGCGCCCGGGAAAAGCCGGATCGGGGACTTCGCCGGCTTTATCCCCAGAAAGCCCGCGCAACCGGTCCTAACCGGTGGCGCGGGCTTGCGTTTGCAGGCTTTTTCCTGTCAGCTTAAGCAGATTCTGAGCCTGTTCAGACCTTTCGCGGGGCGCCGCTCGCCGGAGACCCGCTCATCCATTCAAGCGAGCCTGTTTCGTCATGCGTGTTATCTTGGAACGGTCAAATCTCCTGAAGTCGCTCAACCATGTCCACCGCGTGGTCGAGCGGCGCAACACCATACCGATCCTCTCCAACGTGCTGCTCAGCGCCGAGGGCGCCAGCCTCGAGATGAAGGCGACCGACCTCGACCTGGAAGTGACCGAAGCGACGCCCGCCAAGGTCGAGCGCGGCGGGGCGACGACCGTTCCGGCGCATCTGCTCTACGACATCGTGCGCAAGCTCGCCGACGGGGCGGAGGTGATGCTGAAGACCGACGAGGACGGCAATGCGATGACGGTCACCTCGGGCCGTTCGAGCTTCCGTCTGCAGTGCCTGCCGCAGTCCGATTTCCCGGAGCTTTCGGCCGGTTCCTTCTCGCACATCTTCCGGCTCGATTCGCTCGACCTGAAAGGCCTGATCGAAAAGACGCAATTCGCCATCTCCACCGAGGAGACGCGCTACTACCTCAACGGCATCTACCTGCACACGCATGAAGCCGGCGGCAAGCTGAAGCTGCGCTCGGTGGCGACCGACGGCCACCGCCTGGCGCGCGCCGAGATCGACGCACCGGCAGGGTCCGAAGGCATGCCGGGCATCATCATCCCGCGCAAGACGGTGAGCGAGTTGCAGAAGCTGGTCGACGACCCGGATGTGGCCGTGACCACCGAACTTTCCGACACCAAGATCCGCTTCACCATCGGCAGCGTGGTTCTGACCTCGAAGCTGATCGACGGCACCTTCCCGGACTATCAGCGCGTCATTCCGACCGGCAACGACAAGAAGCTGATCATCGACCGGCAGAGCTTCGCCGCGGCCGTCGACCGCGTCTCGACCATTTCGTCTGAGCGCGGCCGGGCGGTGAAACTGTCGATCGCCGAGGGCCAGCTGACGCTGGCCGTCAACAATCCGGATTCCGGCAGCGCCACCGAGGAACTGGCCGCCGACTATTCGGCCGACCCGATCGAGATCGGCTTCAACGCCAAGTATCTGCTCGACGTCGCCGCGCAGCTAACCGGCACGGAGGCGAAATTCATGCTCGCCGATGCCGGCTCGCCGACGCTGATCCACGACATGGCCGACGAGACCGCGCTCTACGTGCTGATGCCGATGCGGGTCTAGAGCATGATGCCGAAAAGTGTGAAGCGGTTTTCGGACGACATCATGCTCTATCTCTTTGATTTAGAGCCGGATTCAGATTTCAGGTCGATTCGACCTGAAGTCATCCGGCTCTAGGCCGCCAACGAGGCGATTTTGCCGCCGTGACCGCAGGTGCAACACAGCTCCAGCACCAAACCCATATAAGTAAGCTTACACTTACGAATTTCCGCAACTATGCGGCGCTATCCATCGGCCTGTCGCCCGGAGCGGTCGTGCTGTCCGGCGACAATGGCGCCGGCAAGACCAATCTGCTGGAAGCGATCTCGCTGCTGACGCCTGGGCGCGGACTGCGCCGCGCGCCCTATGCCGACCTGGCGCGTGAAGGCGGCGATGGCGGTTTTGCGCTGCACGCCCGCATCGAAGGGCCGGAAGGCCAGGCCGAGATCGGCACCGGCATTGCGGGCGGCGACAGCGGCGAGAGCGGCAGACGGGTGCGGATCAATGGCGCCGCGGCGCGGTCGTCCGAGGATATGCTGGAGTGGCTGCGTGTCGTCTGGCTGACGCCGGCGATGGACGGCCTGTTCCCCGGGCCGGCGGCCGACCGCCGGCGCTTCCTCGACCGGCTGGTGCTGGCGATCGATCCCGGCCACGGTCAGCGCGCGCTCGACTACGAGAAGGCGATGCGCGGACGTAACCGCCTGCTTACGGAAGGATCTCGCGACGGCAGCTGGTTCGAGGCCATCGAGACGCAGATGGCCGAGACCGGCGTGGCGATCGCGGCGGCCCGCGCCGAGCTGGCGCGCCTGCTTGCCGCCATGATCGAGAGGCTGCCGTCCAGCGGACCGTTTCCGCAAGCCGACATCAGCCTCGACGGCGATCTGGAAAACGCGCTCGGCAGCGCGCCGGCGGTCGATGTCGAGGAGCGGTTTCGCCGCGCGCTGGCCGATGGCCGCGATCGCGACCGCGCCGCCGGCCGCACGCTGGACGGCCCGCATCGCTCCGATCTCGTGGTGCGGCATAGGCCCAAGGCAATGCCGGCCGAACTCTGCTCGACCGGCGAGCAGAAGGCGCTCCTGGTCGGCATCGTGGTCTCGCATGCAAGGCTGACCGGCGAGATGTCGGGGATGACGCCGATCCTGCTGCTCGACGAAATCGCGGCGCATCTCGACGCCGGCCGGCGCGCCGCCCTGTTCTCGATCCTGGAGGAGCTGAACTGCCAGGCGTTCATGACCGGAACCGACGCGGCGCTGTTTTCCAGCCTCGAGGGCCGCGCGCAGTTCCTGACGGTCGACCACGGCACGGTTGGGCCAACCGAAGACCCCTGACAAGGTTTTTGCGCCACGATAAGGTCTGGCCATGACCACGCTTTCCGACGAAGAACTCGAGCGCTACGCGCGCCACATCGTGCTGCCGGAGATCGGCGGCGCCGGCCAACAGAAACTGAAGCGGGCGCGGGTGCTGGTGATCGGCGCCGGCGGGCTCGGCGCCCCGGTGCTCGAATATCTCGCCGCCGCCGGCGTCGGCACGCTCGGCATCGCCGACGACGACACGGTCTCGCTGTCCAACCTGCAGAGGCAGGTGATCCACGGCACGGACGCGATCGGCATTGCCAAAACCGACAGCGCGTCCGCGGCGATCATGCGCATCAACCCCAATGTGGCGGTCGAGCCGCATCAGCTTAGGCTGACGGCGGAGAATGCCCCTGCCCTCGTCGCACGATACGACATCGTGGTCGACGGCTCCGACAATTTCGAGACGCGTTATGCGGTGGCCGATGCCTGCGCCGCAGAAGGCAAGCCCCTGGTGCACGCCGCCGTCGGCCGCTTCGACGGCTCGCTGACGGTTCTGAAACCGTTCGAGACCGGCGCCGACGGCAAGCCTAACCCCGGCTACCGCGACCTTTTCCCGGAAGCACCGCCGGAAGGACTGGTGCCGTCATGCGCCGTCGCCGGCGTAGTCGGCGCGCTGACCGGTGTGATCGGAACGCTGCAGGCGATGGAGGCGATCAAGCTGATCACCGGCATTGGCGAGCCGCTGGTCGGCCGGCTTTTGCTTTACGACGCGCTCAGCGCGCGCTTCGACACGATCCGCTACAAGAGAGCCTGATCGCATGGACCGGCCGACGGGCGTCTTCGTCACGCAAATTCCTCCCGATTTCGGGCAATGGGACGAGTTGCATTCGCTGATCATGCGCGCCTTTGCCTATATGGACGGCGTCATCGATCGGCCGTCCTCGGCGCATCTGCTGACCGCGGCAAAGCTCAAGGAAAAGGCAAAACAGGAGACGGGTTTCCTGGCCCTGCAAGGTGCGAGGATCGTCGGCTGCGTTTTCATGCTGGAAAGGCAGGACGATTTCTACATCGGCAAGCTCGCGGTCGAGCCGGACTTTCAGGGGCAAGGCATCGGCAGGCTGCTGATGCGGGCCGCCGAGGAAATTGCTGTGAGCCGTGGCAAGGGCGCCATCGAACTGCAGACCCGCATCGAGCTCTCCACAAATCACAGCGCCTTCGCCCGGCTGGGCTTTGGCGAGACCGAACGCACGGCGCATGAAGGCTACGATCGGCCGACCTCGATCACCATGCGCAAGGTGCTGCCATGAGCCTCGCCCTCAGCGCGGAAGAACAGGCGATCGCCGCCGGCAAGGACGGCGCCGCGATGGCGATGCGTATCGTCGCCGAAAGCGCCCGGCTGCTCGGCGCGCCGCGACTGATCCCGATTGCCTCGACGCATATAGACGGGGCGCTCTATCACGGCGATTCCGGCACGCTGTTCGCCGAGAGGCTGGTCGAGGGCGGCGCGCGCGTCGCCGTGCGCTCGACGCTCAATGTCGGCGCGCTCGACCTGATGGGCTGCGCGCGCATCCGCCTCGAGGAGCCGGCGCGCGGCATGGCGCGGCGGATGATGGAGGCCTATCGCAAGCTTGGCTGCGAGCAGAGCTGGACCTGCGCGCCTTACCAGGCCGGGCACCGGCCAGCGCTGGGCAGCGACGTCGCCTGGGGCGAATCGAACGCGGTGGTGTTCTGCAATTCTGTGCTGGGCGCGCGCACCAACCGCTATGGCGATTTCCTCGACATCGCCTGCGCCATTACCGGCCGAGCCCCGGACTACGGCCTGCATCGCCTTGAGAACAGGCGGGCGCGGCTGGTGTTCGATGTCTCCGGCCTCTCGCCTTCCTTCCTCGCATCGGAAATCGCCTGGCCGGTGCTTGGCAGCCTCTATGGTCGCGAGGTCGGCAACGCCGTCGGCGTCGTCACCGGCGTGGCCAAGCACCCCGGCGAGGATGCGCTCAAGGCATTCGGCGCCGCCGCGGCCTCGTCCGGCGCGGTCGGCCTTTTCCACGTTGCCGGCGTGACGCCGGAAGCGCCCTATGCGCACACGATTCTCGCCGGCGCGACGCCGGAGACGGTGATCCGCGTCACGTCTGAAATGGCCGCGAAGGCACGTGCCGGGCTGTCGACGGCGGCGGCATCGAAAACGATCGATGCGGTTGCAATCGGCAGCCCGCACCTGTCGCTCGCGGAATTCGACGCGCTGGAGCGGCTGCTCGCCGGCCGCCCGCTCAGCGTGCCGATCTATGCCTGCACCGGCCGCCATGCGCTGTCCGGACTCGAGCAAAGCGGCCGGCGCAAGGCGCTCGAGGCAAGCGGGGTGATCATCGTTGCCGACACTTGCGTGGTGGTGACGCCGATCATGCCGGAGCTCAGCAACGGGGTGCTGATGACGAATTCGGGCAAGTTCGCGCACTACGCGCCGGGCAACACCGGCTACTCCGTGCTCTACGCCTCGCTGGCCGACTGCGTCGAAAGCGCCGTTCTTGGTAAGCCACGATTTACGGATATCGCAGCATGAACGCCCGAGCCGAGATCCTGGTGCCTGGCAAGGGCGGCGAAGGCGAGGCGCTGGTGCTGACGGCGCCGATCAGCTTCTGGGGCGGCGTCGACCCGAAGAGCGGCCGCATCGCCGATGTCCGCCACCCGCAGCATGGCGAGACGATTTCCGGCCGCGTGCTGTTCCTGCCGGGCACGATCGGCTCGTCCTCGGCTTCGGCCGTGCTGATGGAGCTTGTCCACAATGGCCGGGCGCCGGCCGCACTGGTGCTGCACGAGCCGGACGCGATCCTCCTCCTCGGGCTGATCGTCGCCAGGGAAATGGGCTGGGAAACGCCGATGGCGATCCAGCTCGCTCGAAACGTGTTCGAGACCTATTGCGGGCGCATCGTGAAAGTCGCTGCCGACGGCACCCTCGCCGTCTGAGCGCTCCGCAACCAGCTACGTCCGCAGCGGCAGCACGCGGTCCGGCGGGCGGTGGCCGTCGAAGAAGGCACGGATGTTGATGATCACCTTCTCGCCCATGTCGATGCGGCCTTCGAGCGTCGCCGAGCCCATATGCGGCAGGAGCACGACCTTGCCCTTGGCGGCGAGCTTCAGCAGCTTGCTGTTCAGCGCCGGCTCGTGTTCGTAGACGTCGAGACCGGCGCCGGCGATCTTGCCGTCATGGATCAGCTTGATCAGCGATTCCTCGTCGATGATGTCGCCGCGCGCGGTGTTGACGATGTAGGCCGACGGCTGCATCAGCGCCAGCCGCCGCGCCGAAAGCAGATGGAACGTCGCCGGCGTCGACGGGCAGTTGACCGAGATGATGTCCATGCGGGCCAGCATCTGGTCGAGGCTCTCCCAATAGGTCGCTTCCAGCTCGTCCTCGACCGCCGGCAGCACGCGGTGGCGGTTGTGATAGTGGATCGACAGGCCGAAGGCCTTGGCGCGCCTGGCAACCGCGGTGCCGATGCGGCCCATGCCGACGATGCCGAGCCGTTTGCCCCAGATGCGGCGGCCGAGCATCCAGGTCGGCGACCAGCCGGCCCATTTCTTGTCGCCGGTGAGCACGTTGGCGCCTTCCGCCAGCCTGCGCGGCACGGCCAGCATCAGCGCCATGGTCATGTCGGCCGTGTCCTCGGTCAGCACGTTCGGCGTGTTGGTGACGGTGATGCCCTTCTTCGCCGCCGCCGCGACGTCGATCTTGTCGACGCCATTGCCGAAATTGGCGATCAGCTTGAGATTGTCGCCGGCCTGGGCGATCAGCGCCGCATCGATATGATCGGTGATCGTCGGCACCAGCACATCGGCTTCCTTGACCGCGGCGACCAGCTCCGGCTGCGTCATCGGCCGGTCCTCGACGTTCAGCCGCGCGTCGAACAGCTCGCGCATGCGGGTTTCGACCGGGTCGGGCAGCTTGCGCGTGATGACGACGAGGGGCCGTTTTTTGCCTGCCATTTTATCCCCGAAGCTTCCTCGAAACCGATCTCGTTGAGACCTCTTTAACCAAGACAGGCGAAACTTGTAGCCAATCGCGGTATCCGCCCACTCCTGTAACAAGCGGTGCTGCCGAAGACAAAGAAAAAGGGGCGCCGGGGCCGACGGGCAGGCGCCGAAAGGAAACAAAGTGTCTGGTTTCGCGACGCTCCGCCTGGCTTTCAGCGCAGCAGTCCTCGGCGCTCTTCTTTACTCTCCGCAGCAAGTGTCGGCACAGGGCGCCGCCGCTCCCGGGCAGACGATCACGCTCGGACCGAGCGGCCTGCCGCTGCCGCGCTTCGTCAGCCTGAAATCGGGTCGCGTCAATTCGCGCGTCGGCCCCGGCGCCAACTATTCGGTCGACTGGATGTACATGAAGGCCGGCCTGCCGATGGAAATCATCCAGGAGTTCGACACCTGGCGGCGCGTGCGCGACGCCGACGGCTCGGAGGGCTGGATCAACCAGTCGCTGCTGTCGGGACGCCGCACGGCGATCGTCGCGCCCTGGCAGCGCGGCAAGGGCGGCCGAATCAACCTGCTCGACGACAAGGACAAGGACGCCGGCGTGGTGGCCATCGTCGAACCCGGCGTCATGGGCGCGATCAAGGCCTGCGACGGGCAATGGTGCGAGATGACCTTCGAGGGCCATACCGGCTGGCTGCCGCAGTCGGTCGTCTGGGGCGCCTATCCAGGCGAACGGGTCAAGAACTGATCCGGCCTGACACTAATCCGGCGTGACAGGCGCCGGAAGTTCGCGGCGTCCGATACGGCCGAGATGGGTATCCTGAAAACCGCTGGGCAGCTTCAGGCCGTAGCCGAGCGCGCGGTCGATGGCGATGTGGGCGATCCAGATCAGCGCGACCGCAGTGGTCATTGAGCTGCCGAGGACGTGGCCGGCCAGCGCCAGGACGAGCGGGACAATCAGCATGTGCAGGGCGTTATAGGCGACGGCGCCGATACGCGGTCCCGCCAGGTATCCCAGCATCGACAGATCCGGCGCCAGGATGAGCAGCGCGAACAGCCACCAGGAAGCGCCAGTCATCGCATAGAGGACGACGGAAGCCGCCGCGGCGACCCACCATTCCAGCTTTACCGCGAGATCGAGAGGCCGCATCGCAAACGGATCAGTCGCGGCGCTTCGGGCGCAGCCTGACCACGATATCGACATTGGCGATTTCCATGCCCTGCGGAGGGTCCGGGAGGTTGGAGACAGTCACCGGGCCGCTGGCGATATCGAAGATCCTGTTCTCGCCTTCGATGTAGAAATGATGGTGGTCGGAGGTGTTGGTGTCGAAATAGGTCTTCGACCCCTCGACGGCGAGGATGCGCAGCAGACCCGCCTGGGTGAACTGGTGAAGGGCGTTGTAGACGGTGGCCAGCGACACCGGCACGCCGGCGGCGATCGCCTCCTCGTGCAACTCCTCGGCCGAAAGATGGCGGTCGCCCTTGGCAAAAAGCAGATCGGCCAGCGCAACGCGCTGACGTGTCGGCCTCAGGCCGGCCTCGCGAACCCGCTTGTCCACAGCGACATTGTCCTTCCGGCTGCCCTGATCCATCTATCCCGTCGAAGCTCGCGCTTTCGGCCCAAAAACACGTCCAGAGTGGCGAAAAAACGTCATCGGCCGAAACTGGACACGTTCCGACATATATTCTGTCGGCCGAATGCGATCAATAGAGCAAGACGCTTGTGCGCAGGCGCGCATTGACCCGGGCAGACGGGCGGGTTAAGCGCAAACGCCGGTTTCCGGCCTTGGAAAGATTGTGTTAGGAAGCCAACGACAAGGGCGCCCCACCGCCCGGGACGATCACGGGGACGAAATTCATGGCGGGTTCGAAGTCCAGCTACGAGTATGAGGAACTGCTTGCCTGCGCCCGCGGCGAGCTGTTCGGACCGGGCAACGCGCAGTTGCCCTACCCGCCGATGCTGATGTTCGACCGCATCACCGAGATCAGCGAGACCGGCGGCGCCTTCGACAAGGGCTTCATCCGCGCCGAGTTCGACATCAAGCCGGACCTGTGGTTCTTCGCCTGCCATTTCATCGGCAACCCGATCATGCCGGGCTGCCTCGGTCTCGACGCCATGTGGCAGCTGACCGGCTTCTATCTCGGCTGGCTCGGCGAGCCGGGCAAGGGGATGGCGCTGTCGACCGGCGAGGTGAAGTTCAAGGGCATGGTGACGCCGTCGGTCAAGAAGGTGGAATACGGCATCGACTTCAAGCGCGTGATGCGCGGGCGTCTGGTGCTCGGTATCGCCGATGGCTGGCTGAAGGCGGATGGCGAACCCATATACGCGGCGACGGATCTGAAAGTGGGTCTGTCCAAGCAATCGGCGGCGGCTTGACCGGCGCCACCACCGCGCCATGCACCCTTTGCATGCGGGACCGCATGGCGCTTTGATTTTGCGTATGATCGTTTGCGAATTCCGATCACGGTTTTCGACATCATGCGCCTGAAGGAGTTGCGAATGAGACGGGTCGTAGTGACGGGCCTCGGCATCGTGTCGTCGATCGGCAACAACGCCAACGAGGTGCAGGCCTCGCTGCACGATGCCAAATCAGGCATCAGCTTTTCCAATTCCTTCGCCGAACACGGTTTCCGCTGCCAGGTCTGGGGCGCGCCGACGCTCGATCCGTCGGCCATGATCGACCGGCGCGCCATGCGCTTTCTGTCGCAGGGCGCGGCGTGGAACCACGTCGCCATGGACCAGGCGATTGCGGATGCCGGGCTTGGCGAGAGCGACATTACCAACGAACGCACCGGCATCGTCATGGGCTCGGGCGGCCCCTCCACCCGGACCATCGTCGAGGCGGCCGAAACCACGCTCAAGAACGGCAGCCCCAAGCGCATCGGCCCGTTCGCGGTGCCGAAGGCGATGTCGTCGACCGCATCGGCGACGCTTGCCACCTGGTTCAAGATCCACGGCGTCAACTACTCGATCTCGTCGGCCTGCTCGACCTCCGCGCACTGCATCGGCAACGCCTATGAGCTCATCCAGTGGGGCAAGCAGGACGTGATGTTCGCCGGCGGCCACGAGGATCTCGACTGGACGATGTCGGACCTGTTCGACGCCATGGGCGCGATGTCGTCGAAGTACAACGACAAGGCATCCACCGCTTCGCGCGCCTATGACGTCAACCGCGACGGCTTCGTCATCGCCGGCGGCGCTGGCGTGCTGATCCTGGAGGAGTTGGAGCACGCCAAGGCGCGCGGCG
The DNA here is from genome assembly GCF_004792275.1 of Mesorhizobium sp. M4B.F.Ca.ET.143.01.1.1. NCBI lineage: Bacteria > Pseudomonadati > Pseudomonadota > Alphaproteobacteria > Hyphomicrobiales > Phyllobacteriaceae > Mesorhizobium > Mesorhizobium sp. M4B.F.Ca.ET.143.01.1.1. The sequence continues at coordinate 357,617 of NZ_SRSR01000007.1, forward strand.
CCAAGATCTATGCCGAGATCGTCGGCTACGGCGCGACCTCCGACGGCTACGACATGGTGGCGCCGTCGGGCGAAGGCGCGGTGCGCTGCATGCGCCAGGCGCTCGCCACGGTGTCTACGCCGGTCGACTACATCAACACGCACGGCACCTCGACGCCGGTCGGCGATTCCAAGGAGATGGGCGCCATCCGCGAAGTGTTCGGCGACAAGATGCCGTTCATCACCTCGACCAAGTCGCTGACCGGCCATTCGCTGGGCGCCGCCGGTGTCCAGGAATCGATCTACTCGATCCTGATGATGCAAGGCGGCTTCATCGGCGAGAGCGCCCATATCGAGGAGCTCGACCCGGAATTCGCTGGCATGCCGATCGTGCGCAAGCGCATCGACAACGCCAGGATCGACACCGTTTTGTCGAATTCCTTCGGTTTCGGTGGCACCAACGCAACGCTGATTTTCCAGCGCTATTCCGCATAAGGATCGCCAGTCATGGACGGACTGATGAAGGGCAAGCGCGGGCTTGTCATGGGTGTCGCCAACGATCATTCGATCGCCTGGGGCATCGCCAAGAAATTGTCCGAACACGGCGCCGAACTCGCCTTCACCTATCAGGGCGACGCTTTCGGACGCCGGGTCAAGCCGCTTGCCGACAAGCTCGGCGCATCGCTGGTGGTGCCTTGCGACGTCGAGGACAGCGCCTCGGTCAGCGCCACGTTCGAGACCCTCGGCAAGGCCTGGGGTGGGCTGGATTTCGTCGTCCATGCCATCGGCTTTTCCGACAAGAACGAGCTCAAGGGCCTCTACGCCGACACCAGCCGCGACAATTTCGTCCGCACCATGGTGATCTCCTGCTATTCCTTCACCGAGGTGGCCCGCAACGCCGCGCCGCTGATGACGGATGGCGGCTCGATGATCACGCTGACCTATGCCGGCTCGGTGCGGGTCATGCCGAACTACAACGTCATGGGCGTCGCCAAGGCCGGGCTGGAAGCCAGCGTGCGCTATCTCGCCAATGACTACGGCCCGCGCGGCATCCGCGTGAACGGGATCTCGGCAGGCCCGGTGCGCACGCTCGCCGGCGCCGGGATTTCCGACGCCCGCCACATGTTCTCCTACCAGCAGCGCAACTCGCCGCTGCGCCGCACGGTGACCATCGACGAGGTCGGCGGCTCGGCGCTCTATCTGCTGTCCGATCTCTCTTCCGGCGTCACCGGCGAGATCCATTACGTCGATTCCGGCTACCACATCGTTTCCATGCCGACACTCGACGAATTGAAGCAGACCGACGGCGCCCGGGAATAATCCCGCGGGAAATACTCGGCTTCCGGTAAAATTGGATGCATTGGCGGAAACTCATTTTAAGGAGATTTCCGCTAGAACGTCCCGCAACTTAGGGACTCTGCATGTCTGCTGCTGCCAGCAACCCGAAGCGAACACCGTTGTTCCGGCTGCTCACCATAGCAAGCTCGGGCATGGGCAGCTTTATCCTCGGCATCTGGGGGCTGAAATTCGGTTTCGGCGACGGTCTTGCCGGCATGCCGGCGGAAACGATGGCCGGCATCATCGCTGCGCTTTGCGCGCTGGCGGCGGCGGGTGCCGCCCTTTCCTTCTTCGCCGGTGTCGATGAATCGGAGCAGTATGTCTTCAACGAGACCAATTTCGACAAGCTGACGGGCCTGCTGGCGCGTCCGGCGATGGTCGGCAAGATTGCCGAGGCGGCATCGGCGACGATCCGCACCGGCGAGCCGGTGTTCCTGATCGACATCGACATCGACCGCTTCAAGCACATCAACGACGCCATCGGCTACAGCTATGGCGACGAGCTGATCCGCGCCTTCGCCGAGCGGCTCAAGGACCGCATGCCGGAGGGCGCGGTGCTTGGGCGCATCGGCGCCGGCGAGTTCGCGGTGCTGCTGGCGGACCGCGAGCTGAAGGGCTCGGTCGAGCAGACGATCGAGAAGCTCATCGACGAGATGATGGAGCCCTATCAGCTCAATTCACATCAGCAGTCGGTCAGCCTGTCGGTCGGCATCGTGGCGATGCCCAAGGACGGCGTCGACCCCGTCCTGGTGCTGCGCCGTTCCAATCTGGCGCTGCAGAATGCGCGCGCCGGCGGCGTCGGCAACTGGTCGGTCTTCCATAGCGACATGGGCCGGGTCGCCGACTATCGGCAATGGATCGAATCCGAACTGCATACCGCGTTCGAGCGCGGCGATTTCGACCTCCACTACCAGCCGCAGCTCGACCTTCCGAGCGGCCGCATCATCGGCTACGAGGCGCTTATCCGCTGGAAGCACCCGGAACGCGGCATGATCCCGCCGATCGAGTTCATCCCGATCGCCGAAGAGACTGGCATGATCAACCCGATCGGCGAATGGGTGCTGCGCAAGGCCTGCAGCGACGCCCAGTACCTGCACGAGGACTGCTTCGTCGCCGTCAACATCTCACCGGTGCAGTTCATGACCAAGGATTTCGTCGGCCTGGTGCGCGAAACGATGGTCGCCACCGGCATCAAGCCGTCACGGCTCGAGCTGGAAGTCACCGAAACCGCAATGATGCAGGACCGCGACCGCGCGGCCGTCATCCTGCAGCAGCTTGCCGAGATGGGCATCTCGGTGGCCGTCGACGATTTCGGCACCGGCTATTCCAATCTCAGCTACCTTATCGATTTCTCGTTCGGCAAGCTCAAGATCGACCGTTCCTTCGTCAGCCGCATCGACACCGATTCCAACTCGGGCGCGGTGGTCTCGACCATCGTCGGGCTGTCGCGCGCGCTCGGCGTCGGCATCATCGCCGAAGGCGTCGAGACCGAAAACCAGGCGACGCTGCTCAGGGCCGCCGGCTGCGAGGTGGTGCAAGGCTACCTGTTCGGCCGGCCGGCCCCGCTCAAGGTCGGGATGGGCGAAGCGCGCTTCGTCGAAAAGCGCGAGGCGCGCATCGTCAGCATGCATTAAGGCGCCCGTTATCGGCGCGCCGACAGCACCTTGAACATGCCGTCGCGGGCGATCTCGGCATGGCTTGAGAAGGCCGCCGCCAGCACCGCTTCGTAAGGCAACTGGCGGTTCGCCACCATGAACAAGCGTCCGCCCGGTTTCAGCGCCTTCGCCGCCGCCCGGATCATGCCGGCGCCGATCTCCGGCTCAGCCGCCCGGCCGCGGTGGAAAGGCGGGTTCATGAGAATAGCGTCATAGCGTCGCTCGACAGGCTCGCCGAGCAGATCGGTCCAGAAGAAGCGCGGCTCGACCGAAGTGCCGCCAAGATTGGCCTTCGCCGCCTCCAGCGCCTCGAAATCCGCTTCGAAAAGATCGAGCCCGGTGAGCCCCGGGAAGCGCGACGCCGCCTCGGCCGCCACATAGCCCCAGCCGGCGCAGAAATCGGCAACGGCGCCCCTGATGTCGCCCGGCAGGCTATCCACCAGCAGTTTCGAGCCGGCATCTACCCGATCGAAGGAGAACATGCCTGGCGTGGTGTGGAAACGGCCTTCGACCACAACCGCCGGATTGGCCGAGCGCAGCACGGCCGCCGCGCCGACGTCGACGGGCCGGCGGAACCAGAAGGCGACGCCGTGATGCTTCGGCAAATGGCCGTCGAGCGGCACAAGCTCGTCGACACGCTTGCGCAGGCTAGCGATACCATCCTCCTTGCCGCCCGCGACCAGGATCAGCCCACCCGACGCCACGCGTTCGATCGCTTCGGCGACCCGCAGCTCGTTCTGGCCGCGGTGACGGCCGGCGAGCACGAGCGCGGCATCGAAGCCAGCGCCGTCCGCTCGCGGCGTGACGTGAAAACCCGCCGCCTGCAGCGCGCGAAAATGCGGGCGAAAACCCTGCACGAGATGGAGCGCGGCTGCGAAGCCCCCGGGCAAGCGGAAACCGGGTTCGGCGCCGAGGAAAAGCACGCGCTCGCCCTCTTTCGGCAAGTCGAGGGCCTCAGCCTCATACGAATGGAACAGCGTCTTCAGCGGCTCTGCCGACATTTCCTTGCCCCGCGGGAAACACGCCCCCTAAACGAAAACGGGCGCGACATAAGCCGCGCCCGTCTCAACTGTCTGGTCAGCCCGATCAGGCAGCGTCTTCCTCGCCGCCTTCAGCCTTCTTCTCGCGCACGATTTCCTTGCCGGTGGCCTGGTCGACGACCTTCATCGACAGGCGGACCTTGCCGCGCTCGTCGAAGCCCATCAGCTTGACCCAGACCTTGTCGCCTTCCTTGACGACGTCGGAGGTCTTGGCGACGCGCTCGTTGGCCAGCTGCGAAATGTGAACGAGGCCGTCGCGCGGACCGAAGAAGTTGACGAAGGCGCCGAAGTCGGCGGTCTTGACGACCGTGCCTTCATAGATCTCGCCGACTTCCGGCTCGGCAACGATGGTGTGGATCCACTTCTTCGCCGCCTCGATCTCCTTGGCGTTGGCCGAAGCGATCTTGATCGTGCCGTCGTCCTCGATGTTGATCTTGGCGCCGGTCTTCTCGACGATCTCGCGGATGACCTTGCCGCCGGAACCGATGACGTCGCGGATCTTGTCGGTCGGGATGTGCATGACTTCGATGCGTGGCGCGAACTCACCGAGTTCGGGGCGAGCGCCGGTCAGAGCATGCGCCATCTCGCCGAGGATATGCTGGCGGCCATCCTTGGCCTGGTCCAGCGCGATCTGCATGATCTCCTCGGTGATGCCCTCGATCTTGATGTCCATCTGCAGCGAGGTGATGCCGTTGGCTGTGCCGGCGACCTTGAAGTCCATGTCGCCGAGATGATCTTCATCGCCCAGGATGTCGGAGAGCACCGCGAAGCGCTCGCCTTCCTTGATCAGGCCCATGGCGATGCCGGCAACCGGCTTGGCCAGCGGCACGCCGGCATCCATCAGCGCCAGCGAGGTGCCGCAGACGGTCGCCATCGAGGACGAACCGTTGGACTCGGTGATCTCCGAGACGACGCGCAGCGTGTAGGGGAACTGGTCGGCGGAGGGCAGCATCGGCCGGATGGCGCGCCAGGCAAGCTTGCCGTGGCCGATCTCGCGGCGGCCCGGCGAGCCCATGCGGCCGGTCTCGCCGACCGAGTAGGGCGGGAAGTTGTAGTGGAGGAGGAACTTCTCCTTGTACATGCCGGTCAGCGAGTCGACATACTGCTCGTCCTCGCCGGTGCCGAGCGTGGCGACGACCAGCGCCTGGGTCTCGCCGCGGGTGAACAGCGCCGAACCGTGGGTGCGCGGCAGGACGCCGACTTCGGAGACGATCTTGCGGACCGTCTTCAGGTCGCGGCCATCGATGCGCGAGCCGGTGTCGAGGATGTTCCAGCGCACGACCTTGGCCTGGAGTTCCTTGAACACGGAGCCGATCTGCTCGGACGTGTACCTGGCTTCCTCGCCTTCGGCCGGCGCGAACGCCGCCTTCACCTTCGCCTTGACGGCGTCGACGGCGGCATAGCGGGCCTGCTTGTCGGTGATCTTGTAGGCATCGCGAAGCTCGTCGCCGACGATCTTCAGCATCTCGCCTTCGAGCGCGGAATAGTCCGGGGCGGTGAAGTCGCGCGGATCCTTGGCGGCGACCTCGGCCAGCTTGATGATCGCCTCGATCACCGGCTGGAAGCCCTTGTGGCCGAACATGACGGCGCCGAGCATCAGCTCTTCGGAGAGTTCCTTGGCCTCGGATTCGACCATCAGCACGGCATCGGTGGTGCCGGCGACGACGAGGTCGAGCTTGGATTCCTGCATCTCGTCGATATGCGGGTTAAGCACGTACTCGCCGTTGATGTAGCCGACGCGGGCACCACCGATCGGGCCCATGAAGGGGACACCGGACAGCGTCAGCGCGGCCGAGGTGGCAACGATCGACAGGATGTCCGGATCGTTCTCGAGGTCGTGCTGGACGACGGTGACGACGATCTGGGTGTCGTTCTTGTAGCCATCGGCGAAGAGCGGGCGGATCGGGCGGTCGATCAGGCGGGAAACCAGCGTTTCCTTCTCGCTCGGACGTCCCTCGCGCTTGAAATAGCCGCCCGGGATCTTGCCGGCGGCGTAGGTCTTTTCCTGGTAATTGACGGTCAGCGGAAAGAAATCGAGGCCGGGCTTCGGCTCCTTCATCGAAACGACGGTGGCGAGGACCTTGGTCTCGCCGTAGGTGGCGAGCACCGCGCCGTCAGCCTGGCGCGCGATCTTGCCGGTTTCCAGAACGAGCGGACGGCCGCCCCACTCGATTTCCACTTTGTGGTGATTGAACATGTCTTGTCCTTCATATGCGGAAAGGGTCGCGCGGCTTGTCGTGCGCGGATGCCCTTTCCCCTGGCTTCTTTTCTCGGGCAGCCACGGGCAAGACAACGGGACGCTCGCATCAATCCCGGCACGCTGGCCGCACGAGCATCCTGCAATCCTGCCCCATGACCGTCCATGGGCGGTTCCAAGCAGCCCTTTGCTGGCTCGAAACCGGGTCTGGCCGATCGATCCGACCGGCCTTGCGCATGACCTGAAAGCCGCGGCTCTCGGAACGGCCATGCGCAAATGCCAACTTCGCGAAGCGTCCGTTTGCGTATCCGATCGATGCGCGGCGCTTCATCCTGTCATTGGTGCACTGGAGCGATCCGATGCACCAAATGCGCGACCGGCGGGCTCTCCCGAGGAAAGCCCGCCGGTCAATTCGTCAACGGCGCAGACCGAGCTTCTCGATCAGCGTCTGATAGCGCGCGTCGTCCTTGCGCTTGAGATAATCAAGCAGGCTGCGGCGCTGGGAGACGAGAGCGAGCAGACCACGGCGGGAATGGTTATCCTTCTTGTGGTCCTTGAAGTGGTCGGTCAGGTTCTTGATGCGCTCGGAAAGGATGGCCACCTGGACTTCCGGAGACCCGGTATCGCCCTTGGCGGTTGCGAATTCACCCATCAATTCCTTTTTGCGCTCGGCAGTAATCGACATCGTGTTTTTCCTTATCTGTTGGAGGAAACGGGTCGCCCTCAGCCGGGATGTCGTCCAGCAGGGGCCGGTGCAAGCAACGCGACACGGCGCGAAGCTGCGGCGCATATAGGGCAATTCCCCGGAAAACGCCAGCCCAAATCACAAGCCGGCTTGTCGCAGGCCTTTTCCCTGAAAACTGAAGATTTGCGTTCGACTACAACCACTTCTTCCACTTGAAGAAAGCAATCAGCCCGGCGGCAACGAGGGCCATGAACAGCAGCGCCGTGGGGTAGCCGTAATAGGCCTTCAACTCCGGCATGTTCCATGGCGAGGTATCGGGGTCGAAGTTCATGCCCCAGACGCCGACCAGGAAGGTCAGCGGCATGAAGATCACCGAGACGATGGTCAGATAGGAGATGACGTCGTTGGTGCGCGCCTGGCTCAGCGACAGGTGCATCTCGATCAGCCCGGTCAGCATGTCGCGCTGGGTTTCGACCAATTCGATCAGGCGCAGCGAATGATCGAGCGTGTCGTTGAAGAAGACCTTGGTCTCGGCCTTCACGTAGGGCACGTCGTTGCGGATCAGCGTCGCCAGCGCATCGCGCATCGGCCAAAGCACACCCTTCAGCACGTTGGCGTCGCGCCGCAACTCGTGCAGTTGCCGCATCTGCTGCTTGTGCGGCGCGCGCAGCATCTCGTCCTCGATGCCGTCGACCAATTCGCTGGCGGCCTCGATCGGCGGGAAATAGCTGTCGACGATGGCGTCGATCAACGCATAGGCGAGATAGTCGGCGCCGCGCGCGCGCAGCCGGTTCGGCACCGAGCTGGCGATGCGCTTGCGAACCGGATTGAACGGATCGCCCTCGCGCTCCTGGAAGGTGACGACGAAGTTGCTGCCGAAGAAGACCGCGATCTGCTCGTAGCGATGGGCCGTGACATCGTCGATCATGCGCATGACGACAAAGGCATGGTCCTCGAAGAAGTCCACCTTCGGCCGTTGGCCAGTGTTGACGACATCTTCAAGCGCCAGCGGATGCAGGCTGAAGATGCGGCCGATCTCCTCGATCAGCGGGATGTTGGCGAGGCCGGTGCAATCCAGCCAGACGACGGGCCACTGGTCGCAATGGGCATTGAGATCATCGATACTGGCGTTCTCGATGGTCTCGAATTTGTCGGGCGAGATCAGCGTCAGCCGGAGCTCGCTGCGCCGTGCCGCCGGATCGGCGATCAGTGTGCCCGGCGAGGCGCCGACCGGTGGCCGGCGGGTCTTCATCGGCCCGCGCTTCGTTGCCGTCTCAGCTTTCGCCATATCCCCCTGCCCCCAATGCCGAACCGAAACTAGCCGAGCGCCGTCATCCGGCAAAGACCCGCTTGGGCTTGAACATGCCCTGCTCGATGGCGCCGATGGCGACCAGCCTGCCGCGCACCGTGGCGCAGGCTTCCTCGGCCTCGACCGGAGCGTCTCGGCCGCGGATGATGACCGGATTGCCGAGCCGGATTCTGGTCGCCGCGTCGTCGCTGACGGTGACCTGCGGCAGGCACTCGAGCGCTGCCGCGGTGTCGACCAGCAGCGCGTCGATGGCATCGAAGTCGACCGGCGCGTCGGATGCGTCGTCATCCCCCGCCACCTCGCCGCGTTCGCCGAAACGGGCGGCTTCGAGTTCGGCGACGGTGACGAAGTCCTCCGGCGTGAACGGCTCGACCTCGACACGGCGCAGCTCCGCGATATGGCCGAAGCAGCCGAGGTCGCGGCCCATGTCGCGAGCGAGCGAACGCACATAGGTGCCCTTGCCGCATTCGACCTCGAAAACGGTGCGGCCGGCGTCGTGCTCGACAATATCGAGGCGGCCGATCTCGATCTCGCGCGCGGGGATGTCGACCGTCTCGCCCTCGCGGGCGAGGTCATAGGCGCGCTCGCCGGCGATCTTGATGGCGGAGAACTGCGGCGGCGTTTGCATGATGACGCCGGTGTATTTCGGCAACAGCGCCTTCACCTCGGCCTCGGCCGGACGGCGCTCCGAGCTGTTGGTCACCGGGCCCTCGAGATCATCGGTCGAGCGCTCCTCGCCCCAGGCGACGGTAAAGCGATAGACCTTGGCGCCGTCCTGCACGTAGGGCACGGTCTTGGTCGCTTCGCCGAGCGCGATCGGCAGCATTCCCGACGCCAGCGGGTCGAGCGTGCCGGCATGGCCGGCCTTCTCGGCCTGGAACAGCCATTTGATCTTGGAGACGGCCTCGGTCGAACCCATGCCGACCGGCTTGTCCAGAACCACCCAGCCGGAAACCGGCCTGCCCTTCTTCTTGCCGCGACGGCCCACTATTCGCTGTCCTTCTTGTCGTCTTTGTCTTTGTCGTCGTCGTTGCTGAGATCCCGCGCCACTTCCGGCGACTTCAGCAAATCGTTGATGCGGGCGAAATTGTCGAAGGACGTGTCCAGCCGGAAGCGAAACTCCGGCATGTACTTCATCTGCCTCAGCGCGCCCGAGACACGGCCGCGGATGAATTTCGCATGCTTGTTGAGCGCTTCGACCACGGCATTGTCGTCGCTGGCGCCGAGCGGCGAGACGAAAGCGGTGGCGATCTTCAGATCGGGCGACATGCGGACCTCGGAAACCGAGATCACGCTGTTCTCGATCAGCGGATCGATGATCTCGCCGCGCTGCAAGGTTTCGGACAGCGCGTGGCGCACCTGCTCACCGACACGCAGCATGCGCTGGGACGGGCCTGACGTGGTTGAACGGGACATTTTCCTCGGTCCTGAAATCGTGATGCGCGGGATGGGACCGCGCCGCATGTCTCATGTGATGTGGGCGGCGGCCTTGCGACCACCGCCCGGACTTCTCAATGCGATGCTCGAACTTAGAGCGTGCGGGTCACCATCTCGATGCGGAAGCACTCGATGACGTCGCCGACGCGCATGTCCTCGTAGTTCTGGAAGGCCATGCCGCACTCCTGGCCGCCCGGCACTTCCGAAACCTCGTCCTTGAAGCGCTTCAGTGTCTTCAGCGTGCCTTCGTGGATGACGACGTTGTCGCGGATCAGGCGCACGCCGGCGCCGCGTTCGACCTTGCCTTCGGTGACACGGCAGCCGGCGATCTTGCCGACCTTGGTGATGTCGAAGATCTCGAGGATCTCGGCATTGCCGATGAAGGTCTCGCGACGCTCCGGCGAGAGCATGCCGGAGAGAGCCGCCTTCACGTCATCGACGAGATTGTAGATGATCGAGTAGTAGCGGATCTCGATGCCGGCGGCCGCGGCGGCGGCACGTGCCTGCGTATTGGCGCGGACATTGAAGCCGATGATCGCGGCACCGGAGGTCTCCGCCAGCGACACGTCGCTTTCGGTGATGCCGCCGGCTCCGGCATGGACGATGCGCGCGCGCACTTCGTCGTTGCCGAGCTTCTCGAGTGCGGCGCTGATCGCCTCGATCGAGCCCTGCACGTCGCCCTTGATGACCAGCGGGAACTCCTTCAGCCCGCTCGTCTGCAACTGCGACATCATCTGCTCCAGCGAGCCGCGCTGGCCGGCATGCTTGGCCACCGCCTTCTCGCGCGCCAGGCGCTGACGGTATTCGGTGATCTCGCGGGCGCGGGCCTCGTTGTTGACGACGGCGAAGCGATCGCCGGCCTGCGGGGTGCCCTGCAGGCCCAGCACCTCCACCGGCATCGCCGGCGGCGCTTCCTTGACGTGCTCGCCACGATCGTTGACCAGCGCGCGCACCCGGCCCCACTCGTTGCCGGCGACGAGGATGTCGCCCGGCATCAGCGTGCCGGTCTGCACCAGCACGGTGGCGACGGGGCCGCGGCCCTTGTCGAGCTGCGCCTCGATGACGACGCCCTCGGCGGTGCGGTCCGGATTGGCTTTCAGGTCGAGGATTTCGGCCTGCAGCAGGATCGCTTCGAGCAGCTTGTCGAGATTGGTGCCCTTGGTCGCCGACACTTCGACGTCCAGCACCTCGCCGCCCATGGACTCGACGAAAACCTCATGGCGCAGCAGTTCGGAACGCACCTTTTGCGGGTCGGCGTCACGCTTGTCGATCTTGTTGATGGCGACGATGATCGGCACGCCGGCCGCCTTGGCATGGCTGATCGATTCGATCGTCTGCGGCATCACGCTGTCGTCGGCCGCAACCACCAGCACGGCGATGTCGGTCGCCTGGGCGCCACGGGCGCGCATCGCCGTGAAGGCGGCGTGGCCGGGCGTGTCGATGAAGGTGATCTTCTGACCGTTCTTCTCGACCTGGTAGGCGCCGATGTGCTGGGTGATGCCGCCGGCTTCGCCGGAGACGACATTGGCGTTGCGGATGGCGTCGAGCAGCGAGGTCTTGCCGTGGTCGACGTGGCCCATGATCGTGACCACAGGCGGACGCGCCACCAGGTCTTCGGCACGGTCGGCGATGTTGAACAGGCCTTCCTCGATGTCGGACTCGGCGACGCGGCGCACCGTGTGGCCGAATTCAGTGGCCACCAGTTCGGCGGTGTCGGCGTCGATGACGTCGCCCGGCTTCATGATCTGGCCCTGCTTCATGAAGAACTTGACCACGTCGACGGCGCGCTCGGACATGCGCTGCGCCAGTTCCTGGATGGTGATGGTTTCGGGCAGGATCACTTCGCGCATGACCTTCTCGCGCGGCTCGTTATGCATCGCGCGCTTGAACTTCTCTTGACGGCGGCGCATCGACGACAGCGAGCGAGCGCGCGCATCCTCGTCGGAGAGCGCCGAATTCAGCGTCAGCTTGCCGCGGCGACGATCTTCCTCGCCCTTGGTCGGCTTGGCTGGACGCGCCACTTCGGGCGTAACCAGGCGGCGCACGGGGGCGCCTGCGCCACTGGTGCGCTTCGGCTTGACCTCTTCCTCATCGTCCGGCGTCGCCAGCTCGGCGGCCTGCGGCGCGCGGCGGCGCGCCTCTTCCTCGGCGCGGCGCCGGGATTCGGCCTCGGTCTGCAGCCGCGCTTCTTCCTCGGCCTGGCGGCGCGCGGATTCCTCACGCTCGCGACGGCGACGTTCCTCGTCATCGGCGCGGCGCTTGGCATCTTCCTGGGCACGCTGGCGATCTTCGATCTCGCGCGCCTTGGAGCCTTCGAGCGCCCTGCGGCGGGCTTCCATCTCGCCGCGCGACAATTCGTTGAGCACCATGCCGCCACGCTCGGCTGGAGGCGGCGGCGGTGGCGCCTTCGGCGCTTCCTGGACAGCGGGCGCCGCCGCGGCGGCGGGCTTCGGCGCGAAGACGGACACGGGAGCGGCCGCCGGCTCCGGCTTGTCGCCGTGCAGCGAGAACTTGCGCTTCTTGGTCTCGACGACGACCGCCTTGGTGCGGCCGTGCGAGAAGTTCTGGCGCACAGTGCCCTGTTCCATGCCGGGGCGCTTCAGCGTCAAGGTCTTCTTCGGCGTAACGCTCAACGTCTTGTCGTCGCCCGATTTCGTATCGCTCATTCCATATCCTCTGCGGCATCATCTTCGTCAGCAACGTCCGCAAGCATTGCCAGATCGTCCGGGGTACCGCCCCGATACCGGTCGAGCGCAACCATGCGCTTCTCAACCGCCCTTCCCGCGTCTTGCGCGAGGACGGCAGCATGTATCACATTTGTACCCCCCAATGCCAAGCTCAACTCGGCCTCGGGGAAAAGTTTGTAGGCAGGGATGGCGGGGCCGCCGAGATGAACGGTCGCCCGCCGCGCCTGGCTGATCTTGCGAACGCCGTCATCCGATGCTTCGGTCGCATGAAGCACCAGCAAAGCCTGACCGTCGCGCACCGCGTTCTCGACCTTGGCAGCGCCGAGAACGACCGCGCCGGCCTTGCGGGCGAGGCCCAGCATACCCAGCGCGGATCGGGAAAGCAGCCCGTCGACAATGCCGCCGAGATCGGCGGCAACGTTCACCTGCGCCTTGAAGGCGCGGGCAAACAGGTTTTTCGCCGCTGCCTTGTCGACATGTAGGCGCTCGGCGCTGACCCAGCAACCGCGGCCGGGCAGATTTCTCTTGAGGTCCGGGACGACGGCCGAATCCGGGCCGACGACGAAACGGATCAATTCATCCGGTTCGGCCTGCTTGCGGGTGACGATGCAGGTGCGATCGTTCATCTCGTCCGGGGGCGGGTTCTGTGCGATGCGGTTTCACCTCACGCACCGACGGCTTCGTCAGCCGGCGCTTCCTGCGCGGCAAGCTCGTCCTCGGTGATCCAGCCGGCCTTGAGGCGGGCAGCCAGAACCATCTGCTCGGCATCGGCGCGCGACACGCCGTGGCTGGCGAGCACGCCCGGATAGACCTTGGTCTCGCCGTCCTTGCGTTCCTTCCAGCCGGTCAGGTCGTCCGCGGCATAGCCGGCGAAATCCTCGATCGTCTTCACGCCGTCCTCGCCGAGCGTCACCATCATGGCGGTGGTGATGCCGGGGATCTCGCGCAGTTCGTCCTCGACGCCGAGCGCCTTGCGCTTGTCGTCATGCTCGGCCTCGATCTTCTCCAGATATTCACGGGCGCGCGTCTGGATCTCCGAAGCGGTGTCCTCGTCGAAGCCATCGATGGAGGCGATTTCGCCGGCATCGACATAGGCGACTTCCTCGACGCTGGTGAAACCCTCGGAGGCCAGCACCTGGCCGACCATCTCGTCGACGTCGAGGGCTTCCATGAACAGCGCCGAACGCTCGACGAATTCCTTCTGGCGGCGCTCGCTCTCTTCCTGCTCGGTCAGGATATCGATGTCCCAGCCGGTGAGCTGCGAGGCAAGGCGGACGTTCTGGCCGCGACGGCCGATGGCCAGCGACAGCTGGTCGTCCGGCACCACGACCTCGATGCGCTCGGCATCCTCGTCGAGCACCACCTTGGCGACCTCGGCCGGCTGCAGCGCGTTGACGATGAAGGACGCGGCCGACGGGGACCACGGAATGATGTCGATCTTCTCGCCCTGCAATTCGCCGACCACCGCCTGGACGCGGCTGCCGCGCATGCCGACGCAGGCGCCGACCGGATCGATCGAGCTATCGCGCGAGATGACGGCGATCTTGGCGCGCGAGCCCGGATCGCGGGCCACCGACTTGATCTCGATGATGCCGTCGTAGATTTCCGGCACTTCCATGGTGAAGAGCTTCGCCATGAACTGCGGATGGGTTCGCGACAGGAAGATCTGCGGGCCGCGCTGCTCGCGGCGCACGTCGTAGACATAGGCGCGGACGCGGTCGCCATATTTGTAGTTTTCGCGCGGAATCAGCTCGTCGCGGCGGATGATCGCTTCGCCGCGGCCGAGATCGACGATGACGTTGCCGTATTCGACACGCTTGACGGTGCCGTTGACGATCTCGCCGATGCGGTCCTTGTATTCGTCATACTGGCGGTCACGCTCGGCCTCGCGCACCTTCTGGACGATGACCTGCTTGGCCGACTGGGCGGCGATGCGGCCGAAATCCATCGGCGGCAGCTGTTCGGCGATGAAGTCGCCGAGCTGGGCGTCGGGGTTGCGCTCGCGGGCCGAGGAAATGGCGATCTGCGTGGCGTAGTCCTCGACCTTCTCGACCACTTCCATCAGCCGCTGCAGCTTCATCTCGCCGGTGTTGGCGTTGATGTCGGCGCGGATGTTGGTCTCCTGGCCATAGCGCGAGCGCGCAGCCTTCTGGATCGCATCGGCCATGGCGGCGATGACGATCGACTTGTCGATCGACTTTTCACGCGCGACCGCGTCGGCGATCTGCAGCAGTTCCAGTCTGTTGGCGCTTACAACCATTGTCTTTCTCCCGAGCCTGTTGCCGGACCTGTCGCCGGGCGGCTCAAATCAATTGTCCTGTTCGGTTTCGTTTTCCGTATCCGCGGCAGCGTCTTCCGCTTCGCCGCGACGCTTCTTGGCTTCCTTGCGCGCCCTGTTGTCCTTCGACAGGGCGTCGCGGATGAGATCGTCGGTCAGCACCAGCCGGGCATCGGCGATCGCATCGTAAGGCACGCGCACCGTCGGCTCCTCGCCATAGGCCGCCTTGTCGCGGGCGATCAGCACGCCATCATCGTCGCTCTCGGCGATCTTGCCCTTGAAGCGCTTGCGGTCGCCGACAAGAACCGAGGTCTCCATCTTGACCAGATGGCCGGTCCAGGTGGTGAAATCCGACTTGCGCACCAGCGGCCGGTCGATGCCGGGCGAAGACACTTCGAGATGATACGCCTTTTCGATCGGATCTTCGACATCGAGTGCGGGCGACACGGCGCGGCTGACTTCCTCGCAATCCTCGACGGTCATGGTGCCGTCCTCGCGTTCGGCCATGATCTGCAGCGTCAGCCCGTTCTGGCCCGACAGATGCACCCGCACCAGGCGGAAGCCGATGCCGCGCAGCACCGGCTGCACGATCAGCGCTATGCGCGCATCGATCCCGCTTTCGCGGATGATACGGTCGTCGGCGTCGATTGCCGCTGCGCTCATCAGGTCCCTGTCGCTCTTTTCGTGGCTGGCTGGCAGGTAATAAAAAAGAGCGGGACCGGGTGGACCCACTCTTCGTCATACCGACCAAGAATTTGAGGCTGATATAAACGATCCCGCTCGGCGTTTCAAGCCTGCCGTGAGGAGCGTGGCAAACGCGGCGCTCTTGCTGCAGATTACCCGGCCAATGGAGGCCGGCGCAAGCAGCCTTGCGCCGGGCGCATGGCGTCCATGCGGCAACGCCTCTGTGATCCCAGGCGCGCCGTGCCTATCTATGTTGCATCGCACAACAAGAGAAATTGCGCGCGGTGGCGCGCGAAAGGTTGAAAATCATGGATAGCCGCAAGCTGTTTTCCGCCATCGGCGACATCTTCACCACATTCGGCAGCGCCGTTGCCGCGTCGCGGTCCGTCGAAGCCGGCCGCAGGCCGCGCGCCAACGATCTGCGCAAGCTCGGCATGGACCCGGCCGCCTTCGATAGGATGGGCCGCTTCTGAAAGATCGGGCGCTTCTGATGCTGCCCGCCTGGCGCGGTCAACCGTATCGCGCCGGGCCTATGTCCTGACGAAAGTCAGATAGGCGGGCCGCCGGCCCTCACGCAGCGCCTTGGCCTCATAGCGCGTGCCCGGCCAGCCATCATAGGGCCGATGCCAGTCTGCCGCTTCCTGCGCCTGCCATGCAAAGGCGCCGTGCGCCCGGCAATGCAAAAGCGTCCAGTTCACATAAGTGTCGATGTCGGAGGCGAAGCGGAATTTTCCGCCCGGCTTCAGCACATGGGCGAAACGGTCGAGATTGACCCGACCGACGAAGCGCCGCTTCCAGTGCTTCTTCTTCGGCCAGGGATCGGGATAGAGCAGGTCGATGCCGTCGAGTGAAGCCGGCGGCAGCCAGTCGAGCAGCCGCGTGGCGTCGTCGTCATGAACCCTGAGGTTGGCCAGCGGCTTTTCCCGGACCGCCATCATCAGCTTGGCCATGCCGTTGACGAAGGGCTCGACGCCGATGAAGCCGGTCTGCGGATCCGCCGTCGCGCGATGCAGCAGGTGCTCGCCGCCGCCGAAACCGATCTCGAGCTGGACGGCGGAAACGTCGGCGTCAAACAGCGTCCGCAATTCGGCCGGCGGCGCGGCCGCCAGATCAAGCCTGTAGGTCCGAAACCCGCTTTCGAGCGCCGCGGCCTGCTGCGGACGGATGGTTTTGCCGCGCCGGCGACCGAAAAAAGCTTCGGTCGCGCGGCTCGGTCTGTCTTTTGGATCCATGGACAGGTCTGCAGTCGCCGTCAGGCGGCGACAGCGTCCTTCAGCGCCTTGGCGAGATCGGTCTTCTCCCAGGAGAAGGAACCGTCGCGGCCGGCCTTGCGGCCGAAATGGCCATAGGACGAGGTTTTCGCGTAGATCGGCCGGTTGAGGTCGAGGTGACGGCGGATGCCGGAAGGCGACAGGTCCATGACCGAGCGCAGCGCATCCTCCAGCCTCGCCTCGTCGACCTTGCCGGTGCCGTGCAGGTCGACATAGACCGACAGCGGCTGGGCGACGCCGATGGCGTAGGACAACTGGATGGTGCAGCGGTCGGCGAGCTTGGCGGCGACCACGTTCTTGGCGAGGTAGCGCGCCGCATAGGCTGCCGAGCGGTCGACCTTGGTGGTGTCCTTGCCGGAGAAGGCGCCGCCGCCATGCGGCGCAGCGCCACCATAGGTGTCGACGATGATCTTGCGCCCGGTGAGGCCGGCGTCACCATCCGGACCGCCGATGACGAACTTGCCGGTCGGATTGATGTACCAGTTGCAGTCCTCGGCGATCTTGAGATCGCCCAGGGCCTCGCGGATATACGGCTCGACGACCTTGCGGACCTTCTTGGAATCCCAGGTCGCATCGAGATGCTGGGTCGACAGCACGATCTGCGTCGCTTCCGCGGCCTTGCCGTCGACATAGCGCACGGTGACCTGGCTCTTGGCGTCCGGCCCGAGCTTGCCGGCATCGCCGTCGCCTTCATGGCGCGCGGCGGCCAGGAGTTCGAGTATCTTGTGGCTGTAGTAGATCGGCGCCGGCATCAGGTCCGGCGTCTCGCGGCAGGCGTAGCCGAACATGATGCCCTGGTCGCCGGCACCTTCCTCGCCCTGGCGGTCGGCGGCGTTGTCGACGCCCTGGCCGATGTCGGGCGACTGGCCGTGCAGCAGGACATCGATCTTCGCCGTCTTCCAGTGGAAGCCGGCCTGCTCGTAGCCGATCTCGCGGATCGCCTTGCGGGCAACCGATTTGAACTTTGCCGGATTGACGACCGGATGACCGGCGGCGTCCTTGAGGATGTTGCCGGCCTTGTCTTTCTTCAGCAGCGTCTCTGGAACCCGGACCTCGCCGGCGATGACGACGCGATTGGTCGTCGCCAGGGTCTCGCAAGCGACACGGACTTTCCACGGGTCCATGCCGGTCTTCTTGGCCTCGCGATAGACGAGATCGACGATTTCGTCGGAGATACGGTCGCAAACCTTATCGGGATGGCCCTCGGCAACGGATTCCGAGGTGAAGAAGTAGTTCAGCCGCGTCACGGGTGTCCCCTCTTGAAGAAAGATCGGCAGGTTGCCGATTTTTGGCGCGCCACGTGTTAGCGGTGCCGGGCGCCGCTCGTCAAGCGCTGCCGCGGTTCCGGCATGAATGTGAGCACAGTTTGTCTTGTGCCACCACCAGCGGGGCGCCGCCGGTGGCACAAGTCCCCTGGATCAGTCGGCGTCGTCGGTAGAAAGCGATTTCACCAGATCGATGATCCTGCGACGCACCTTGACGTCGGCAATCTTGACGAAGGCGCGGTTGAGCTGAAGCCCTTCCGGACTGCCGCAGAACTCGACGGCGAATGCCATCGACGGGTCTTCGGCGAATCCTCGGTTGCCCACGGCCTCCTGACCCGGGGCATCTTCGAAAAAGAAGGCTACGGGCACGCTGAGGATGGACGCTATGGCCTGCAAACGGCTGGCGCCGACCCGGTTCGTGCCTTTCTCGTACTTCTGGATCTGTTGAAACGTGATGCCGAGATTCTCACCCAGCTTCTCCTGGCTCATTCCAAGCATATTGCGCCGAAGCCTGATGCGACTTCCGACATGGATGTCGATCGGATTCGGTTTTTTCTTATTTTCTTCTGTCATTTTCTCCTCGCCGAATTTTTCCGGCTTTTTCTATTTTTTCTTGCCCAAACGAAGCCGGAGCCAACTGCCCCAACAGAACCTCCAACCGACTTCGAGAAATTTCAGGCGCTTACAGTATGAGTTTCTAATGTGTCGGCTGTCAATTCACCCGTAGCCGTAGCCTTACATTCGATAGGAGTGCTCCCAGCGCGAACAGGAACATGATCATCAATCCGTTAATTCGCCGCTGGCCGGCGGAAATGAGGGCGCGCCCAGAAATCGGCACATGCGCATCGATTGCGCCGCGCGCATTGACGGCGAGCGCGTCGACAATGCGGCCGCGCGGATCGACAATGGCGGAAATGCCATTGTTAGCCGCACGCAACAAAGGCAATCCATTCTCCACCGCGCGAATCTGGGCCTGCCTGAAGTGCTGGTATGGGCCCGGCGTATCACCGAACCACGCATCGTTCGTGACGTTCACAATAAGCTGAGATGACGTAGCGTCAACTGCCACAAGGTCGGGGAAGATGACCTCGTAGCAAATGAAGGGGAGCGCGCGGACGCCATCCGGCAATACGATCGGATGGCGCTCGTTGCCGGGCGCGAAATTCATCGGGCCGGCGACCAGCTGCTCGACCCCGAAGCGGTCGAAAACGTCGGCGAAAGGCAGATATTCGCCGAACGGCACCAGATGGATCTTGTCGACGGCGTCGGCGATCTCGCCCTTGTCGTTGATCGCCACCACGGAATTGTAATAGCGGCTGCCGGCGCCTGCCGCCGAGCCGCCCTCCTCGCGGACGACGCCGGCGATCAGCATCTGGCCTTCGCCGAGCATGTCGCCCAGCGCCGTCAGCGCGTCCGGGCGCTCGGTGAACAGGAACGGCACCGAGGTCTCCGGCCACAGGATCAGCTGCGGCCTGGCATGGCCGGGTTCCGGCGCCTTGCCCGACAGGCCAAGCAAGGTGGCGAAGATGCGGTCGCGAACCGAAGCGTCCCATTTTTCGCTGAGGTCGACGTCCGGCTGGACGATGCGGACATCGACCGAACGGGCCGCCGGCTCGAGTGGAGCGGCGAGCCTGACATAGCCGAAGCCGACATGGGCGGCGACGAGGATGCCGAGCAGCGCGAAGCCCAGCCGAAGCTGGCGTCGCGCCGCGATCAGCGCGGGCAGCGAAAAGACGAAGACGGCGAGCGCGTTCATGCCGATCATGCCGGTCACGGAGACGCTCTGCATCAGCAGGGGAACCGGCATCGCCGCATAGCCGACGGCGTTCCAGGGGAAGCCGGTGAACAGGAAATCGCGCAGCCATTCCGCCAGGCCGAAGCCGAAGGCGAGTGCCGCGATGCGGCCGATGCCGTTGCTCCACAACAGCCGCGCCACGACCGTGACGAAACCGTAGAAGAAGGCGAGCCCGAAGGGGATGCCGACCACCGCGAAGGGCAAGGCCCAGGCGAAGCTGTCGGCCTCGACAAGCAGCGCCTGGCCGATCCACCACAGGCCGGCGAGAAAATAGCCGAAGCCGAACCACCAGCCGATGGCGAAGGCCGGCTTCAGCCGCCTCAGCCAGCCGTCGGAAGCCTCGCCGGTGGCGCCGTCGAGCAGCCAGACCAGCAGCGGGAACGAGATGAAGCAGACGGCGAAGAAATCATAGGGCGCCTGGGCGAGGACCGCCAGCGCTCCGGCGAGAAACGCCACCAGCGCCCGTCGCCACCCCCAGAGCAGAATTATCCGGCCGGCCAGGCGCTGCATTGAGGCTTCCGAGTCGCGCGAATCACGGCAAAAGATTTATCAGGCCGCGGTCCGCGCTCCAAACATCGATAAGCGCAATCTGATGTTATCGGTGCCAGCCCTCGATGCTGAGGCCGCTCAGCCGCTCGGCTTCCTCGCGCGGGACCGCGCGCAAGGTCTGCGTGAAGGTCCAGACATGGCCTTCGGGGTCGCGGGCGCGGTATTGCCGTTCGCCATAGAACTGCTCGGTCGGTTCCTGGATGATCTCGGCCCCGGCCAGCCGCGCCTGCTCGCAATGGGCGTCGAGCCCGTCCTTCAGCCGGATATAGACAGACTGGGTGTTGCGGCCACCGACGGAAGCGGGGCTGGCGACATGGTCGGCCCACTCTGAATCGACGACGATGTAACCGTCGCCGAAGCGCATTTCGGAATGGACGAGGCGGCCCTCGGCATCGCTGACGACCATGCTCGGCTCGAAACCGAAGGCCGCTTCAAGCCAGGTCAAAGCCGCACGCGGGTCCTTATAGAATATGCCGGACCCAAGGACGGCATGCTTGAACGGATCCTCGACCGTCATCAGGCGGGCTTCAGGCCTGCTCGGTGCGGGCGGCGCGGCGGCGGCGCTCGCCCTTCTGGACCTGCACGATGCGCACGCGCTTGACGCGGCGCGGATCGGCGTCGAGGACATGGAACTCGAAGCCGGGTATGGCCTGCACCACCTCGCCGCGGGCCGGCACGCGGCCGAGCGTGTTGAAGATCATGCCGCCGATGGTGTCGACATATTCGCCATGCTCACCGGCGGTGAAATCCTCGCCGATCATCTTGGCGACCTCGTCGATCTCGGCCTTGCCGTCGACGATGAAGTTGCCCTCGCCGGACTGGGTGATCATCGGCTCATCGTCGTCATGCTCGTCCTCGATGTCGCCGACCACCATCTCGACGATGTCTTCCAGCGAGGCGAGGCCGTCGGTGCCGCCATATTCGTCGATGACCAAAGCCATCTGGGTGCGCGTCGTCTGCATGCGGCCCATCAGATCGGAGGCAAGCATGGAGGGCGGCACGAACAGCACCGGGCGGATCAGGTTGAGGTCGCCGATGGTGCGGGCGAGATCGACCTGGGCAAGGTCGAGAAGTGCCGCGGCCGGCGTCTTGCGGCTGGTGCGACCCTTCTTGACGCGGGCAACCTTGGTGATGTGCGCGAGCACGTCGCGGATGTGGACCATGCCGCGCGGGTCGTCGAGCGTCTCGGAGTAGACCGGCATGCGGGAATGACCGGACTGCTCGAACAGACCGAGCAGATCGCCGAGCGTCGTCGTGATCTCCACCGCCTCGATGTCGGCGCGCGGCACCATGACGTCCTCGACGCGGACTTCACGCAGCCGCAGGATGTTGTTGAGCATGGCGCGCTCGCCGGGGGAGAAGGCGCCGGCATCGCTCGCCGTTTCGGCAAGCGCGCCGGCGATCTCCTCGCGCAGGCTGGTGCCGTTGCGCTGCCTGAACAGGCCGAGCACGCGATCGAACAGGGAAGGACCGGCAGGCGATGGCTCGCTGGCGATGCTGCCGGTCGTGGTACTCGGACTCGAGCCCTCTTCCGTCTTTTCGGAAGGCTTGGCCGCACTGCCGGCGTCGGGGCGGGCGGCAGTCTCTGGTTTGTCGTTCATCGTCGTCCGGTCAATTGGTCTTTTTAGTTACGCGTAGGGATCGGGAATGGCAAGCCTTGCGAGCGCCGCGCGCTCGATCGCTTCCATCTCCTCGGCCTCGGCGTCGGTCTCGTGATCGTGGCCCAGAAGATGCAGCAGGCCATGGATGACGAGATGGGTGATATGGTTCGCCAGCGGCTTGTCTTCCAGTGCCGCTTCCCGCGCGACCGTCTCGGCGGCGAGCACGATATCGCCCAGCATCGGCGGCAGCGGACCGCCCTTCGGGAACGGAAAAGCCGGGAAAGACAAGACGTTGGTCGGCTTGTCCTTGCCGCGCCAGCCGGCGTTCAGCGTGCGGATGTGGGCGTCGTCGGAAAAGACGATGCTGAGCTCGGAAGCGCCGTCGACGCCGGTTTCGGCAAAGGCGGCAGCCACGGCGCGATCGACCAGGCGCGTCAGCCCCGCCTCGTCGGGCCAATCGCCAGCCTCAATCGAAATATCGATGTCGACGGGCAGGCCGCCGCCAAGTTTCCTGTCTTCAGCCATGCGGCTTTTTCGTCAGCTTTCCGCGCCCAGGCCCCTGGCCAGCTTGCCGTCGCGGTCATAGGCCTTGACGATCTCGGCGACCAGCGGATGCCTGACGACGTCGCCCTCGTTGAAGCGCACCGTCACCATGCCGGTGACGCCGTCGAGGATGCGCAGCGCCTCGACAAGGCCAGACTTGGTGTTCGGCGGCAGGTCGATCTGGGTCGGGTCGCCGGTGACGATCATGCGCGAATTCTCGCCGAGACGGGTGAGGAACATCTTCATCTGCATCGGCGTCGTGTTCTGCGCCTCGTCGAGGATGACGGCGGCGTGTGCCAGCGTGCGGCCGCGCATGAAGGCCAGCGGCGCGATCTCGATCACTTCGGCGGCGATCGCCCGCTCGACCTTGTCGGCCGGCATCATATCGTAAAGCGCGTCGTAGAGCGGCCGCAGATACGGATCGACCTTCTCCTTCATGTCGCCGGGCAGGAAGCCCAGCCGCTCGCCGGCCTCGACCGCCGGCCGCGACAGCACGATGCGCTCGACCATGCCGCGTTCGAGCAGCATCGCGGCATGCGCCACCGCCAGATATGTCTTGCCGGTGCCGGCCGGGCCGATGCCGAAAACGAGCTCGGAGCGCTCCAGCGCCCGCATATAGGCGTCCTGGTTGAGCGAGCGGGCGTAGATGGTCTTCTTGCGCGTCGCTATCTGGGCGGCGGACATCTTGCCCTTGCGCTCCAGCGTCGGCAGCGTCAGCTGGTCGTCGGCGGCGATCGCCATGCGCACGGCGCCGTCGACGTCGGACTGGCCGATGTCGACGCCCTTCTGGAGGATGCCGTAGAGGTTGTCCAGCGCGCGGCGCGCCTGCTCGGCGGCCGAGGCCGAGCCCTTGATCGTCAGCTGGTTGCCGCGCGAGCGGATGTCGACGCCGAGCTTCTGCTCGAGCCGCGCCAGGTTCTCGTCGAACTGGCCATACAGGGCGCTGGCAAGCTTGTTGTTGTCGAAGGTCAGAACGATGTGCGCCATGTCGGAAGCCCCGGATGCCTGGTTCGGGGGCAGGTTCTTCAGTTCAGCAGCGCTCAACCGTCTCTCCTCATCTGCCGAGGCTTGTGGCTATGCATTTCGTTGTCCCAAAACCGCGGGCACAATCTAGCGACATGCATCAGGCCAACTCGGCGAACAGGCTATTGTAGCCCGTCCTTGTGATTCGTACCTCGATAATGTCACCGATTTCGCCGGCCTTTTCATCAACAATAACGGGCTGCAGCCAGGGCGAACGGCCGACCTTCTGGCCAGCCTGGCGGCCCGGCTTCTCGATCAGCGTGCCGATGGTCCTGCCGACGAGGCTGGCGCCGAAATCCTGCTGTTGCTTCAGGAGCAGGGCCTGCAGGCGCTGCAGGCGATCGTCCTTGACGGCTTCCGGCACGTGATCGGGCATTTCGGCGCCAGGCGTGCCCGGACGCGGCGAATATTTGAACGAGAAGGCCGAGGCGTAGTCGACCTCGCGCACCAGCTGCATGGTCGCCTCGAAATCGGCTTCCGTCTCGCCGGGGAAGCCGACGATGAAATCGCCGGACATGGCGATATCGCCGCGCGCGGCGCGAATGCGATCGATCAGCGCCAGATAGTCGCGCGCCGTATGCCTGCGGTTCATCGCCTTGAGGATCCTGTCCGAACCCGACTGCACCGGCAGATGCAGATAGGGCATCAGCGCCGGCAGGTCGCGATGGGCGGCGATCAACTCGTCATCCATGTCGCGCGGGTGGCTGGTGGTGTAGCGCAGCCGCGCCAGGCCAGGGATCTCGGCCAGCCTGAACAGCAGGCGGCCCAGCCCCCATTCCTCGCCGTTTTCGCCCTCGCCGTGCCAGGCATTGACGTTCTGGCCGAGCAGCGTCACCTCGCGCACGCCGGCCTCGGCCAGCCGTTCGGCCTCGGCAACGATTTTCGCCACCGGCCGCGAGACTTCGGAGCCGCGCGTATAGGGCACGACGCAGAAGGTGCAGAACTTGTCGCAGCCTTCCTGGACGGTGAGAAAGGCGGTGACGCCACGCCTGGCGACCTCGGCGCGCTTCGGCTGCGGCAGATGCTCGAACTTGTCCTCGACGGCGTAGTCGGTCTCGACGATCTTCTCGCCGCCGCGCACCCTTGCCAGCACGTCGGGAAGCCGGTGATAGGTCTGCGGGCCGATGACCAGGTCGACGGCCGGCGCGCGGCGGATGATCTCGGCGCCTTCGGCCTGCGCCACGCAGCCGGCGACGCCGATCAGCAGCTCGCGGCCGGTGCCGGCCCGTTCGGCCTTCAGGTCGCGGATGCGGCCAAGCTCGGAATAGACTTTTTCCGCCGCCTTTTCGCGGATATGGCAGGTGTTGAGCAACACCAGGTCAGCATCATCGACCATATCGGTCGCGACATAGCCGTCTGCCGCCAGCGCATCGGTCATGCGCTGCGAGTCGTAGACGTTCATCTGGCAGCCATAGGTCTTGACGAAGACTTTCTTCGCCGCCGGAGGGGCAGCCAGGCCGTCGGCAGCGATGCCGATGTCGTTCCGTTCTGTCGTGTTCAGGTCCATCGGGCGGCTTCTAACGCCTTTCAGCGACAAAAAACAGACGATTCTCAACCTTGGCGCCGGGTCCCGGATGCGCGAAGGGGCGCGTCAGCGGCTCGGGCGCGTCAGCGGCTCGGGCGCGGCTCGGCCAGCGCCGCCTGCACCATCTCGCGCACCCGGCTTTCCATCAGCCTTGCCGTCTCCTTGCGGTTCGAGCCCTTGGAGAAGGCAATCGGCTCGCCGAAATGCAGCTCGACATCGAGCGCGCCTTCGGCGAGCAGCACCTGGAGATGCGGCATCAGGTCCTCGTCACCGATCCAGGCGGCGATCGGCCGGTGACGGCGGCCGAGCGGCACGCCATGCAGCCTGGTGTAGACGATCGCCACCGGCTGGATGAACACCTGCTCGGTCGCCCCTTCCGAAATCGCCATCGAGGCGGCGCCGAACAGCGTGCTCTTGAAGGGCAAAAGCAGGTTGCCGTCGCCGGTCGAGCCTTCGGCGAACAGTACCATGGCGTCGCCATTGGCCATGCGCCCGGCGATCTCGCTGGCCTGGTCGCCCGAGCTGCGCTTGCGCTCGCGCTCGATGAAGACGGTGCGCTGCAGCTTCGACAGCATGCCGATCATCGGCCAGTTCGCCATGTCGGCGCGGGCGATGAACTTCACGTCGACCCTGGAGCCGAGCACCATGATGTCGGTCCAGGAGATGTGGTTGGACGCGACCAGCAAGGGGCGCCTGGCCGACAGCGCGCCCTTGACGTGGATGCGCAGGCCGAGCGCCCTGGCGATCATCCGGTGCCAGATCTTGAGGATGAAGGTTTCCGGCCACAGCCCGGTCTTCATCGACAGGATCTGCAGCGGCACCAAGACCAGCGAGCCGGCGACGACCAGAGCAAGCGCCAGGAAAATCCGTAATTTCTTGATCATCAGCGCGCAGGCCCTGTCCCGGCGTGTCGCTAGCGAAGATCGCGGCGCATGACAAGCGCGCCGGTCGGGCCGCGCTCGGGCGATCTGTAGTAGTTGGCGCGCTTGCCGACCTCACGGAAGCCGAGCCGCCGGTAGAGCGCGATGGCCGCGACATTGGTCTCATCGACCTCGAGGAACAGCGCCTCGGCGCGCTGCGCGTGCAATTCGCGCAGCACCGCGTCCATCAATTGCCAGCCAAGCCCCTGGCGGCGGTGGGAGCGGGCGACGGCTACGGTGAGAATCTCGCCCTCGCCTGCCGCCAGCCGCGCCAGCACGAAGCCGACCGGTGGCTTGCCGCCCTGTCCGGTTTCGCGCGCGGCATAGCCGAATACGGTGTCCTGTTCGAGCAAAGCCGCGAACTCGCCGTCGCTCCACGGCCGCACAAAGTCCTCCTGATGCAGCACCGAGACAGCCTCGCTGTCGGCAACCGTCAGCGGCTGAAGCGCATAGTCCCTGCGGCGCGGCTGAAAGAAGGGAATGCGCATCAGCTCTTTTTTCCTTCCGGACCATGATCTTGCCCAAAAACCGGGGCCCGCTTTTTGGGATCATGGTCCTGTCTTGGAAGAATGAAGCCGGCCTGCGGCCTGGCATCGGCGCCGCGCAGATAGAGCGGCTTGGGCTTGTCGCCCACGCCCTTTTCAGCGGCCAGCCGGGCATAGGCGGCGATGTCGGCGGTGGCGCCGGTCGGCCCGATGTCGAAGGCGCGGCCGGCCGAGGCGGCGATCTTCTCCGCGGCGGTGCCGGCCAGCACGGTGGACGTCTCCACGGCAATGGCGGTGGCTTGCGCGAGCGTGGCCACCGCCGGACCGTAAGTCAAAACTAACGCTTTGTCATAGGCGGCAACATGGATCTCCTCGCGCCCGGCGTCGAGGGCGGCGAGCACGGCACGACCGGGAAAGAACTCGGCCGCCTCCGCCGCCAGGGCCTCGAGAGTGGTCACGCCGATTGCCGGGATCTTCAGCGCCAGCGCCAGGCCGCGCGCGGTGGAGACGCCGACGCGCAGGCCGGTGAAGGAGCCGGGCCCGACGGAGACGGCTATGGCGTCGAGGCCTGCGTAGCCCGTGCCGGCCGCTTTCAGCGCCGCGTCGATGACCGCCATGAGATGCTCGGCATGGCCCTTGCCGAGGTCGAGCACCTGGCGGCCAAGCTCGCGCCCGGCCGCGGCGTCATAGACGCTGGCGGCGCAGAGAGTGGCGGCACAGTCGATGGCAAGCAGCTTCATGGTTCGCCGGTTAACGCCCTGGGTCGAAAAACAATTCCCTGTGCCCGCCACGGCCCGTCCCCGCAAGGGGCAAGGTGGATATTTGTTATGCGGCTTGGCATGGCCAGGGTCGAGAACGTCCCTTCAACGATTCGCGGTGGCTACGCCGGCTCTGCGATGCGCAGCATGTGATTGTCCCAGACATAGTCGGGCTCGGAGCGCCTGGCGCCATTGTCCTCGACGATCTCGCCGGCGCCTGTGCTGGCGATGAAACCGGTGCCGTCGGGCGCCAGGCCGCAGACCTCGACCAACGCCCTGGTGGCGACGACGTCGCCGCTGGCGGCGTCGATGACGGCGAGCGAGTTGCCCTCAGGCGAGGTGACGGCGACCGTGCCGGCAGCCGGATTGGCGGCGACCGAGCCGATATAGTTGCGGAAGCCCGCGAGCACGTCCTGCGGCATGTCGAGCAACTGCAGGTCCTTGCCGCGCGCCGCGCGGCCGATCAGCAGCGGCCGGTCGGCCGCCGGGCCGCGATACTGGCAGCCGAACCAGACCGTGCCGGCCTGGTCGCAATCCATGTGGCGGATCGACAGCTGGTGGAGCGCCGACGGCAATTCGTGCTTTTCGATCAGATCGCCGGTGATGCGGTCGACCAGCACATAGGACGGTTTCATGGTGGCGATGTTGAGCTCGGCGCGGCCGTAGTCCGGATGCGTCTCGATGCCGCCATTGGCGACCGCGATCGTCCGGCCATCGCCGAGCAGAAGCAACTCATGCGGCCCCATGCCGTAGGTCGGGAATTCGCCGATGCGCTTGAAGCCCGAGCGCGCGTCATAGACGCCGACGACGCCGGCGGCATTGTCGAAATCATTCTCGGTGGCATAGAGCAGAGCGCCGTCGGGCGAGAAGACGCCGTGGCCGAAGAAATGCCGTCCGGCGACGCTGGCGATGGTCAGCGGCTTGTCGCGGCCGGTGTGGTCGAACACCACGGCAAAGGTGCCGGGCTGCCGGGCAAAGACCACAGAGCGCTTCGAGACCGGGTCGAAGGTGACGTCGTGGCCACGGTCGGGCAGGTCGATCGCATGCAGCACATCGCCTGCCTCGGACAGCACGGCGGCGCCATAGCTGCCGTCGCGCTTGACGAAGGCGGTGGCGAAGACCGCGTCGGCATCAAGCGTCTTCGCCCAGGCACGCGGCGTCATCGCCGCCATGAAGCCGGCGCCGGCGGCCCTCAGGAAATCGCGACGGTCGAGCAGCGGCGTGCGTACCGCAGTCATGGCTCAATCTCCGTCCAGGGACGAAAACCCGGCGGTGAGGCCGAACTCAGAGGTCAGCCTGGTGCCGATCAGGGTGGTCAGGCTGGAGGTGATAAGCGCGAAATGATCGAGCTTGCCGCGCAGCACCGGATCGGCGAGCGCCTTGTCGATCGGACCGGTGACGGATTTGGCGGTCGCGACGCCGTTGGCGAGCTGGATGTGGATGGACTCGGCCATCCATTGCGCATCGGCCGGAAGCGCATCGCCAAGCTTCGAAGCCACGAACAGCGCATCGATACCGGACAAATTGCCGGCCAGGGAATTCGTCGTATTTTGCGAGCGCCAATAGATCGCCTGCCTTGGCTTGTCGCCTTCCGGCTTGCCGCCCAGGAACCCTTTGAGGCGCACGTCGCGGACCATCTCCAGCTCGTTGATGAAGACACCGACAAGTTCGGTCACAGCTTCGGTGCCGTCGCGGTAGAGCGGGTTCTGCGGTCCCGGATTGGCCCAAAGCGCGGCAAATCCGTCGGGCTTCCTCCAGGCCTCGTCAACCTCGGCGGCCATGGTTTCGATATTGCCGGCGACGGCCGCGCCATAGCCGCACCGATAGGGATCGTCCTTGCCGGCGAGGGCGTCGCCGCCGTCGCCGTAAAGCACGAACTCGAGCGCGCCGAGCCCTTGCATGGCGACGCTCTTGCCCGCCAGTTGCGCCGTATCGGTGGCGGTCGGGTCCTTGCCGGCCAATGCCGCCTGCACCTGCTTCAGGCCGATGCCCTTGCGGTCCGGCCAGTAGAGCATGCGCTCCAGCCGATTGTTCTCCTTGATCGGCCCGAAAGCGATGATTTCAGCCGATGACCAGGCCTCGAGCGTGGCCGAAAACTCGGCGCGCGCCGCCTCGAGGCTGCTTTGCGACGGCGCATCGCAGAGCGCCCGCACGGCCTTGGTCAAGCTGCCGGCATGGTCGCGCAGGTTGGCATAGGCAGGACGGATAAAACCATCGATCGCCCGCTGGATGACAGCGGAGGCCCTCACCTCAGCCGATGCCGGGGATGCGCCGACCATCGCCAAGGGAAGAAGGAGAGCAAACGCAAGACGCTTCGACATCACAGGGACTCCAGGAATTTGACCAGCGCATCGCGGGTCGCCGCATCGGCGGCGGCAAAGCGGTCGCGCGCCTTCTGACCCTCGCCGCCATGCCACAGGATCGCCTCGGCGATGGTGCGGGCGCGCCCGTCATGCAAGAAGAACATATTGCCGTTGACCGTTCCGGTCAGGCCGATGCCCCACAGCGGCGGCGTGCGCCATTCGCTGCCGGTCGCGTCGCCGACAGCCTGTTCATCGACGAGACCCGGCCCCATGTCGTGCAGCAGGAAGTCGGAATAGGGCCAGATCAGCTGGAAGGCCTGCGCCTTGTTGGGCGTGCCGCGCAACGTGACGAATTTCGGCGTGTGGCAGGAAATGCAGCCCATCTCGTAGAACTGCTTCTTGCCGGCGAGCACCTGGCGGTCGTCGATGTCGCGCCGGGCCGGCACGGCGAGGTTCTGCGAATAGAAGGTGACGAGGTCCATCACCGGCGGCGGCGCCTCGACCGGGCCGAGCCGCTGCTGCATGCCGTTCGGCATGGCCAAGCAGGCCTTTTCGGCCGCGGTGCAGTCGCCCCAATGCTTCGGCGCCTCCGGCGTCGAGATGCCGATGTCGCCGGCGAAAGCGTCCGCCGCCTGCTCGCGAATGGACGGCGTCTCGGCCTTCCAGCCGAAGCGGCCGAGCGTGAGCCCGCCGCTGGCGCCATCGCCCACGATGTTGGGACGGCCGGAAATGCCGTCGCCATCGCGGTCATCCGGATCGGCGTGGGCGAGGATGTCGGCGGGCGCGATCTGCTCGATCAGGCCGAGGCCGATCATCGGCGGCGTCAGGCGCGGCGACAGCGTGGTACGCGGATCGAGCGGACCGTAGCCGAGGCCGTCGACGGAATAGCCCGGCTTGCGCAGCGAGACCACGGAGCCGCCGGCGAGCGTCACCTTCTCATCCTGGTAGTCGACGCGCATGCGGCCTTCGCCCTTGAGGCCGGGAACCGCCAGCCCCTGCAATTGCGAGCCGTAGACCGGATCGGGGAAGTTCAGCAACTTGCGGGCGGCAAGCTCGGCTCTCTCTTCCTCGCTGCTTGCATCGCGCGCCAGGCGCAGGAACATCGAGGTGGTGCCGGCGCCGCCTTCCGGCGGCCGCCCGCGGCCGTCCTTCAGATGGCAGTTCTGGCAGGCGCGCTCGTTGAACAGCGGCCCAAGGCCGTCCGATGCCTGGGTCGAGGAGGGTGAGGACACCCAGTTCTTGCGGAAAAGCGCGTTGCCGAGCCTGAAGGTGCCTTCTTCCTCGAAGGTGATGTTGGCGGAGGGCTGCGAGAAGGCGTCGCGGCTGACGTCCTTGCGCGACGTGCCGGCGCCACCCTGCATCAGCTCGAACGGCTCGGGTTTGGAGAAATCCGCGGTTGGCCTGGTGACGGCGATGACACGCGCCAGGTCCTTCGGCGCCAGATCGCTGCGCGCGGTGGCAAGGCCCGCGGGCAGCGGGTCTCCAGCCAGCGCCGAAGCGGTGGCCACCACGGCGGGAATGAAAGAAAGCCCGCGAACCAGCCAGGCCAGCGAGCTTTTCCTGGAAAGCGAGGAAGGCGAGCCTTCGGCCCGCAGCGAGCGGCGCTGGAAATCTAGGCGGCGCCGCATTCCCGCATGTCCTTACTCCGCCTCGTTGGCCGAGTCGGCATTGAGCTGGCCGTATTTCTCCTCGCCGATCGAGGCGAGCAGGTCGAGCTGCGTCTCGAGGAAGTCGATGTGACCTTCCTCGTCGGCAAGCAGTTCCTCGAACAGTTTCATCGACACGTAGTCGCCGGCCTCCTGGCAGATCTCGCGCGAACGCTTGTAGGCGGTGCGCGCGTCATACTCGCCGGCAAGATCGGATTCGAGCACTTCCTTCACGTTCTGGCCGATGCGCAGCGGCGCAACTGACTGAAGGTTCGGATGCCCCTCGAGGAAGATGATGCGGGCCACCAGCCGGTCGGCATGCTGCATTTCCTCGATCGATTCCGCCCGTTCCTTCTTCGCCAGCTTGGTGTAGCCCCAGTCCTCGAGCAGCCGGTAATGGACCCAGTACTGATTGACGGCGCCCAGCTCCAGAAACAGGGCTTCGTTAAGCCGCTCGATGACCTGCGGTTCGCCTTTCATGGGTTCTGCTCCCGTATTGGCCGCGCAAGCCTCTGACGCGGTCCAGGTGTGAAACGATGTCGGCGCCGCTCGCCTCCGAACGGGCGTGGTAGTGCTCGGTGACCCGAATGATCGTTTCCACCACATTTGGGAAGCAGCCGCAACAGCGACCGCGCTTGCGCATGGCATGGTAGACTTTCGCCGGCACGATCAGCTGCCAGGGATCCTCATCCAGCAGGCCGACGATCGTCTGCTCGATCTCCTTCTCAGTGATGATGTTGCAATGGCAGATCAGCATTCACTTGCCCTGGCTGACGGCGCCGCTCCGGCGCCGTTTGGCTTGTTTCTCATTCGAGCATGATCTTGTCCAAAAACCGACTACCCCTTTTGGGGATCATGCTCGCGCCTTACTTGAACACCTTGTCCGGCGCGTCGAGGCTGTCGGAACCTTCGAAGGCGATGTCGTTGAGCTTCAGGGAGCCGACGGCGCGCTCGATCGACTTGGTCTGGTCGATCAGCGCATCGATCGCCGCCTGCACGGTGGCGTTGCCTTCGGCGTTGCCCTCGGCGATCTGCTGGTCATAGGCCTCGCCGGCGCGCGCGCGCGCCTTTATCGCCTCCATCCTGGCGACGGAGACGTCGAGCTTGTCCGACAGTTCCTTGCCGATCGCCGGGTCGGCGGCCTTGACCATGTCGGACACGGAAGGTCCGGAAACCACCGTGCCGTCGAGCCGCGTGTAGCTGGCATGGTAGGCGGCGCGGATGCCGACGGCGTCATAGAGGTGCGAGTTGTAGGTGTTGTCAGAGAAGCAGTCGTGCTCCTCTTCCGGATCATGCAGCAGCAGGCCGAGCTTCATGCGCTCGCCGGCGAGTTCGCCATAGGACAGCGAGCCCATGCCGGTGAAGATGGTCGAGATGCCGGCATTGGCGTCGCCATCGACCAGGTTCTTGCGGGCAGCGCCGCCTTCCTTCCAGTTGTCGACCATCTCCTGCAGGTCGGAGACCAAAAGGTCGCTCGCCGACTTCAGATATTCAGCGCGGCGGTTGCAATTGCCGCCGGTGCAGTTGGCGAGGTCATAGTCCGTGTAGGGTCGCTCGCCGGCGCCGGGACCGGTGCCGTGCAGATCCTGGCCCCAGAGCAAGAACTCGATGGCGTGATAGCCGGTCGCGACATTGGCCTCGACGCCGCCCGCCTCCTGCAGCGTGCCGGACAGGAATTCCGGCGTCAGCTTCGAGGCGTCGACCTTCTTGCCGTCGATCTCGATCTCCTTGTTGGCGATCACGTTGGCGGTATAGAGCGAATTGGTGTCGGACTCGCTGCCGTAGCTCTTGGCGACATCGTCGATCAGGCCTTCGTCCAGCGGCCAGGAATTCACCTTGCCTTCCCAGTCGTCGACGATCTTGTTGCCGAAGCGGTAGACCTCGGTCTGCTGGTAGGGAACGCGCGATGCCTTCCAGGCTTCGCGGGCGGCGTTCAGCGTCTCCGCCGACGGCTTGGCGAGCAGCGCGTCGACGGCCTTGTCGAGCGCCTGCGCGGTGGTCAGCGAATCCTCGTATTTGGCGAGCGCGATGTCGGCATAGGTCTTGATGACCGCCTTGGCGTCGGTTGCGGCCTTGGCCGGCAGCACGAACACCGCAGCGGTCAGCGCGGCAGTCGCGCAGATAGCAGCGAGCCTGCCGCCATTACGTGCTGTCATCATCGTTCTCCAGTTCCTTGGGAATTCGCTAAAGGGCGCGCGTGCCAGCCCGCGCCGAGGCATGGGCATGCCGCCGGGCACAACATGGACCGCGCCGTTGCGCGGCTCGTGGAAGAAAGACACCGAAATGCCTCCAATCGAAAGGGTTCAAGGCCCAGACATCAAAGGGATGCGCTCGTCGCGCGAGCCCCCATAAAGCGGCGAAGGGGTTGGAAGTCAACAGGCCTATCCAAGAAAATTCAATTGAAACAACTGTTTAGAATAATTCTAAACTGTAACTATCAACTTTAAGCCTTTGCCGACGCGACGTAATCGTGGAATGCGGCGATTGACAGGTGACCATTCCGGGTGCGACCCGGACCGGGGCGATTGCGGCGGCGGCAGACAATCGCCACCTGGCGGAAGATCCTAGATTTGAACGCAAAAAGGGCTGCGATGAAGAACGGGGTGGTCATTGTTGGTGCGGGTCACGCTGGCGTGCAAGCGGCGGCGAGCCTGCGCGAGGAAGGTTACGACGGCCCGGTCATCCTGATCGGCGACGAGAGCGAACTGCCCTACCACAAGCCGCCGCTGTCGAAGACCTTCATCAAGGACCCGAACGCAAAGCCGCAGCCCCTGCGCGGCGAAGCCTTCTATTCGGGCAGCGCCATCGACTACCGGCCGGGCGTCCGCATCGAGGCCATCGATGCCGGCGCCCGGAGGCTGGACCTATCGGGCGGCGGATCGCTCGCCTTCGATCACCTTGTCCTGGCGACCGGCGCCCGGCCGCGCCTGCTCAAGCTGCAAGGCTCGGAGCTTTCCGGCGTGGTGTCGCTGCGATCGCTGGCCGATGCGCGGCTGATCCGCGAGTTCAGCGCCCAAAGCGAGGATGTCGTCATCCTCGGCGGCGGCTTCATCGGCCTCGAGATCGCCGCCACGCTCAGGGCGGCAGGGCGCAATGTCACCGTCGTCGAAGCCGTCGACCGGCTGCTCGGGCGGGCGGTGGCGCCGGTCATCGCCAGTCATGTCAGGCAGCGCCTGGAAGCGATCGGCGTGCGGATTCTTACCGGCACCACCGTTGCCGGCCTGGAAGGCGAAGGCGGCCGTGTCTCGGCCGCGATCACATCCGGCGGCGAAAGGCTGCCGGCGCAGATGGTCATCATCGGCATCGGCGTGGTGCCGAATGTCGAACTGGCCGAGTCCGCCGGCATCGCGATCGCCAACGGCATCCGCGTCGACCAGCAGATGCGCAGCTCGGTACCGGATATCCTCGCCATCGGCGACGCCGCCTCCTACCGGCACTGGTTCACCGGCGCCGATGTGCGGCTGGAATCGGTGCAGAACGCCACCGACCAGGCGCGGCTTGCCGCGCGCACCATCCTTAACCACGCGGACGCCTATTCGGCAGTACCCTGGTTCTGGTCGGATATCGGCGACATGAAGCTGCAGATGGTCGGGCTGACCTCGGGCGGCGACAGCCATGTGGTGCTGGGCGACCTGGCCGAGAACAAGTTCTCGATCTACCACTATGCGGGCAGCCGGCTGCTCGGCATCGAATCCGTCAACCGCCCCGGCGACCATATGCTTGGCCGCAAGATGCTCGGCGCCGGCTTCTCGCCGACGCCGCAGGCCGTTGCCGGCGGGCCCGATGCGCTGAAGGCGGCGCTTGCCGCCTTCCAGGAGGAGCCCGCCAGGGCTGCAGGCTAGACGCTCCAACCTCTCCCCGTGGAAGGGTCGCTGCGAAGCGACGGGGGGCATCAGCCCCACCCGGACCTTCGGTCCGACCTCCCCACAAGGGGGAGGCAGGGTTGGCGCTACGCGGCGCGCGCCTCGCGGATCGAGCTTTCCAGAATGTCGAGCGCCTCGTTCATGACGCTATCCTGGATGGTGATCGGCGACAGGAAGCGGATGACGTTGCCGTAGACGCCGCAGGTGAGCAGGATCAGGCCCTTGTCGAGCGCCTTGAGGCGCACCGCATTGGCCATTTCGGCCGAAGGCAGGCCCTTTTTCACATCGTTGAACTCGACCGCGTTCATGAAGCCGGGCCCCCTGATGTCGACGATCTCCGGCACGTCCTCGCGGATCGACTGCAGCCGCTGCTTCAGCCTGCTGCCCAGCGCATTGGCGCGGTCGCAAAGCTTTTCCTCCTCGATGACGTCGAGCACGGCGTTGGCGGCGGCGACGCCGATCGGGCTGCCGCCATAGGTGCCGCCGAGTCCGCCGGGGCCGGGCGCATCCATGATTTCGGCGCGTCCGGTGACCGCCGACAGCGGGAAACCGCCGGCCAGGCTCTTGGCCATCGTGGTGATATCGGGCGCCACCTCATGATGGTCCATGGCGAACATCTTGCCGGTACGGGCAAAACCGGTCTGCACCTCGTCGGCGATCAGCAAAATGCCGTGCTGGTCGCAGACCTTGCGCAGCGCGGTCATGAAATCACGGGGCGCCTCGTAGAAACCGCCCTCGCCCTGCACCGGCTCGACGATGATGGCGGCAACGCGGGCGGGATCGACATCGGCCTTGAACAGCCTGTCGAGGGCGGCGAGCGAATCGGCGACCGTGACGCCATGCAGCGCCACCGGGAACGGCGCGTGGAAGACATCGGCCGGCATGGCGCCGAAGCCGACCTTGTAGGGCACCACCTTGCCGGTCAGCGCCATGCCCATGAAGGTGCGGCCGTGGAAGCCGCCGGAAAAGGCGATGACGGCCGGGCGGCCAGTGGCGTTGCGGGCGATCTTGACCGCATTCTCGACCGCCTCGGCGCCAGTGGTGACGAAGATCGTCTTCTTGTCGAACTTGCCGGGCAGCAGGCCGTTCAGTCGTTCGGCCAGCCTGACATAGCTCTCATAGGGCACGACCTGGTGGCAGGTGTGAGTGAAGCGGTCGAGCTGCGCCTTGACCGCCTCGATCACCTTGGGGTGGCGGTGGCCGGTGTTGACGACGGCGATGCCGGACGCGAAGTCGATGTAGCGGCGTCCCTCGACATCCCAGATTTCCGAGTTCTCGGCGCGATCGGCATAGATCTGCGTGGTCATGCCGACGCCGCGCGAGATCGACTGGTTCTTGCGTTCGGAAATGGCTGAATTTTTCATCTCATCCCTCATCGGGCCATCCCTCGTCGAGACTAGGCCCGTTCTCGTTTGATGCCGTTGGCACCCGTTCTCGCCTTATTTAGCGTTTTCCTCAAGTCGGCACCATCGCCGGGCAATTGGGCCTGCTCGGCACGGTCGCTTGAACATAACCAGTCCGCCCCTGCGGCAGGACAGAGGTTTTCTTTTTTCGGAGATCGACTATCCTCGCGATCGTCCGCGGCGCCTGCCGTACCGGAGCGGCCCGCGCGGTTGAGGGAACCATGAGCAGGAACGCGACGCCTTCCGTCCGGCCGCTTCCGGTCAACGCCTTAAAACTGTTTTCTTTTCCTGGTTCCACGATGCTCGCCTGCGCCCTGGCGGCGCTGTCGCTCGCTGGGTGCCAGAAGCAGGAGGCAGCGGCAAAGAAATTGCCGATCATGGTGCGCGCCGAAACGGTCAGGATCGCCGACTACGCGCCACGCACCTCGCTGACCGGCGTGATCGCCGCGCGCACGCTGAACAACCTGTCTTTCCGGGTCGGCGGCCGGATCGCCGAGCGGCTCGTCGACGTCGGCCAGCATGTCGACAAGGACGCGGTGCTGGCCCGCATCGATCCGCAGGAGCAGGAATCCGACCTGCGCTCGGCGCAGGCCGATCTCGATGCCGCGCAGGCGCAGTTGACGCAGGCAGCCGCCGCCTTCGAGCGCCAGAAGACCTTGCTCGGCCAGGGTTTCACGACGCGGCGCGACTATGACACGGCCGACCAGACGCTGAAGGTGGCGCAAGGCAGCGTCGATGCCGCGCAGAGCGCCTTCGCGAATGCCAAGGAGAACCTGTCCTTCACCGAGCTCAAGGCCGGCGCGGCGGGCTTCATCACCGCCCGCCAGGTCGAAGCCGGGCAAGTGGTGCAGGCGGCGCAGACCGTCTTCACCATCGCCGAGGACGGCGATCGCGACGCGGTGTTCAACGTCCAGGAAACGCTGGTCGCGCGGACGCCGCAAACGCCGGCGGTGACGATCACGCTGTTGTCCGACCCGCAGGTCAGGGCGATCGGCAAGGTGCGCGAGATCTCGCCGGCGGTCGATCCGGCCTCGGGATCGATACGGGTCAAGGTCGCGATTCCCGACACGCCCGCCGCCATGCCGCTGGGCGCGGCCGTGATCGGCTCGGCCAGCGCCAAGCCGATCAAGGCGATCCTGCTGCCCTGGCAGGCGCTGACCTCGACCGACGGCAAGCCGGCGGTCTGGGTGGTAGACCCATCGACCAAGGCGGCGACGACGACGCCGGTCGAGGTGCTGGCCTTCGATTCCGGTGTGGTCGTCATCAGCAGAGGGCTTGAGGCAGGCCAGAGTGTCGTCACCAATGGCGGCCAGCTGCTCAGCCCCGGACAGGCGATCGAGATCGCGGGAGCAGGCCAATGAAGCGGCTGCCGCCCGTGCTTGTGCCCGTCCTGCTGTCGCTTGCGCCGCTCGCCGGCTGCTCGCAATCGGAAGACAAGCCGCCCGAGATCATCCGGCCAGTGCTGTCGGTGGTGATCGAGCCGCGCACCATCCAGACCTTCGGCTTCGCCGGCTCGATCGAGCCGCAAGTCAGCGCCGACCTCTCCTTCCGCCTGCTCGGCCGCGTCGTCGCCCGCGACGTCAAGGTCGGTGACATCGTCACCAAGGGCACGACGATCGCAGCCCTCGACCCGACGGCGCTGGAGCTTGCGGTGCAGGCGGCCAAGGCCGAGCTTTCCAACGCCGAGGCGCAGTTCGCCAACGCCGCCGCCAGCGAGGAGCGCCAGCGCCAGCTGCTGGCCGCCGCCAACACCTCGCAGGCCGTCTTCGATGCCGCCCAGCAGGCGCGCAAAGCGGCCGAGGCCGGCGTCGAGCGGGCCAAGGCCTCGCTTGCCAAATCGCAGGAGCAGCTCGGCTATGCGCGCCTGTTCTCGGATTTCGACGGTGTCGTCACCGCCGTCGGCGCCGAGGTCGGCCAGACCGTGTCGCCGGGCCAGACGGTGGTCACCGTGGCGCGCTCGGACCTGCGCGAAGCGGTGGTCGACATCCCCGACCAGCTGACCGGCGACCTCGCCGCCGGCACGCCGTTCGAGGTCATCCTGCAATCGCTGCCGACCATCCAGACCGAAGCCAAGCTGCGCGAAATGGCGCCGCAGGCCGAGGGCTCGACCCGCACCCGCCGCGTCCGGCTGACGCTGACCGATCCGCCGATAGCGTTCCGGCTCGGCTCGACGGTGACGGCGACACGCATGACCAAGGTCACGCCGACGATCGAACTGCCGCTGTCGGCGCTGCTCGAGAAGGACGGGGCCGCCAAGGTCTGGATCGTCGACCCGAAGACGTCGAGCGTCAGCGCGCGCGAGATCAAGGTGGCCGCCAAGGGCGCCGCCACCTTCACCGTCGGCGAAGGGCTCGAGGCCGGCATGCGCGTCGTCACCGCCGGCGTCCACAGTCTCGCCGAAGGACAGCAGGTCAAGCTACAAGAAGGGGGAGCCATATGAAGGGCTTCAACCTCTCCGACTGGGCGCTCAACCATCGCTCGCTGGTGTGGTACTTCATGCTGGTCTTCGTCGCGGCCGGCGTGTCCGCCTATCTGAACCTAGGCCGCGAGGAAGACCCCGCCTTCACCATCAAGACCATGCTGATCCAGGCCAATTGGCCCGGCGCCTCCGTCAACGAGACGGTGACGCAGGTGACGGATCGCATCGAGAAGAAGCTCGAGGAGCTCGACAGCCTCGACTATACCAAATCCGTCACCACCGCCGGCAAGACCGTGATCTTCGTCAACCTGAAGGACACCACCAAGGCGCGCGATGTCGTGCCGACGTGGATCCAGGTGCGCAACATGGTCAACGACATCTGGCCGCAATTCCCGCAAGGCGTGGTCGGGCCGTTCTTCAACGACCGTTTCGGCGACGTTTTCGGCAACATCTACGCCTTCACCGCCGACGGGCTGACGCCGCGCCAGCTGCGCGATTATGTCGAGGACGTGCGCACCAAGATCCTGACCGTGCCGAACGCCGGCAAGGTCGACCTTGTCGGCGCCCAGGACGAGGCGATCTACCTTGAATTCTCGAGCCGCCAGATCGCGGCGCTCGGCCTCAACCAGCAGGCGATCGTGGCCAGCCTGCAGGCGCAGAACGCCATCACGCCGTCCGGCGTCATCCAGTCCGGACCGGAGCGCATCAGCGTGCGCGTCGGCGGCCAGTTCACCTCGGAAGAGAGCCTGCGCGCCATCAACCTGCGCGTCAACGACCGCTTCTTCCGGCTGAGCGACGTGGCGACGATCAGGCGCGGCTATG
This sequence comes from Mesorhizobium sp. M4B.F.Ca.ET.143.01.1.1, assembly GCF_004792275.1. Taxonomy (NCBI): domain Bacteria; kingdom Pseudomonadati; phylum Pseudomonadota; class Alphaproteobacteria; order Hyphomicrobiales; family Phyllobacteriaceae; genus Mesorhizobium; species Mesorhizobium sp. M4B.F.Ca.ET.143.01.1.1. The sequence continues at coordinate 397,096 of NZ_SRSR01000007.1, forward strand.
TCGACCCGCCGACGTCGCTCTTCCGCTTCAACGGCCAGGACGCCATCGCGCTCGCCATCGGCATGAAGCCCAACGCCAATCTGCTGCAATTCGGCGAGGCCTTGCACGAGGAGATGAACAAGGTGCTGGCCGACCTGCCGGTCGGCGTCGGCGTGCATCTGGTCGCCGACCAGCCGGTGATCGTCGAGGAAGCGGTATCGGGCTTCACCCGCGCCCTGTTCGAGGCGGTGGCCATCGTGCTAGCGGTGTCCTTCATCAGCCTCGGCATGCGCGCCGGCTTCGTCGTGGCGCTGTCGATCCCGCTGGTGCTCGCCATCACCTTCACCGTCATGGCCTATCTCGGCATCTCGCTGCAGCGTATCTCGCTGGGCGCGCTGATCATCGCGCTCGGCCTGCTGGTCGACGACGCCATGATCGCGGTCGAGATGATGGTGGCGCGGCTGGAGGTCGGCGACAACCTGCGCAAGGCGGCGACCTACGTCTACACATCGACCGCCTTCCCGATGCTGACCGGCACGCTGGTGACGGTCGCCGGCTTCATCCCGATCGGCCTCAACAACAGCGCCGCCGGCGAATACACCTTCACGCTGTTCGTCGTCATCGCCGTGTCGCTGCTGGTGTCATGGATCGTGGCGGTGCTGTTCGCGCCGCTGCTCGGCGTCACCATCCTGCCGGCGACGATGAAGGCCAAGCATCACGACCAGCCCGGACGCTTCACCTCGATGTTCCGGCGCGTGCTCGTCCTTTCGGTGCGCCGGCACTGGCTGACCATCATCGCGACGGTGCTGCTGTTCGCCGCCTCCATCGCCGGTTTCGGCCTCGTCCAGCAGCAGTTCTTCCCGCCGTCCGACCGGCCGGAGCTGATCGTCGACTGGAACCTGCCGCAGAATTCGTCGATCACCGAGACGCGCGACCAGATGGAGCGCTTCGAAGGGCGCGCGCTGGTCGGCAATCCCGACATCGACCATTTCTCATCCTATATCGGCCAGGGCGCGGTGCGCTTCCTGCTGGCCTATGACGTGCAGCCGGCCAATCCGTATTTCGGCCAGACGGTCATCGTCACCAAGAGCATCGAGGCGCGCAACCGGGTCAAGCCGGCGCTGGAAAAGCTGCTGCGCGAGGAGTTCGTCGGCACCGATGCCTTCGTCAAGCCGCTCGAACTCGGGCCGCCGGTCGGGCGCCCGGTGCAGTACCGTGTCGGCGGTCCCGACATCCAGACGGTCCGCGACCTTGCGCAGGAGTTCGCCGGCATCATTTCCGCCAACCCGCAGCTGGCGGCGCCCACTTTCGACTGGAACGAGCCGCAGCGTATGCTGAGGGTCGACGTGCTGCAGGACAAGGCGCGCCAGCTCGGCATCACCTCCTCCGACATCGCCAGCGCGCTGAACAGCACGGTCGGCGGCGCCACCATCACCCAGTTGCGCGACGCCACCTATCTGATCGATGTCGTGACGCGCTCGCGCGAGGCCGATCGCGGCTCGGTCGCAACACTGCAGAACATGCAATTGCCGACCGGGACCGGCGATGCCATCCCGCTCGCCGCGGTGGCCAACATCCGCTACGAGCTCGAGCAGCCGACCGTGTGGCGGCGTGACCGGATTCCGACCATCACCGTGCGCGCCGGCCTGGTCGGCGACGTGCTGCCGGCCACAGTCGTCGACGAGCTGAAGCCGTCGGTCGACGCGTTCATCGCCAAGCTGCCGCCGGGCTATTCGGTCGAGACCGCGGGCTCTGTCGAGGAAAGCGCCAAAAGCCAGGGGCCGATCGCGGCCGTCGTGCCCTTGATGCTGTTCGTCATGGCGACCATCCTGATGGTGCAATTGCAAAGCTTCCAACGCCTGTTCCTGGTGGTGGCGGTGGCGCCGCTCGGCCTGATCGGCGTGGTGGCGGCGCTGGTGCCGAGCGGCGCGCCACTCGGCTTCGTCGCCATCCTCGGCGTGCTGGCTCTGATCGGCATCCTGATCCGCAACTCGGTGATCCTGATCGTGCAGATCGAGGACCTGGTCGCCGAAGGCAAGGACCGCTGGGCAGCCGTCATCGAGGCGACCGAGCACCGCATGCGGCCGATCGCGCTGACGGCCGCGGCGGCCAGCCTGGCGCTGATCCCGATCGCGCGCGAAGTGTTCTGGGGACCGATGGCCTACGCGATGATGGGCGGCATCATCGCCGGCACCGCGATCACGCTGCTGTTCCTGCCGGCGCTTTACGTGACGTGGTTCCGCATCAAGGAGCCGAAAGACCGGCGGCAAGACGGCGTGCATAACGAGGCGGTGTCAGAGAGTGGTGCGGCGCATTTGTGAGTCAAGTTGCGCGGCACAGAAAGCTACGCCCTCACAAACCCCTCACTCGCCCTCAACAGGTTGCGCGTATAGTCCTCGCTGACCCGGTGGCCGATCAACTGGCTCGCGGTCAGCGTCTCCACTGCATCGCCGTTCTGCATGACCATCAGCCGCTCGCACATATGGGTGATGATGGCGAGGTCGTGGCTGACCATCAGGAAGGTCAGCTTGCGCCGTCGCCGCACCTCTTCGAGCAGGTTCAGCACCTCCGCCTGAACCGAGGCGTCGAGCGCCGAGGTCGGCTCGTCGAGCAGCAGGATCGAGGGCTCGAGGATCAGCGCGCGGGCGATGGCGACGCGCTGGCGCTGGCCGCCGGAGAGCTGGTGCGCGTAGCGGAAGCGGAAACCATTGCCGAGGCCGACCTCGTCCAGCGCGCGTTCGATACGCTTCTCGCCGTCGGCAAAGCCGTGGATGGCGAGCGGCTCCTGCAGCAGGCGGTCGACCGTCTGGCGCGGATGCAGCGAGCCATACGGATCCTGGAAGACCATCTGCACCTCTCGGTAGAAGGCCTTGTCACGCTTCTTGCCCAGGGTCTTGCCGTTGACGGTGATGCTGCCGGAGGCGATCGGCGCCAGGCCGGCGATTGCCCTCAGAAGCGTCGATTTGCCGGAGCCGCTCTCGCCGACCAGCCCGTAGGACTCGCCTTCCCTGACCTCGAGGCTGACGCCCTTCAGCGCGCGAAAGCGATCGAAGATCACTTCCACTCCGTCGACGGAAAGCGCCGCGGTCATGCAGCCCACTCCGGCTTGCGGTCGAGCACCGGCAGCGGATGGCGCTCGAAGCCGATCCTCGGCATGCAGTTGAGCAGGCCGCGCGTATAGGGATGCCGGGCGTCGCGCAGCTCTGAAGCCTTGAGCTGCTCGACCACCTTGCCGGCATACATGACGATCACCCGGTCACAGAAGGACGAGACCAGGCGCAGATCATGCGAGATGAAGATCAGGCCCATGCCGCGCTCGGCGACCAGCCTGTCGAGGATGTTCAGCACGTCGAGCTGCACGGTGACGTCGAGCGCCGAGGTCGGCTCGTCGGCGATCATCAGTTCCGGCCCGGCAATCAGCATCATGGCGATCATGGCGCGCTGACCCATGCCGCCCGAGACCTCGTGCGGGTGGAGGTCGAAGACGCGCCGGGGATCGCGGATCTGCACCGCCTCCAGCATGGCCAGCGCCCGCTCGCGCGCTTCTGCCTTTGAGACGCGCTCGTGCGTGCGCAGCGTCTCAACGATCTGGCGGCCGATGCTCATCACCGGGTCGAGCGAATATTTCGGATCCTGCAGGATCATGGCGATGCGGTTGCCGCGCAGCGCCCGGCGCTGGCGCGACGGTATGGAGAGCAGGTCGATGCCGTCAAAGCTGAGCTTCTTGGCCGAGACCTCGGCCTGCGGCGCGGTCAGGCCCATGATGGCGCGGCCGGTCTGCGATTTGCCGGAACCGCTTTCGCCGACGATGCCCAGCCGCTCGCGGCCGAGCGAGAAGGTGACGCCGCGCACCGCCTGGACCAGGCCGGTGCGGGTCGGGAAGGTGACCCGCAAATCGTCGACGTCGAGGAGTGGCCCCTTTGACTGCGCGCTCATTGGTCGCCGCTCCTCGGATCGAGCGCGTCGCGCAGGCCGTCGCCGAGCAGGTTGAAGCCGAGGCTGACAATGAGGATGGCGGCACCCGGTGCGGCGGCCACCCACCACTGGTCGAGGATGAAGCGCCGGCCGGACGCGATCATCGCGCCCCATTCGGGCAGCGGCGGCTGCGCGCCGAGGCCGAGGAAGCCGAGACCGGCGGCAGTCAGGATGATGCCGGCCATGTCGAGCGTCACCCGGATGATCAGCGAGGAGATACAGAGCGGCATGATGTGGCGCAGCACGATGCGGAACGGCGAGGCGCCCATCAGTTGCACCGCCTTGATGAAATCCGAATTGCGCACGGTCAGCGTCTCGGCGCGCGCGATGCGGGCGTAAGGCGGCCAGGAGGTGATGGCGATCGCCAGCACGGCGTTCTCGATGCCGGGGCCAAGCGCGGCGACGAAGGCCAGCGCCAGCACCAGTTTCGGGAAGGCGAGGAAGATGTCGGTGATGCGCATCAGGACGGCGTCGGTCCAGCCGCCGGCGTAGCCGGCGACCGTGCCGACCAGAAGGCCGATCGGCGCGGCGATGACGGCGACGAGGATCACCACATAGAGTGTCCAGCGCGAGCCGTAGACGATGCGCGAGTAGATATCGCGACCGAGGTCGTCGGTGCCGAACCAGTGCGCGGCGCCGGGCGGCAGCAGGCGCGCATTCTTGAGGTCGCCGACGGTCGGCGAATAGGGCGCCAGCACGTCGGCGAAGGCGGCGAGCACCAGCAGGGCGATGATGATCAGCAGGCCGAGAACCGCCAGCCGGTTGGCGGAGAAGCGCCGCCACGCCACATAGGCGCGGCCGAGCCTTGCCTGCATGCGCGAGGCCGGCCGGTCGCTGAGCAGCCATTCGCGACGGCTCTGGATGATCTCGGCGCTCATGCAGTCTTGGTCCTCGGATCGAGCACGCGGTAGAGCAGGTCGGAAAGAAGATTGATGCCGATGAAGACCGAGCCGATGATGATGGTGCCGCCGAGCACCGCATTCATGTCGGCGTTTTGCAGCGAATTGGTGATGTAGAGGCCGATGCCCGGCCAGGAGAACACGGTCTCGGTCAGCACCGAGCCTTCGAGCAGGCTGGCATAGGAAAGCGCGATCACCGTGACCATCGGAACCGCTGCGTTGCGCAGCGCATGGCCCCAGATGATGCGCGTTTCCGACAGGCCCTTGGCGCGCGCAGCGACGATATATTCCTGCGCCATCTCGTTCAGCATGAAGGAGCGGGTCATGCGGCTAATATAGGCGAGCGCGAAATAGCCGAGCAGCGAGGCCGGCAGGATGATGTGGCGGAAGGCGTCGTAGAAGACATCCCATTGCCCCTGCATCGCCGCGTCGAGGAGGTAGAAGCCGGTGATCGGCGTGAAGGTGTATTCGTAGACGACGTCGAGCCGCGCAGGAAAGGCCACCCATTGCAGCTTGGCGTAGAACAGGACGAGGCCGAGCAGTCCCAGCCAGAAGATCGGCACGGAATAGCCGATCAGTCCGATAATACGCACGATCTGGTCGATGAGACTGCCCCGCTTCACCGCGGCCAGTACGCCGAGCGGCACGCCGATGACGGCGCCGATGATCGTGCCCAGCGTCGCCAGTTCGATGGTCGCCGGGAAGACGCGGCGAATGTCGGACATCACCGGATTTGTGGTCAGCACCGAGGTGCCGAAATCGCCGCTGAGGGCGCTTTTGACATAGATGAAGAACTGCTCGATCAACGGCAAATCGAGGCCCATCTCGCGACGCGTGCGCTCGACGACGGCGGTGGGAGCCCGGTCGCCGAGCACGGCCAGAACCGGATCGATCGGAATGACGCGGCCGATGAAGAAGGTAACCGCAAGAAGACCGAGATAGGTCGTCACCGCGATGACCAGGAAGCGGCCGATCGACGATAGAACGGCCACGGCAGGGGCGCTGCCACGCCCCGCCGTCGCCTGGTTTTCAGCCACGCTCACGCGCGCGGTCCGACGAGGCTATTCCTTCGAGACCACCCCGACGAAATTGGTGTCGAAGCTCGGGCCAAGCGCGAAGCCCTTCAGGTTCTTGCGCAGGCCGGCCACCTCGAGTTGCTGGTGGATGACGACGAAGGGGCTGGTGTCGAGGATCTTCTTCTGCAGGTCCTCGTAGAGCGCGGCACGCTTGGCGGAATCCTTCTCAAGCAAGGCCGCCTCGGTCTGCTTGGTCAGGTCCGGAATGTCCCAGGCGTTGCGCCAGGCCAGCGTCTTGATCTTGGCGGAGTCGGAGTTGTCCGGGTTCGACGCAAAGGTCTGGGCGTTGGAGTTCGGATCGAAATAGTCCTGGCCCCAGTTGCCGATATAGATGTCGTGGTTGCGGGCGCGGTACTTGGTCAGCGTCTGCTTGCCGTCGCCGGGGATGATCTCCAGCTTGATGCCGGCCTGGCCGAGCGTCTGCTGGATCGATTCCGCCATGCCGGTGGTCGGCTGGCCGACGCGCACATCCATGGTCACGCTGAAGCCGTCAGGCAGACCGGCCTTGGTCAGCAGTTCCTTGGCCTTGGCGACGTCGAGCTTGAAGGGATTGTCATCGACGGCGCCGAGGTCGCCCTTGGGCAGGAAGGACTGGTGGATCTCGCCGATGCCCTTGAGGATGGTCGAGCTCAGCGCATCATAGTCGACCAGGTATTTGAACGCCTGGCGGACTTCTGGCTTGGCGAGGTTCGGGTTCTTCTGGTTGAGGCTGATATAATAGACCGTGCCCTTGGGCGCGCTGGTGGTGGTGAGATCGGCGTTCTTGGCGATGGCGTCGAGGTCGTTCGGCTCGAGGTTGCGGGCAACGTCGATGTCGCCGGCCTCCAACGCGAGGCGCTGCGCCGAGCTTTCCTTCATGTTGCGATAGATAACGCGGGCGAGCTTGGCCTTCTCGCCATTGTAGTTGTCGTTGCGCTCCAGAACGACGGCCTCATTGGCGCGCCATTCGCGCAGTGTGAATTGGCCGGAGCCGGCATAGCCGGTCTTCAGCCAGGCATTGCCGAAATCATTGTCCCATTTGTAGTCGGCGCTCGGCGTGACCGCCGCGACATGTTCCTTGACCAGCTTGGCATCGACCACCGACGCGACCGTTGCGGACAGGCAGTTCAGGACGAAGCTCGGCGCATAGGCCTTGTCGACGACGAACTGGAATGTGGTGTCGTCGACGGCCTTGGCCTTCTCGGCGACATTGTCGCCGCTGATGCCGAACTGGTTGATGATGAAGGCCGGGCTCTTGTCCAGCTTGATGGCGCGCTCGAAGGAATAGGCGACGTCGGCAGCAGTGATCGGGTTGCCGGAGGCGAACTTCATGCCGGGCTTGAGTTTGAAGGTGTAGGTCAGGCCGTCGTCCGAGACGCTCCAGCTCTCGGCCAGATCGCCCTTGACCTTGGAGGTGTCGCTAAGGTCGAGGCGGACCAGGAGGTCATAGGTGTTGCCGGTGACCTCGGCGGTCGACAGTTCGAACGCCTCGCCCGGATCCATGGAGATGATGTCGTCGATGGCGAAGCCCTCGACCAGCGTGTCGGCCGGCGTGACCGCGAAGGCGGGTGCTGCGAGCAGAGCGGACAACGCCGCGCCCGCAAGCAAGGCACGAGAGCGAAGAGCAAACTTTTCCAGCATCATGGTGGTCGTTCCCTGTTTTGTTGATTTGTCGACCTGAGTTCCCGGCTCAGGATTGCAGAATTCTTTTCGAGGTCGCGCGCGTATCGAGCCGCTACCGTCGTGTTTTTTGTCCAGTTGGTCAACACCATATCCGGCGACCCCGAAGCCGGCAACGCGCATTTGCTAGGCAACGTATTGGACCAGAACGAGCCATTGCGAGGCGAGGCATGGGCCGGCCAATGGGCGCCGCCGATCGAGGACAATTTGCTATTTTTCGCCGTTACTTCAGCGCAGCGACCAGGGCGGCGTCGGGGAAGCAGGTGGCGGCGCGACCGTTCTTTGCCTGCCAGTCGCCGATCGAGCGGCGCGTCTTGAAGCCTGGCAGGCCATCGGCGCTGCCGACGTCGTAGCCCTTGGCCTCCAGCGACCTCTGCAGGGCGGCGATGTCGGAGCGGTGGAGGTCGCCGACCGGCCCCCAGTTTGCGGTAAAGGTGGCATCCCCCCTGGCGATGCGGTCGGCGGCATGACCGATGAACAGCGCGTAGAGGTCGCTGGTGTTGTATTGCTTGAGCACATAGAAATTCGGCGTGACAATGAAAGCCGGTCCGCTGCGGCCGGCCGGCATCAGAAGAAAGCCCTCGGCCTTGAGCTCGCTTGCCTGGAACGCCTTGTTGTCGGCGCGCCTGATGCCCATCGCCACCCAGTCGGCAATCTTCTTGCCTTGGTCGGGTCCTTCGAGCGAGCAGGATACTTTGGCAGGCACGATCACCTCGGTTCCCCAGCCGCGGCCCCTCACCCAGCCATAGTGGACGAGATAGTTGGCGATCGAGGCCAGCACATCCGGCGTCGAATTCCAGATGTCGGGCCGGCCGTCGCCGTCGAAATCGACGGCATGCTTGAGGAAGGAGGTCGGCATGAATTGCGGCTGGCCGAGCGCGCCGGCCCAGGACGATTTCATCGCGTTGACCGGCGCCAGCCCGCGCTCGACGATCTCCAATGCCGCCAGCACCTCGGTGCGGAAGAAATCCTTCTTGGTCGACATGAAGGCCTTGGTGCCCAGCACCTCGAAGGCGTCATAGGGCATCTTGGCCGCGCCGAAGCCGGTCTCGCGGCCCCAGATCGCCAGAAGCACCTCGCCCGGCGCGCCGTAGCGTTTCTCGATCAGCCCCAGCACCCTCGCATTGGCGCCCTCGCGGGTCCGTCCGCCGGCGGTGACGGCGCGAACGGTCTTCTCGGCGAAATAGGCGCCGGGCGGCCCGAACTCGGCCTGGTGCTGCTTCTCGGGCGTCGTCGGCTTCTCGCCGGGCATGACGAGGTCGGGCAGCTTCAGGTTCGGCTTCACGCCGATGAAGGCCTCGTCGAAGGTTTTCCTGGAGATGCCCTTGGCCTTGGCTTCCGGCCAGAGGTCGCTCTGCAGCCAGGAGCGAAACTGGTCGTCGACGGAAGCGGCGGAGGCGGGCAGGGTGAGGAGCAAAATGAACAGAGCCGCGAAGAGGGAAAGCGCAGCCAGTTTTGAATGCTTGCGTTCTGTCGCGCCCCCCTCTGTCCTGCCGGACATCTCCCCCACTTGGGGGGAGATTGGCCGTCGCCTTGGCTTTCGCCAATCGCCAACGCTGAAGGAAGAACGCCGCGAGCGAAGCTGCCAATCTCCCCCCTTGTGGGGGAGATGTCCGGCAGGACAGAGGGGGGCGCGAAGGAATGCTGTCATTTCCAGGCTACCTCCTCGTTGAAGCCCTCAAAACGCTGTCCTTGACCGCAGCGCGGCGGCCAGCGTGCCTTCGTCGAGATAGTCGAGCTCGCCGCCGACCGGAACGCCATGCGCGAGCCTTGTCACCTTGACCTCGAAGCCGGAGAGCTGGTCGGTCAGGTAGTGCGCCGTGGTCTGGCCTTCGACCGTGGCGTTGACGGCGAGGATCACCTCCTTGACCTCGCCGCCGGCGACGCGGTCGACCAGCGAGCGGATGTTGAGCTGATCGGGGCCGATGCCGTCGAGCGGCGACAGCGTGCCGCCGAGCACGTGGTAGCGCACATTCATCGCCGCCGCGCGCTCCAGCGCCCAGAGGTCCGAGACGTCCTCGACGACGATCAGCGTGCCGGCATCGCGGCGCGGATCGGTGCAGATCATGCAGGGGTCGGAGGTGTCGACATTGCCGCAGGTCGAGCAGATGCGCACCTTGTCGACCGCCTCGCCCATGGCAGCGGCGAGAGGCTCAAGCAGCTGCTCCTTCTTCTTGATCAGATGGAGCGCGGCGCGCCTGGCCGAACGCGGCCCCAACCCCGGCACCTTGGCCAGGAGCTGGATCAGGCGTTCGATCTCTGGACCGGCGATTCGTTTCGACATCGCACTGATCTAGGATTTTTCAGAGCGGTTTGGAACATGCACCAGCGGGAATGATCCGCCATGCTGCCAGGCGGACCATCGATTGCCGGTCAGATCAGTAGGCTTCGAGCGGCCGGCTCTGGCTGACGATCATCGCGCCGATGGCATCGGTGTTCTCGGGCGTCGACTGGAAACCCATCGCGGCTTCCCGCGGCGCGCTCGGCACCGAGGTGATGTAGCGGTTGTTCAGGGCGCCGCCGAAACGCGAAGCATCCGGCTCCGCCATCGGCTCCTGCATCGCCACCACAACCGGTTTCGCCGCGACGCGGCCCGCCTTCGCCGCAGGCGCGATGGCGGCGGTCACATAGGTTTGCTCGGCAGCACCGGCTCGGTTCGTTGCCGTCCTGGCCGCCGACGCGGGCTCCACGGCAGCGGTCATCAAGGCCTGCTTGGCCGGATCCGGACGGACAATCGTCTTGACCAGCGGCTCGGCGGACGCGACCAGGACTGGGGCGGTGGCAGGCGCCGGCTGCCTTGGCGTGGCCGAGGCCATGGCGACCATCGGCTCGTCCGGCAGCGGCTGCCAGTTGCGGCCGCGCTTCTCGTAGAAGGCGTTGCCGCCGGCGACCATCGTGTAGTGCATGTTCTTGTAAGGGAAGCGCAGGCCGGCGGTGTGGAAGAACATGGTGTTCTTCAGCTTGGCGTTGCGCTCGCCCTTGAGCACGGCGTCGGCGGCCTCCTCGACATCGGGCATCGCCCTCGAATTCATCGGCCGCGTCATCACGCCGGGGGCAAACTGGCCCCGCTCGCCGACGACCTCGCAGATCGTGCTGCCGTGCTGACCCGAGCGCAGCCGGTTCATGACGACCGTGCCGACGGCGATCATGCCGTCGCGGCTCGACCGGTTGGATTCGAAGAACATCGCCCTTTGAAGGCATTCCCTGTCCTTGGGGGTGGCGCCGTAGGAGCGCGAGCTCAGGAAACTCGGCGTGATGGCATCGGTCAGCTTGGCCACCGACATGCCGTGCGAAGTGGTCTGGCTGCAGCCGGCCAGAAGCAAGGGGGAAGTGACGATGCCGAGGAACAGCAGCGGCGTCTTCCATCGCGTCGCGATCAACAAAAAAGCCTCATTTCCAGATGCCAGCCCGCCCCGAGATGTGGCAAGAATGAGACTCTTAAAGGCAAAAAGATGGCTAAAGGATTAGCATTCGTGCAGCATAGGTAAAACTTTATGAATGGCTGGAAACGACCGCGTGAACAAAGCCGGGGAATGTCTTAACAACTGCCCCGGCGTCCGATTTCCGTTCATAATCAATTAACTGGAGGCAGCCGGCTCAGAACGGCAATTTCATTCCGGGCGGGATCGGCAAGCCTGCCGTGAGCGCCTTGGTCTTTTCCTGCATGACCTGCTCGACCTTATTTTTGGCGTCATTGTGGGCGGCGAGAATGAGGTCCTCGACGATCTCGGCCTCATCCTCCTTGAGCAGCGACGGATCGATCTTCAGCACCTTCATCTCGAACTTGCCGGTCAGCGTCACGCTAACCAGGCCGCCGCCCGCCTGCCCGGTGGCTTCGAGCGTGGCGATCTCATCCTGCATGGCCTGGAACTTGGCCTGCATTTCCTTCGCCTTGCCCATCAGGCCGAGAAGATCCTTCATCCAAATGTCCTCTTCAGTTCATTGTTGGAGCATGATCTTGTCCGAAAACCGGTTCCCACTTTTCGGGATCATGCTCTAGATTTCGTCGTCATCCGCCGCCGGATCGACCGCCAGGTCGGCCTCGGCCTCTTCCACTTCCGGCACGTCCGGAATGCGCACATCGATGATCTTGGCGCCAGGGAAGCGGGCGAGGATGGCGGCGACCGTCGGGTCGCTCTTCGCATCAAGGAAGGCGATCTCGCGCTTCGTCGTTTCCATCTCAGCCAGCGTCTGCCCGCCATCTTCCTTCGACAGCGAGACCAGCCAGTTGCGGCCGGTCCAGGCACGCAACTTGGCGGTCAGGTCGTTGAGCAGCATCTTCGGCGCATCTTCGGTCAGGCTGACGTCGAGGCGGCCGGGCTCGATGCGCACCGGCCGCACGCAGCGCTTGATCAACACCTTGAAGGCGATGTCGCGATTGGCATCGGCAAGGGCGGCAATGTCGGCCAAGGACTTCACCGGCACAGCAGGCGTTTCGACGACCGGTTCCGGCGCCGCGACAAAGGCCGCGGGCACGGGCTGCGCCTCCACCAGCCGCATCGTCTGCGCGCCGCCTCCGGCGGACGACATGCGCGCCTGCGCCACAGCGCTGGCGCCCCCATTGCCGGGGCTTGCCGGCGCCCCGTTGGCGCGCGGCGCGCCATTCGGAACCGGCGAAGCGCCCTCCAGCGATTTCAGCGCCTCGTCCAGTGTCGGCAGGTCGGCGGCATGGGCGAGGCGGATCAGTACCATCTCGGCGGCGCTCACCGGCCGGTTGGAGGACTGCACTTCGGGGATGCCCTTCAGCAGCATCTGCCATGTCCTGGACAGCACGCGCACCGACAGGGCGCTGGCGAAATCGCCGCCGCGCCGGCGCTCATCCTCGGAGAGCGAGGCATCGTCGGCAGCCGTCGGCACGAAGCGCAGCCTGGTGACGAGGTGGTTGAATTCGGCAAGGTCGGTGAGCACCGCGGCCGGATCAGCGCCGGTGTCGTACTGGGCGCGGAATTCGGCCAGGGCCGCCGCGACGTCGCCCTTCATGACATGCTCGAACAGGTCGACGATGCGGGCGCGGTCGGCGAGGCCGAGCATGGCGCGCACGGCCTCGGCGCTGACCGTGCCGCTGCCATGGGCGATCGCCTGATCGAGGATGGAGAGCGAATCGCGCGCCGAGCCTTCGGCAGCGCGCGCGATCATCGCCAGCGCGTCGTCGTCGACCGAAATGCCCTCCTTGGCGGCGATCGCCGACAGATGCGCGACCAGCGCGCCGGCATCGATGCGCCTCAGATCAAAGCGCTGGCAGCGCGACAGGACCGTGATCGGCACCTTGCGGATCTCGGTGGTGGCGAAGATGAATTTGACGTGCGGCGGCGGCTCTTCCAGCGTCTTCAGCAGGCCGTTGAAGGCCTGGGTGGAGAGCATGTGCACTTCGTCGATGATGTAGACCTTGTAGCGGGCCGAGACCGGCGCGTAGCGCACGCGCTCGATGATGTCCCTGATATCGTCGATGCCGGTGTGCGAGGCGGCATCCATCTCGATGACGTCGACATGGCGGCCCTCCATGATCGCCTGGCAATGCTCGCCTGGGATCGACAGATCGACCGAAGGCTGGTCGACGGTGGCGGTCTTGTAGTTCAACGCTCGCGCCAGAATGCGCGCCGTGGTCGTCTTGCCGACACCGCGCACACCGGTCAGCATCCAGGCCTGGGCGATGCGCCCGGAGGCGAAGGCGTTGGTCAGCGTGCGGACCATCGGCTCCTGGCCGATCAGCTCCGAGAAATTCGAGGGGCGGTATTTGCGCGCCAGAACCCGATAGGCGCCTGCCTTATCCGTCCCCAAGTTTCCGGCTTCGCTCATTCGCCGTCAAAGCTCCCAGGACCACGACGGAAGGCGGTCCGATACCTGCGCATAGTTTCGCCCGCACGGCTTGGCGCCGTCAATGTCGCGAGAGAAAGGCGAAGAGGCGGGAGGCTGGAACAATGACCCGTTCCGGGCTCGTTAGGGCTGCTTCCTTCCGGACCTGACCCGGTTGGCGAGTGGATCGTCCACCACCAACCTCCCGCGCTCCATATCGGCAATTCGGCGATGAAATGCAAGGGCAGACCTGATTGAGCAGCCCAAACCGGATGTGCCGCGGGGCAGCAAGACCTTCAAATCCGCAATATCGGCCAATGATTCGCTTGCAGCCCCATTGCAGCCGCTCTAGCGTTCATGGCTCAAAAGACGCTGCAATGCCCACAAAAGTGAAGGAAACGCCAATGCTGCCGGGCCTCAAGGCCGGATTCACGCTCGACGCCAGGCTGGAGGCGGACAGCGAGCAGCTGATGTGGCTCGGCCTGTGCGAACTCAGGCTGATGAACGATTGCCGCTGGCCATGGCTCATCCTGGTGCCGCAGCGGCCGGGCGTGGAGGAAATCCATGACCTGACGCCGCTCGACCAGGCGATGCTGACCTTCGAGACCAACATGGTGGCGCAAGCGCTGAAGAAGGCGACAGGCTGCACCAAGATCAATACCGGCGCGCTGGGCAACATCGTGCGCCAGCTGCACATCCATGTCATCGCCCGTTCGGAGGGCGATGCGGCCTGGCCAGGGCCGGTCTGGGGGCATGGCCTGCGCGAGCCCTACAGCAGTTCCGAGATCCGGCGGTTTGCCGAAACGATCAAGGCGGCGCTATAAGCTGACCTCGTGTCCATCCCCGAAGCCCTGAGTCCCCATGACCTTCCGCCTGTTTGACGCGCCCTTGCGGGAGCCGAGCCAATTCGTCGGCTTCGCCGGCAACACGATCGACCGGCAGTCGGAGACGCGCGCCGACGACTCCGTCGAACAGGCGCTCGCCGATGCCGCGACGCGGCTTCTCTTGATGCATGGCGGCCGGCTCTACCTGAAACTCGACGCCGACAACTTCGACCCCTGGTTCGCGGCACCGGAAAGCCAGCCGTTCAAGGTCGCGCTCGACCAGGGTGTGCTGCTCGGCTTTTCCGACGCCGGCCCGGTGCTGGCGGTGCCGGCGGGCATCGAGCCGGAAGAGCTTCCCGAGACCGTCAAAGCGATCGACTACCGCTCCGTCTATATGCAGGGCCTGATCGACGAGGTGGCGGCCGGCGCGCTGGCGCAAGGGGCGGCTCTTCTTGCCTGGCATGCCAGCCACGCCTTCTGCTCGAAATGCGGCAACCGTTCGGAAATGCGCGCCGGCGGCTACAGGCGGCACTGCCCGGCCTGCGGCACCGATCACTTCCCGCGCACCGACCCGGTGGCGATCATGCTGACGGTGACGGCGGACAAATGCCTGCTCGGGCGCGGCCGGCATTTTGGGCCCGGCATGTATTCAGCACTTGCCGGCTTCATCGAGCCCGGCGAAACGATCGAGGCGGCGGTGCGCCGCGAAACGCTGGAGGAGGCCGGCATCCGGCTCGGCCGCGTCGTCTATCACGCCAGCCAACCGTGGCCGTTCCCCTATTCGCTGATGATCGGCTGCTTCGGCGAGCCGCTCAACGACGACATCCAGGCCGATCTCAACGAGCTGGAGGACTGCCGCTGGTTCTCGCGCGACGAGGTGCGCCTGATGCTCGACAGGACGCATGCCGATGGCTTGATCACGCCGCCCAAGGGGGCCATCGCGCATCACCTCATCCGCGCCTGGGTCGACAGCGAATAGGAGCAGAAGAATGATCCGTCACACCGTTGTGTTCACGCTGAAGCATCCCTTGCAGTCGCTGGAAACGAAGCGCTTCCTGCACGACGCCAAAAAGATCCTCACCGGGATCAAGGGCGTCACGCATTTCGAGCAGTTGCGGCAGGTGAGCCCGAAGAACGACTACCAGTTCGGCTTCTCGATGGAGTTCGCCGACCAGGCGGCCTACACCCGCTACAACGAACACCCCGACCATGTCGCCTTCGTCCGCGACCGCTGGGTGCCCGAGGTCGAGAAATTTCTCGAAATCGATTATGTGCCGCTTGGCTTTGGCTGAGATTGGATCGAGCGCCAACGTCTGAGATTGGCCCGGACCTTCATGAGGTCGTCATCCCAGGCGAAGCGACGCACCAAGGGCACAGCGGAGCAGAATTCTGCAACGTGGGCGGCGCTCGACGGTAACGGCATGGATGCTCGGGTCGGCGCGCGTCGCTTCGCTCCTTGCTTCGCCCGTGGATGACGAAGCATAAGCGTCTCGCCTAACCTCGCAGGTGCAGCCAGCTAATCCGCGACCTTCCACTGCTCGCGCGACGCGCTTGCCGGATAGACGCCGAGGATGCGCATCTCGCGCGAGAAGAAGCGCAGCTCGTCGAGCGCCAGCTTGACCAGCGGATCGTCCGGATGGCCCTCGATGTCGGCGTAGAACAGCGTCGCGGTGAAGGCGCCGAGCTGGTAGCTCTCCAGCTTGGTCATGTTGATGCCGTTGGTGGCGAAGCCACCCATCGCCTTGTAGAGCGCGGCCGGCACGTTGCGGACGCGGAAGATGAAGGTGGTCATCATCTTGGCATCGGCAGACGGCCGCTCGGCCCACTGCTTGTTCTTGGTCAAAACGACGAAGCGGGTGACGTTGGAGTCGGTGTCCTCGACGTTCTTCTCGATGATGTCGAGGCCGTAAAGCTCGGCGGCGAGTGCCGGCGCCAGCGCCGCCATGGTGCGATCCTTGACCTCGGAGACCATCTTCGCCGAGCCGGCCGTGTCGCCGGCGACCACCGGCTTCCAGCCGTTCTTGCGGATGTATTTGCGGCACTGGCCGAGCGCATGAATGTGGCTGTGCACGGTCTTGATCTCTTCGCGCTTCACCCCCGGCAGCACCATCAGCTGGAAATGGATCGGCAGGAAATATTCGCCGACGATGTGCAGCTTCGATTCCGGCAGCAGGTGATGGATGTCGGCGACGCGCCCGGCAATCGTGTTCTCGATCGGGATCATGGCGAGCTCGGCCTTGCCGGTCTCGACCGCGTTGAAGGCATCCTCGAAGGTCGGGCACGGCAACGGCTCCATCGACGGGAACATGTTGCGGCAGGCGGTATCGGAATTGGCGCCCGGCTCGCCCTGGAAGGATATTCTGTTGGTCTTTTCAGGCATGCCCAATATCTCAGTTTGAAAGGATTTCCCTGGCGCGCTCCAGGTCGTCGGGCGTGTCGACGCCGAGCGGCACGGACTGCACGATCTCGGCATCGATGCGCATGCCGGCCTCCAGCGCCCGCAGCTGTTCCAGCCGCTCGCGTCGTTCCAGCGGCGACGGCTTCAGCGCGACGAAGCGCTCGAGCGCGGCTCGCCGATAGGCGTAGAGGCCGATATGGTGATAGAGCGGCCCCTCGCCCCAGGGCGCGGTGGCGCGGGTGAAATAGAGCGCCCTGAGCCGTGTCGCAGACAGCGGCGAACCGACGATCTTGACGACGTTCGGATTGGTCTTCTCCTCGTCGCGGACGATCTCGACGCCGAGCGTGGCGATGTCGACCGATTTATCCTCGAGCGGCTTCAGCGACGCGCCGATGATCTGGGGATCGATGGTCGGCAGGTCGCCCTGCACGTTGACGATGGTTTCGACCTTTTTCTCCGGATCGAGCGCATTCAGCGCCTCGAAAATGCGGTCGGAGCCGGACTGGTGATCGTCACGCGTCATCACGGCCTCAAAGCCGTGCGCGAGCACCGCTTCCGCCACCGCCTCGGTGTCTGTCGCCACCACGACCCGGCCAAGCCCGGCCTCGGCGCCGCGACGGGCGACATGGACGATCATCGGCACGCCAGAAATGTCGGCCAGCGGCTTGCCCGGCAGGCGGGTCGAGGCCATGCGGGCCGGGATAAGGATGAGCGTGGACATCGGTGCGACGGGACGTTGGAAAAGGGGGCTGGCGAAAGTGGCAAAAGGTCTCACTGGAAGCGCCCTTATAGGTGTTGCAACGCCGGAGCAAAAGACCTAGTTTCCGCCCGATTTGACCGGCCTGAGAGGTCGGTTCGGGATACCGACGGACGGAGTGGACGGATCGGTCCGCCGGAAAAGGGAGCAAGGGGCGTATGGATTCCAACGAAGTCAACAAGCTGCTCGCCGGTCTCCTTGGCACCGTCTTCGTCGTCTTTTCGGTCGGCATCGTGTCCGACGCGCTGTTTGCCTCGCCCGCACCCGAGAAGCCCGGCTTCGCCATTGAGGCGGCAGAGCCCGCCGAAGGCGGCCCGGCCGCCCCGGCCGCTGAAGCCAAGCCGATCGCCGACCTGCTCGCCACCGCCAATGTCGAGGCGGGCGCGGCCGTGTTCAAGAAATGCCAGGCCTGCCATTCCGGCGAGAAGGGCGGCCCGAACAAGGTCGGCCCCGATCTCTGGGACATCGTCGACCGTCCCGTCGCCGAGCATGAGGGCTTCGCCTATTCGGCCGGCATGAAGGATTTTTCCAAGGGCGGCGCCGAGAAGTGGACCTACGACAACCTCAACCACTTCATCACTTCGCCGAAGAAGTTCGTGAAGGGCACGGCGATGGGTTTTGCCGGCCTGCCGAAGGACGAGGACCGTGCCAACGTGATCGCCTATCTGCGCACGCTGTCGGACAGCCCCAAGCCGTTGCCGGCGCCGGGCGCTGCGGCCGAAGCCAAGCCTGCTGAAGGTGCCGCGCCGGCCAAGCCGGCCGAGGGCGCAGCCCCCGCCAAGCCGGCGGCACCCGCTCAATAAACAATTTGTCATAAAGACATCCTCAGAAAAGCCGGGTTCGTCCCGGCTTTTCTGTTAGGAAAACCGCATGTGTGGCGACAAAGCCTGCGCATTGCGGTTTTCACGGTCGTCAAATGATCTAGATTGCCGGTGGGGATTGTTCGCTAGAGGAGAACGCATGACGGTTGGCCGAACTGTTCTCAAATCCGCACTGATCGCGGCCGCCCTTGCCGGCAGCCTGCAGGCCGGCTTCGCGGATGAATGGCGCACCACCTCCTCGCTGATCGGCGACTCCAAATACGGCGACAACTTCCAGCACTACGACTACGTCAATCCGGACGCGCCGAAGGGCGGCACCTACAATTCCGTCGTTCTCGGCACCTTCGACAGCTTCAACCCCTACATCGTGCAGGGCTCGCCGGCCGCGGGGCTGGTCGGCTTCGGTGGCGGGCTGCTCTACGACACGCTGATGGAGCAGTCGACCGACGAAGGCAGCACCAGCCATCCGCTGATCGCGGACGCCTACAAATATCCGGCCGACTATTCCTCGGCGACCTACCGGCTGGACCCGAGGGCCAAATGGCACGACGGCCAGCCAATCACCACCGACGACGTGATCTGGTCCTTCCAGGTGCTGAAGGCCAACAGCCCGCAATACAGCCGCTATTTCGAGAACGTTACCGACGCCGTCGCCATCTCGGACCGCGAGGTCGAGTTCCATTTCAACCAGAAGGGCAATCGCGAGCTGCCGAAGATCATCGGCGACCTCGCCGTGCTGCCGAAGCACTGGTGGGAAGGCACCGACGCCAACGGCAAGAAGCGCGATGTCACCAGACCGACGCTGGAACCGCCGCTCGGCTCCGCCGCCTACAAGATCGCCAGCTTCAAGCCGGGTTCGGAAATCGTCTGGCAGCGCGTGCCGGACTATTGGGCCGCCAAGCTGCCGGTGAAGATCGGCCGCGAGAATTTCGACACGCAGCGCTTCACCTATATTCTCGATGACAATTCCGCCTGGCAGGCCTTCACCAAGGGCGGACTTGACGACATCAAGCCGGAAAACAGCTCAAAGCGCTGGAAGACGTTCTATAATTTCCCGGCGATCCAGGCCGGCGACGTCATCAAACAGGAATTCAAGACCACCTCTCCCGAGCCGATGCAGGCCTTCATGCTGAACCAGCGACGTCCCCTGTTTGGGGATCGCCTGGTGCGCGAGGGACTGACCTATCCGTTCGATTTCGAGACGATGAACCGCACGCTTTTCTATGGTTTCAACACCCGCACGCAGAGCTATTTCCAGGGCACGGAACTGGCATCCAGCGGCCTGCCGCAGGGCAAGGAGCTGGAAATCCTGGAAAAGTACCGCGACAAGCTGCCGCCCGAGCTCTTCACGCAGGAATTCAAGCTGCCGGTCTACGATACCCCTCAGGCCGAGCGGAAATATCTGAAGCAGGCGGTCGAGCTGTTCGCCAAGGCCGGCTGGGTCATCAAGAGCGGCAAGATGGTGAACGCCAAGACCGGCGCGCCGTTCAAATTCGAGATCCTCGGCTGGAACGATACCGACCAGGTCATCGCCAGTCCCTGGATCGCCAATCTGCGTAAGATCGGTGTCGATGCGACGCTGCGCATCATCGACCAGACCCAGTATGTCAACCGCGTCAACAATTTCGATTACGACGTCATCATAGGTCAGCTCGGGCAGTCGGAATCGCCCGGCAACGAGCAGCGCGACTTCTGGAGCTCGAAGGCCGCCGACAAGCCTGGGTCGCGCAACTATGCCGGCATCAAGGATCCGGTCGTCGACGCGCTCGTCGACCGCATCATCTTCGCCACCGACCGCGACGACCTCGTCGCCGCCACCCACGCGCTCGACCGGGTGCTGCTGTGGAACTTCTATGTGGTGCCGCAATATTACCGCGCCGTGTTGTGGCTCGCCTACTGGAACAAGTTCGGCATCCCGGAAAAGCAGCCGACCTATAGCGGCGCCGACCAGAGTTCCTGGTGGATCGACCCGGCGAAGGAAAAGGCGCTGGCGGCCAAATACAAGAGCAGCAATTGATGGGGCGACAACCGACGATGGCGCTCTCCCGCCGCGATGTCCTGGCGCTCGGCGCCGCCGCTACGGCCGCCGCGCTATTACCCGGCCGCGCCTTCGCCGCCACTCCGACGGGCGTGAAACTGCACGGACTGTCGGCGTTCGGCGACTTGAAATACAAGCCGGATTTCGCGCATTTCGACTACGTTAATCCGGACGCGCCGAAAGGCGGCCAGATGAATTTCGCGACGCCGAACGCCACCCTGAATCAGAGTTTCCTGACGTTCAACACGTTGAACTCCCTGGTGCTGAAGGGGGATTCGCCACCGCGAACCGAACTCTGTTTCGATTCGCTGATGACAAGCGCGCTCGATGAACCGGACGCGGTCTATGGTCTGCTTGCCGAGACCGTCACCTTGTCGCCGGACCGCAACGGCTTCCGCTTCAACCTGCGGCCGCAAGCGCGCTTTCACGACGGTTCGCCGCTCACCGCCGCCGACGTAGCCTTCGCCTTGAAGCTCTACAAGGAGGCCGGCCATCCGAATCTTTCCCAGCCGCTGCGGTTCATGACGGACGCGATCGCCCCGGATCCCGTCACCCTGGACTTGACCTTCAACGGCGAACAGTCCGCGCAGAACATCCTCTCGGTCGTCGCGATGCCGATCGTGTCCAAGGCCTTTTACACCGCCAATCAATTCGATGCCTCGACGATGACGCCGCCACTGAGTTCCGGACCATACAGACTGGGACGCGTGGTGGCCGGACAAAGCGTCGAGTATGACCGCGTCGCCGACTATTGGGGTCGCGATCTCGCCGTGAACCGTGGTCTCAACAATTTCGATCGCATCCGCATCGACTTTTACCTCGACCGCCAGGCGGCGTTCGAGGCCTTCAAGAAGGGCGACACGCATTTTCGCGAGGAGTTCACCTCGCGGGTATGGGCAACCGGTTATGATTTTCCGGCGCTCAAGGACGGCAGGGTCGTCAAACGGGAATTTCCCGGCGAGAAGACACCCGACATGCAGTCCGTCGCGCTGAACCAGCGCCGTTCGCAATTCCGCGATGTTCGCGTGAGACTGGCGATCGCCAATTGCTTCGACTTCGAATGGACCAAGCGCGCCCTGTTTTTCGGTTCCTACGAGCGTTCGCAATCGAATTTCGAACGCTCGGACTACAAGGCCGAGGGTCTGCCCTCGCCTGAGGAATTGGCCTTGCTGGAACCGTTCCGGGCCGAGTTGCCGCCAGAAACCTTCGGCGAGCCGGTCATGCAGCCTGTATCCGACGGTTCGGGCCGCGACCGCAAACTGCTCGGCAAGGCCTCGAGGCTGCTTACCGAAGCCGGCTGGAAGCGGACGGGCGACTTCGTCGTCGATGAAAAGGGCGAGCGACTGCGTGTGGAAATGCTGGCCGAAGATGATGGCATCGTCCGTCTCTTGACCAAATGGTCCGAGAACATGAAGGCTATCGGGATCGACGCGTCGATCCGGCAGGTCGATTCGACACAATATGAACAGCGGCAGAGTGATTTCGACTTCGATTTCAACCTTCTCCATTGGTCAATCGGGGCAACGCCCACTGCCGATGGATTGGAGATGCTCTACGATTCCCGAATGGCGAAAACGCCGGGGCAGCGCAACTATCCGGGCACCGAAAGCAAGGCCATCGACGCGCTGATCGTGGCCGCAGGCAAGGCGAAAACCAGAACGGAACTCGTCACGGCGCTGAGGGCGCTCGACCGGGTCTTGCGCGCGCGGCTAGACTGGATTCCAACATATTATCTCGCGAATCACCGCGTCGCCTATTGGGACATGTTCGGCTTTCCCGAGCAGAAACCCGATTTCGGCTTTCCGGTCGAGACGCTGTGGTGGGTCGACAAGGGCAAGGCGGCAAAGATTGGCAAAGGGTGAATTTCTTGCGGGCGTTGGCGCCGCCCCTCACCTGCCTGCCGGCATCCTCTCCCCGTATGGTAACGGGGAGAGGGAGGCCTTCACCAATGGTTTCGCCAATCGCAAGCGTCGCAGCGAAAGCGCCGAGATTGGGGCCAGCCCCTTTCTCCCCGTCTCTATACGGGGAGAAATGTCCGGCAGGACAATGAGGGGCGGCGCCGGCGTCGACAATTGGTCTGAAGCGACTGCCTTGGCGACGCTTTCAGGTACGGCGGGCCTACTCCAGAAGGACGATGCCTGATGGGCGCCTACATACTGCGCCGCATCCTGTTGATGATCCCGACGTTGTTCGGCATCATGGCGATTTCCTTCGCCGTCATCCAGTTCGCCCCCGGCGGGCCGGTCGAGCAGGTCATCGCCAGGCTGACCAACCAGGGTGGCACCGATCGGCTCGGCGGCGGCGGTGGCGATGCCGGAGGCGGTGGCGGCAATTTCGATGTCGCCGGCGACGTCAGCTCGAAATATCGCGGCGCGCAAGGGCTCGATCCGGAATTCATCAAGAAGCTGGAAAAGCAGTTCGGCTTCGACAAGCCGCCGCTCGAGCGCTTCGGCATGATGCTGTGGAACTACGCCCGCTTCGATTTCGGCGACAGCTATTTCCGCGACATCTCGGTGCTCAAGCTGATCCTGGAAAAGATGCCGGTGTCGATCTCGATCGGCCTGTGGATCACGCTTCTGTCCTACCTGATCTCGATTCCGCTCGGCATCCGCAAGGCGGTCAAGGACGGCTCGGCCTTCGACGTCTGGACCAGCGGCGTGGTTATCGTCGGCTACGCCATTCCCGGCTTCCTGTTCGGCATCCTGTTGATGGTGCTGTTTGCCGGCGGCTCGTTCTGGGACTGGTTTCCGCTGCGCGGCATCGTCTCGGACAATTGGGATCAGCTCTCCTGGCCGAACAAGATCGTCGACTATTTCTGGCACATGACCTTGCCGCTGACGGCGCTGGTGCTGTCAGCCTTCGCCACGACGACGCTGCTGACCAAGAACTCGTTCCTCGAAGAGATCCGCAAGCAGTATGTGGTGACGGCGCGCGCCAAGGGCCTGTCGGAGCGCAAGGTGCTCTACGGCCACGTCTTCCGCAACGCCATGCTGATCGTCATCGCCGGCTTTCCCGGCGCCTTCATCTCGGCCTTCTTCACCGGGTCGCTGTTGATCGAGAACATCTTCTCGCTCGACGGGCTCGGCCTGCTCGGCTTCAAGTCCGTCGTCGACCGCGACTATCCGGTGGTGTTCGCCAACCTCTACATCTTCTCGCTGCTCGGCCTGTTCATCAATCTTCTGTCCGACCTCATCTACACATGGGTCGATCCGCGCATCGATTTCGAGCGGAGGGACGTCTGATGGCGGAAGCCGCTGCCGAAACGACGCCCGCCCGCATCGCCCGCCCCTGGCTGTCGCCGCTCAACCAGCGGCGCCTGCAGAACTTCAAGTCGAACCGGCGCGGCTTCTGGTCGTTGTGGATCTTTCTCATCCTGTTCGTGCTGTCGCTGTTTTCCGAGTTGATCGCCAACGACAAGCCGATCATCGCCTCCTATAAGGGCGAGATCCTGTTCCCGGTGCTGGTCGCCTATCCGGAAGAGAAATTCGGCGGCTTCTATGCCGTGACCGATTATCGCGACCCGGTCATCCAGGACGAGATCAACGCCAATGGCTGGACGATCTGGCCACCGGTTCGCTACTCCTACCAGACGGTCAACAACGCCATTCCCGAGGCGGCTCCGACCAAGCCGTCCTGGCTCTACGACAAGAAGACGCTCTGCAACCAATACCCGCAAGGCGCGGCCGACCCGAACTGCTCGGTCGGCAACTGGAACTGGCTGGGCACCGACGACCAGGCGCGGGACGTGCTGGCGCGGCTGATCTACGGCTTCAGGATATCCGTCCTGTTCGGCCTGATCCTGACTGTGGGATCGTCGCTGATCGGCGTGGCGGCCGGCGCCATGCAGGGCTATTTCGGCGGCTGGACGGACCTTCTGTTCCAGCGCTTCATCGAGATCTGGTCGGCGATCCCGGTGCTCTATCTGCTGCTCATCGTCGCCGCCATCCTGCCGCCCGGCTTCTTCATCCTGCTCGGCCTGATGCTCTTGTTCTCCTGGGTGGCGCTGGTTGGCGTGGTCAGGGCCGAGTTCCTGCGCGCCCGCAACTTCGAATATGTCAACGCCGCGCGCGCCCTCGGCGTGCCCAACCGCACGATCATGTTCCGGCACCTGTTGCCCAACGCCATGGTGGCGACGCTGACCTTCCTGCCCTTCCTGCTCTCCGGCTCGATCTCGACGCTGACCTCGCTCGACTATCTCGGCTTCGGCCTGCCGCCGGGCTCGGCCTCGCTCGGCGAAATGCTGAAGCAGGCGCAGCGCAACCTCAACGCGCCGTGGCTCGGCATTTCCGCCTTCATCGTCATCTCGCTGATGCTTTCGCTGCTGGTTTTCGTCGGCGAGGCGACGCGCGACGCCTTCGATCCGCGCAAGACGTTCAAATGAGCGAGCCCCTGCTTTCCGTCCGCGATTTCAGCGTCGCCTTCGCGCAAGGCGGCAAGCAGTCGCTTGCCGTCGACCATATTTCCTTCGACATCGCCAAGGGCGAGACCGTGGCGCTGGTCGGCGAGTCCGGTTCCGGCAAGTCGGTCTCGGCGCTGTCGGTGCTGAAGCTCCTGCCCTACCCGACGGCCAGCCACCCGTCCGGACGGATTCTGTTCCAGGGCGCCGACCTGTTGTCCATGGACGAGAAAGCGCTGAGGCGCGTGCGCGGCAACAAGATCACCATGATCTTCCAGGAGCCGATGACCTCGCTCAACCCGCTGCACACGATCGAGCAGCAGGTCGTCGAGGTGCTGAAGCTGCACCAGGGGCTCGGCGACAGGCAGGCTCGAGCGCGCACGCTGGAACTGCTCAACGAGGTAGGCATACGCGACCCGGAAAAGAGGCTCGACGCCTATCCGCACCAGCTTTCCGGCGGCCAGCGCCAGCGTGTCATGATCGCCATGGCGCTGGCCAACGAGCCGGAGCTTCTGATCGCCGACGAGCCGACGACGGCGCTCGACGTCACCGTGCAGGCGCAGATCCTCGAGCTGCTTGCGAAGCTCAAGGCCCGCAAGGGCATGTCGATGCTGTTCATCACCCATGATCTCGGCATCGTCAGGAAGATCGCCGACCGCGTCTGCGTGATGACCAAGGGCAAGATCGTCGACAGCGGCCCGACCAAGGACATCTTCGCCAATCCGCAGCACGCCTATACCAAGCACCTGCTGGCGGCCGAGCCGAAAGGCAAGCCGCCGGCGGCGAATGCCGACGCCAAGGCGGTGATGATGGGCAAGGACATCAAGGTCTGGTTCCCGATCAAGCGCGGCTTCTTCCGCCGCACCGTCGACAATGTGAAGGCGGTGGACGGGATCGACGTCACCGTGCGGGCCGGCCAGACCCTCGGCGTCGTCGGCGAATCCGGCTCGGGCAAGACGACGCTTGGACTGGCGCTGGCCAGGATGATCTCGTCGACCGGAACCATCCAGTTCGACGGGCGCGACATCAACCAGCTCTCCTTCAATGCCATGCGGCCGCTCAGGCGCGAGCTGCAGATCGTCTTCCAGGACCCGTTCGGCTCGCTCAGCCCGCGCATGTCGATCGCCGAGATCATCGAGGAAGGACTGAGGATCCACGAACCGAAGCTCACGCCCGACCAGCGCGACGACAAGGTCGTCGACGTGCTGAAGGAGGTCGGGCTCGATCCCGAGACGCGCAACCGCTATCCGCACGAATTCTCCGGCGGCCAGCGCCAGCGCGTGGCCATCGCCCGCGCCATGGTGCTCAACCCGCGCTTCGTCATGCTGGACGAGCCGACCTCGGCGCTCGACATGAGCGTGCAGGCGCAGGTCGTCGACCTACTGCGCAGCCTGCAGGCCAAGCACGATCTCGCCTATCTGTTCATCAGCCACGACCTGAAAGTCATCCGCGCGCTTGCCAACGACGTCATCGTCATGCGCAATGGCCAGATCGTCGAAGCCGGGCCTTCCGAACAGATTTTTGGCAGCCCGCAAACCGACTATACTCGGGCACTGATCTCGGCCGCCTTCCGGATCGAGACGGCGCCGACCGGCGTGGTCAGCGAATAGGCAGGGCCAAAGCTGAAATGACAGGGAAGAAAAATCCGCACATGGAAAAAGGCCGCGTCCTGCTTGCCGTCACCGGCTTTCATCCGCAGCGCTGGCGCGAGCTGCTCTCGGCCGAGCGCGAGGTGGTGCTGGAGCCGGACGGCGCCAGCGATCCCTCGATCACCTATGCGGTGGTGTGGAAGCAGAAGGCCAACCTGCTTTCGTCCCTGCCCAATCTGCGCGCCATCTTCTCGATCGGCGCCGGCGTCGACCATATCTTCGCCGATCCCGGCCTGCCCGACGTGCCGATCGTCAAGGTGGTCGCCGACAACCTCACCCAATACATGACCGAGTACGTGGTCTGGCGCGTGCTCGACCATCACCGCCAGGGCATGCTCTATCAAGCGCAGCAGAAGAAGAAGACCTGGCACGAGCCGCCGCAGCGGCCGGCCGGCGACATCTCGGTCGGCATCATGGGGCTCGGCAATCTCGGCCGCGCGGCGGCGTCGGTGCTGTTGTCGCTGGGCTTCGCGGTCAATGGCTGGTCGCGGACGGAGCGGTCGATGAAAGGTGTTTCCACCTATGCGGGCGAGGCCGGGCTGATCCCTTTCCTCAACGCCACCGACATATTGGTGGTGCTGCTGCCGCTGACGGCCCAGACACAAGGCATCGTCAACTACAGCCTTCTGAAGGAACTGCGCAAGCGCAACGGCCTCGGCGGCTCGGTGCTGATCAATGCCGGACGCGGACGCCTGCAGAAGGATGCCGACATCCTGCGCGCGCTGGAGGACGGCACGCTGAAGGAGGCGAGCCTCGACGTGTTCGAGGTCGAGCCACTGCCGAAGACCAGCCCGCTATGGGCGCATCCGAAAGTGTTCGTGACGCCGCATGCGGCGGCGACCTCCGATCCCGTGCATCTGGTGCCGATCATGCTGCGGCAGATGGCGGCTTACGAGCGCGGCGAGAAGCTCGACAATATCGTCGACCGCGAGGCCGGATACTAAATCCTCAAGACGGCTTCGAGCCGGGCAGCTCGAACTTGTTCTTCTTTTTCGGCTGGCCGCAGTCGCGGCGCTCGATCGACCGGTTCATGGCGTCGATCTGGCCGCTTGCCCTGTCGCTGTCGAGCGTCGCCTTGGAGCGCATGTCGGGCGTGAACGGACCGAAACCCATGGCCGGGTTGGAGAAGGTCGTCTTGGCGGTCGTCGGCAGGTGATTTTGCTCGGCCAGACCATTGCGCTGGGCAATCAACTGATCGCAAGGCACGCTGTCATACTGCAGCGAGGACTGCACATCCGCGTCCTGGCGTTCCGACATCGAGGTGCCGCCGACGCAGCCGGCCATTGCCAGGCACGAGGCCAAGGCCATCATGTTCCAGCGCATGGTGTCCCTCTCTTTCTGTGTCCGCCCCGGCACAACCCCGACACGAGATTCGGGCTTTTTCGCAGCAGGAACCTGGCGCAGGTTCACGACGTCGACGATTTCCCCGCCACCACGGCGAGGCCATCGATCGGCTCGTGGCGGTCGTGGCGGACGATCGTGCTGTCCAGCGACAAGATCGAAAAGCCGCTGGCGGCCAGAACGTCCCGCACGTAGCCTTGCGAATGCGCATAGCGGCGTGACGGCCGCAGCGCGAAACCGTTGCCGCCGGCCAGCTCTCCACCAGCCAGCGTCTCGACCGAGAAGGCAAACAATCCATCCTCGGAAAGCATGCCGGCGACGGTCCTCACAATGCCTTCAAGGGCGCCGACATAGATGAACACGTCGGCCGCCACCACCAGGTCGGCCTTCAGGCCGGCAAAGGCAAAATCCTGCAGGTCGGCCTTGACGAGCCGGTCGTAAATGCCCTTGGCCCGCGCCTGCTTCAGCATGGCCGCCGAGATGTCGCAGCCCTCCAGCCGGTCGGCGATCGGCCGCAGCCTTTCGCCCATCAGGCCGGTGCCGCAGCCGAGGTCGACCGCCAGAGAGAAGCGGCCCGGCCGGACCGATCGAATGGCCTGATCGAGGAAATCTGGCATCCGGTAGCCGAGCTTGCCGACGAGCGACTCCTCAAAGGTAGCTGCATACTGGTCGAACAGGGTCTCGACGAAGGCGCTGGGCGGGCCTGCCGCAGCCGGCGCCTTGCCGATCAGCTGCAGCTTCAGCGCGGCGCCCAGCCGGTCCGCCGGCTCCAGCCGCAACGCCATCGCCCAGGCCTGCGCGGCCTGATCGGGCTGGCCGGCGGCTTCCTGCATCTCGCCGAGGCGGAACCAGCCGGCTGACCATTGCGGCGCCAGCTCGAGCGCGCCGAGCAGCAGCTCCGCCGCAGCAGTGGGATCGCCGGAGGCGCCGAGCATCTCGGCGAAGTCGGCGCGGCGGTCGGCGGTCAGGTCGCCGGATGAGGCCTGGAACGGTTTCATGGTGCAAGGATCCCACCGGCGATCTGACCGGCGGCTGGCTGTAGGATGAGTCAGCAGTCTCTGGCAACAGGCTTCCCGCGCCGGATCTAGCCACTATCTTCAAGCCATGCGCGCCAGCGACCTGCTCAAGCCCCGCCCCGAGGGCCTCTACTGCCCGCCCGGCGATTTCTTTATCGACCCGGTGCGGCCGGTGGCCCGCGCGCTGATTACGCACGGCCATTCCGACCATGCGCGCTCCGGCCACGGCTCGGTGCTCGCGACCCGGCAGACGCTCGACATCATGGCGTTGCGCTATGGCGAGGATTTTGCCGGGGCCACGCAGGCCGCCGTCCTCGGCGAGATGATCGACCTCAACGGCGTGTCGATCAGCTTTCATCCGGCGGGCCATGTGCTGGGCTCGGCGCAGATCGCGGTCGAGCATCGGGGCATGCGCATCGTCGCTTCCGGCGACTACAAGCGCCAGAAGGACGCCACCTGCCAGCCGTTCGAGCCGATCCCTTGCGACATCTTCATCACCGAGGCGACGTTCGGCCTGCCGGTGTTCCGCCATCCGCCGGACACCGAGGAAATCGTCCGGCTGCTGAAATCGGCGGCGCAGTTTCCGGAGCGTTCGCACCTGATCGGCGCCTATGCGCTCGGCAAGGCACAGCGCGTCATGCGGCTCTTGCGCGACTGCGGCCACGACAGGCCGATCTATATTCATGGCGCGCTGGCGAAGCTCAGCGAATATTACCAGAGCCAGGGCATCGACCTCGGGCAGCTCGACCCGGCGACGGTCGACAGCGGCGGCAAGGACGATTTCGCGGGCGCCATCGTCGTCGGCCCGCCGGCGGCCTTCGCCGACCGCTGGGCGCGGCGATTTCCCGACCCGATCTCCTGCTTCGCCTCGGGCTGGATGCGCATCCGCCAGCGCGCCAAGCAGGGCGGCGTCGAACTGCCGCTGATCATCTCCGACCATGCCGACTGGGACGAGCTGACCGCCACGATCAATGAGACGGGTGCTTCGGAAATCTGGGTGACCCACGGCCGCGAGGAAGCGCTGGTGCGCTGGTGCGAGCTGGAAGGCATCGCGGCGCGGCCGCTGCATCTGGTGGGCTATGAGGATGAGGGCGATTGATGGGACATAGCTTGCCAGTCGCCATCGCAGCGCTCTACGGCCCCCCTCTCTGTCCTGCCGGACATCTCCCCCTCAAGGGGGGAGATTGGCAGTTTCGATGCCGACGCATCCCTCGCGGCGCTGGAGATTGGCGAAAGCCGGCGCGACATCCGATCTCCCCCCTTGAGGGGGAGATGGCCGGCAGGCCAGAGAGGGGGGCCTCGCGCCAGCTTTCGCAATTTGCGCAGAGCGCCCAGCCATGAACCGCTTCGCCGAGCTCCTCGACCGCCTCGTGCTGACGCCGTCGCGCAACGGCAAGCTGACGCTGCTGACCGACTATTTCCGCAGCGTCGAAGACCCGGACCGCGGGCTGGCGCTGGCAGCGATCACCGGGGACCTGTCGATCGCGGCGGTGAAGCCGGCGATGCTGCGGGCGCTGGTGGTCGAGCGCATGGACCCGGTGCTGTTCGGCTATTCCTACGACTATGTCGGTGACCTCGCCGAGACGGTGTCGCTGGTCTGGCCGCAAGCGCCCGGAAATATCCCGAACCACGCGCCGACGCTGGCCGAGGTGGTCGGCAAGCTGCAGGCGGCGAGCCGCTCCGACGGGCCGAAGGTGCTGGCGAGGCTGCTCGACAGCGCCAGCATCTCGGCGCGCTTCGCCATCATCAAGCTGGTCACCGGCGGCCTGCGCATCGGCGTTTCGGCGCGGCTTGCCAAGCAGGCGCTGGCCGATCTCGGCCAGGTCGACGTCACCGAAATCGAGGAGCTGTGGCACGGGCTGACGCCACCCTACATCTCGCTGTTCGCCTGGCTGGAGGGCAAGGCCGGCAAGCCCGAACGGACCGCGCTGGCGCTGTTCAGTCCGGTGATGCTGGCCAATCCGGTCGGCGACGGCGATCTCGAAAAGCTCGATCCGGCCGACTACGCGGCCGAATGGAAATGGGACGGCATCCGCGTCCAGGCGGTGTGCGAAGGCGGCATCCGCCGGCTCTATTCGCGCACCGGCGACGACGTCTCCGGCGCCTTTCCCGACCTCGCCGCGGCGATGGATTTCGAGGCAGCGCTCGACGGCGAATTGCTGGTCGGCGATCCGCGTGAAGCGACGGGTACCTTTTCCGACCTGCAGCAGCGGCTGAACCGCAAGAGCGTGTCGTCGAAAATCCAGCAGCAATATCCGGCCTTCATGCGTTGCTACGACGCACTGCACATCGGCGGCGAGGATTTGCGCGCCCTACCTTTGCGCGAAAGACGGACTCGCCTCGAAGCCTTCATCGGCACGCTCGATCCAAGCCGCTTCGACCTCTCGCCGCTGGTCGAATTCCCCGACTGGCAGGCGCTGGAAGAGCTTCGCCAGGCGCCGCCGCATCCGATCATCGAAGGGGTGATGCTGAAGCGCTGGGATTCGCCCTATCTCGCCGGCCGGCCGAAGGGTCCGTGGTTCAAATGGAAGCGCGATCCGCACACGGTCGACGCGGTGCTGATGTATGCGCAGCGCGGCCATGGCAAGCGCTCGAGTTTCTACTCCGATTACACCTTCGGCGTCTGGTCGGGCCCGGAAGGCGCGGAAGAGCTGGTGCCGGTCGGCAAGGCCTATTTCGGCTTCACCGACGAGGAGCTCAAGCAGATCGACAAATATGTCCGCGACAACACTGTCGAGCGCTTCGGCCCGGTGCGCTCGGTTCGCGCCGACCGCGACAACGGCCTGGTGCTAGAGGTGGCATTCGAGGGGCTCAACCGCTCGACCCGACACAAATCGGGCGTCGCCATGCGTTTTCCGCGTATTTCACGGCTGCGCTGGGACAAGCCGGCGGCCGAGGCGGACCGCATCGAGACGCTGCAGGCGTTGCTGGACAGCTAGGAAATCCGCCGCAGGCGCTTCACCCCACCCGGCGCTTCGCGCCGACCTCCCCATCGAGGGGAGGTAGGATGTCGCGCCAACCCTACCTCCCCTTGATGGGGAGGTCGCGCCGAAGGCGCGGGTGGGGTGCTGCGCCTAGGTCGATGGGTCGAGCGACGCTACTGCGCGATCGAGACGCGGACCTCGTAGATATCGACCGACTTGCCCTGCTTGTCGAAGTCGGAGTTGATGGCAATGGTGCCGGCCGCGCCCGGCTGCTTGTCCGGGAACTGCACGTCGAACAGATATTCGTTGCGCTCGTGACCGACCGCATAGCGCTTGCGGCCGCAATCGCCGAGCTCGCCGAAATTGCAGTCGACCGAGATCTGCGTCTCCTTGCCCTCTTCCGAGCGGGCGACGATGTCGAACATGGCATGCTTGCCGACGAGCTTTTCCAGCACGCCCTGGCCGACGTCGAAGGCGATGGCCGAGCCGGAAGCGCCGGAGCGGATGCGCAGGAACGAGCCGGTGTCGTCCTGCATCACCTCGGCCTTGGCGTCGGCGGGCGCCGCGACATGGGTCGGGTCAGCCGGTGAGAAGACACTGATCCAGTCGCGCTGCTGCGCGGCCTCGCCCTGTTTTTCCGGCGACCCGGCGGGCGGCTCGGCCGCCTCGTCGTCCTCGACCGTCGGCGGCGCCTGGGGCGGGCCGGTGTCGAGTTCGGCCGCGGTCTTGAAGACGCCGGTCTGCTTGGCGAAATAGAGCCCGATGCCGGCGGCGGCCAGCAGCGTCACGCCGAGGAAGATTGCCGTCAGCGGCAGGCGACGTCCCCTGATCCGCCGCTCGTCGCGGTCCGGCGCCACCTCCGCCTCGCCGTCTTCAGCCGCGGCGGATGCCGGCGAATCGAGCGTCGGCGCATCGGGAAGGTCGCCCGGCATGATGTCGGGGACGACAGGCAGCACGCGCGAGCGTGGCGCATCGGAGGCTGAAGGCTGCACAGGGCCATCGACCACGATCGCCGGCGACGGCTGGGCGGGCGCGGCTTGCGTCGGCGGTTCCACTGTGGGCGCCGGCACGGCGGTCTCGTCCGACACGGCGATTTCAGGGGCAACCGCCGCCGCCGTGTCACTCTCATCCAGCACGGCGACATCGGGGACCGCCGGCAGGAACTCCGATTCGATCTCGGCGATCTTGGCCTGCACCGCCTTGCGGCGCTTGATGGCAATTTCCACGGTCACGTTCGGATTGGCCTGCAGCACGCGGTCGAGCGCGGCAAAGGCCGAGCGATAGACCCGCTCGCGAAAGACGCGGTCCTCGGCATTGCCCTTCTCGAAGGCGTTGCGGATCGCTTTTTCGATCGCGTCCAAGCCAAATCCCTCTGCACATTCCTGCCATGATCGTTAGCGGCAGGCGGCCAATCAATCAACGGGCCGGCGGCCGCATTCTGCGCGGCGCAACCGGTCAAACCGGATTTCGGCGGTTTTTTTCAAGGAAATCAACCTATTTCGCCGAGGCGGTCCCGCACCAGCCGCCAAGCGCCGTGCTTCGGACCGGCGTCGCATTGCTCCTGCGGCTGCTTTGAGGCAGACCCGGAGCCGGCGCGAATTGCCAGTTCCGGCCCGAATTCGCGGTTGCTTATTTGAATTCGCCGCAAGCCATCTTGAATTCGCGGCGGGTTGAGTCTATCACGCAGCCCATCTTGGAGGCCTAGCGCTTCCCGGGCCGCTTTAGCTCAGTTGGTAGAGCACATCATTCGTAATGATGGGGTCGCGTGTTCGAGTCACGCAAGCGGCACCAGTTCCTCTCGAAATGCTTTATTTCCAAGAGGATACACTGGAGCTGGGTGGCATTCCAACCACCCGAAAATCCACCTCGGATGACTTCGTTGGCAGGTCGGGTCGTGTCTCCATTTTGAAATCTGGCCGCTGTCGTCGCCAGCTTTCCCAGCCATCCGGTGCAGACGCTGCTGAGGTTTGAGCGATCTCTGGCGACGATGGCCGATACAAAAGCACCGCCACGGTGGCGTCAGCCGGTTACACAGAGCGGGAAATATCTCCGGCCTTCTGGGCGTGGTGCGTCAGCGTCCCAGGGATAGGCAAAGTCAAGCTGCGTTCCGCATCGGCGAAGGGCGGAGGACTGGGAGAGATGGGAACCATGCGCGCGGCGCGTCTGGAAGTCGGCAGGACATGGGCGGGAGGCGGTCCGCGTGCGGACGCCTGGCCGACGGGTGCAACGACCACGCAGCGTCACCTCGCGGCGATCCTAGCTTGCGACGTGGTCGGCTATTCGCGCCTGACGGAACGCGACGAGCGAGGCACGCTCGAACGGCTGAAAATCTACCGCAAGGATCTCCTCGAACCACTGGTCTCCGAGCACCGGGGTCGGATCGTCAAGCGCACCGGCGACGGCATGCTGTGCGAGTTCGCCAGCGTCGTCAACGCAGTGAACGCGGCGATCGCGATCCAGCAGGCCGTGGCGGACCGCGAGGCGGAGACGGCCGAGGACGAGCGGATTCACTTGCGCATCGGCGTCAATCTCGGCGACGTGGTCTGCGAGGAGGACGGCGACCTCTACGGCGACGGGGTCAACATCGCCGCCCGCCTCGAAGGCATCGCCGATCCCGGCACCGTGGTCGTCTCGGGCACCGCCTACGACCACCTTCAGGGCAAGCTCGACTGCGGCTTCACGCCGCTCGGCGAGCTGCGTCTGAAGAACATCGAGCGGCCCGTGCGCGCCTACCGCGTCGAGACTGACGCCAGCGCCGCGGTGGCTGCACCGCCTCCCTTGCCCGAGAGACCCTCGATCGCAGTCCTGCCTTTCACCAACATGAGCGGCGACCCCGACCAGGAATACTTCGCCGACGGGCTGGTCGAGGACATCATCACCGGATTGAGCCGGGTGAATTCCTTCTTCGTGATCGCCCGCAATTCGTCCTTCACCTACAAGGGCCGGGCGGTGGACCTGCGCCAGGTCGGGCGCGAGCTGGGCGTCCGCTACGTGCTCGAGGGCAGCATCCGCAGAGCAGGATCGCGGGTGCGCATCAGTGGGCAGTTGGTGGACGCGATCAGCGGACACCATATCTGGACCGACCGTTTCGAGGGCGACCTGAGCGACATCTTCGACCTGCAGGACAAGGTGACCGAGAGCGTCGTCGGCGCTGTCGAGCCGAGCATCCGGCTGGAGGAGATCAAGCAGGCGCGCATGAAGCCGACCGACTACATAAGCGCCTACGACCTCTACCTTCGCGCGCTGCCGCGCTTCTACAGCATGACGCGCGAAGGCTTTGCCGACGTGCGCCGGCTCACCAACGAGGCGCTCAGCATCGACCCCGGCTTCAACCTGGCGAAGGGACTCGGCGCCTATATCCGCAGCCTGTCCGTGAGCCAGTGCTGGCATGAGCCGGACGATACCCGCGTCGCCGCGCGCATGGCGCGCGAGGTGCTGGCGGAAGCGCGCGACGACCCCACGAGCCTGCGCTTCGCCGCGCAGGTGATCGCCTACAGCGCGAAAGAATACGAGATGGCGCTGCGCACGATCGAACGATCCCTGCTGCTCAACCCCAATTCGGCGCAGGGCCATACGGGCTGCGGCTGGGTGAACGCGCATTCCAGCCGCCCGCTCGTCGCGATCGAGCACTTTCACAGGGCCATGCGGCTGAGCCCGGTCGATCCCGAGAAGGGCATTGCGCTCTCCGGCATCGGCATGAGCTACCTGATGCTCGAGCGCTACGAGGAAGCGCTGGCATGGGGAGAACGCGCGCTGCACGAGATGCCGAACTACGGCTCGTCGCACCGGGTGGTTATCATGGCGCTGGTCAAACTCAACCGGCTTCACGAGGCGCAGGCGGCGGCGCGTCGGCTGATGGAGGCTTTCCCGACATACACACTCACCCTGCAGAGACAGATCAACCCGTGGCTGGACAAGGTGTTCGCCGAGCGTTACGTCGAGGCGCTGAGCATCGCCGGCGTGCCGGAGTGATCATCGCGGCTGCAAGGATGCGCTCTCCCGCGCGTTACGCCCCCAAGTCGGACAGCGTGCCGCAGGTCCGGGTCCTTGTCGAAAAGGTCTCGGGACGCGAGGCAAACGCATAGGCTGTGTGGATCGCCGGCCCGAGCGATCCAGCTTTTCGCGCCTAACCCTGCGATCATCACCGAAGCGGCAGTCGAAACGCCCGCGCCGTTTCCAACGCGGGCGCTGCCGATCGGTGCGGTTTGGCACGGCATTCGCCCCATAACGAATTTGATCCATAGCAGTGAGCGAGGACGTATCCTGCGCTAATATCGGCAAGAACCGATCGGCAGAAATTCGCGAGGCCGAAGCCGGCTGGAAAAGGGAGGTCACACAGATGATGATCCGCACGCTCTCCACCCTGGAATGCACGAAAATGCTGGCGGCCAACCGCACCGGACATTTGGCCTGCGCGAAGGACGGACAACCCTATGTCGTGCCCTTCAACTACGCCTATGCCGACAACCACCTCTATGCCTTCTCCCTGTTGGGCAAGAAGGTCGACTGGATGCGGGAGAATCCCCTGGTGTGCGCGCAGGTGCAGGAACACACGCAGGGGCGCGGCTGGAAAAGCGTGATCCTCGAGGGCCGCTATGAGGAACTGCCGGACCGGATCGGCCACAAGGTTCAACGCGACCATGCCTGGGCAGTGCTGAGCAAGCACGCCGACTGGTGGGAGCCCGGCGCGCTCAAGCCTGTCACGCCTCCTCTTTCAGAGAGCCTGCCGCATGTCTTTTTCCGGATCCTCGTCGAGCAGGTCTCGGGACGGGAAGCGACTGAATAGCCGGCGTCCACGGCAGCAACCGGAGCGTCTCCGGAGCCTATCCGCCCAGCGTCGCCACCGTCTTCAGCGCGCCATCCAGCATGTCGCCCTTCTCGTCCTTCAGCGCGGCTTCGCGCAGGCGGCGGATCCAGTCGGCGGCATCGCCGCGAGGCCTAGCGCTTCCCGGGCCGCTAATGATGAGGTCGCGTGTTCGAGGCACGCAAGCGGCACCAGTTTCCCCTCCAATCGCAATTGTACCACCGCGGCGCGTCAAGCCGTATTTGGCGACGTCAGTGTTATGAAAGTCTTGGCCCGCTCGCAGCGGTCAATGCCAGAATCCACCCGACCGCATGTCGACTACAAATCTTCATCTTCGCAAACATCCGTTGGCATATTAGTATCGAATATTAGACTACTCTAATTTAGCTGCAGATACTTCAAGTTACTAGTTTCAAACAACTACAACTTCTGCGTTCAATGTTAATTATTGTCTTTCATGGTGACATCCATATGGAGTCACACATGAGCGACATCTCGGCATCAAGGTACATTCTGAGCGGATTGACGGCTTTTTCCTATGCCGTCGTCTATTCACTCGCGTCAGTGCTCGGCCTGAAAGTCGAAAACGTTCTGGGCGTCCCTGAAGCTCTTTTGCTCGTTGCGGCCATCGTGGCGAGTGCCAGCCTTCTGAACAGGGCACCTCTGTTCAGGGCCGCACTGGAAAATTTTCTTTACGGGACGCTGCTCGTTTTCCCGATCACAATCGCGGTCTATCTCGCCGCACGCTCGAACGTGCCTTGGGCCGACGAAGAACTGCGGCAGATGGATCAGGCGCTGGGCATCAACTGGCCAGCCTTGATCGCTTTCGTGGACAGCCGAAAAAATCTCTCATTCGTCCTGAACATCGCCTACAGAAGCTTCCATTTCCAGCTCCTGATTCTGCCCTTTATGTTGGCATCGACCGGGCATGTCCTGCGGTCGTATCAGATGACAATTGCGTATGCCGTCATCTGCTTCGTTTCCTGCGTCATTTCTATCTGGTACCCAGCGCTAGGCACCTACAGTGTCTACCATATGGACCCCAGCAATCTAAAATACATCGACGGAAAGCTGGCGACCGTCTTCCTTGATGAACTGATTGGGATCCATTCAAATTCCAACTTTGTTTTCGATTTTGGGCGAGCCGAAGGGATTATGACTTTCCCTTCCGTCCACGCCGCCATTGCGGCCCTCTGTGCATGGGCCGCGTGGGATGCGAAATGGCTCCGCTACCCCATGCTCCTCCTGAACATACTGATGGCAGCTTCCGCCGCCATCGTATCGAACCACTACGTGGTGGACGTCATCGCCGGCATAGGGGTCGCCGGGTTTTGTATTTCAGCGGTGTCGTTCGTTACCCGACCGAGGCGTTCGGCAATTGGCTCGCGCCCGCAAGGCCTCAACGCTCTACCCGTTCCGTCAATCTCCGACATATCTGCGTGATCTCGGCCCCGGCCATCTCCCAAAGTGCCAAGAACCGTTCCTTGGAACCCGCATTGCCGTCTTGGCGAGCCGCAATCCACGATTTCCAAAGGAGCGGCTGCAGCCTTGCTGTCCCCCTATCCCAGCGTCGCGACCGTCTTTAGCGCGCCATCCAGCATGTCGCCCTTTTCGTCCTTCAGCGCCGCCTCGCGCAGGCGGCGGGTCCAGTCGGCGGCATCGTCGCGGCCCTTCAGCATGGGGAGCGCCGAAAGCACGCGGTCGAATTTCGACTGGGCGCGGGCGTGGGTGTCGCTGTAGCCCTTGATCAGCCGGCGGCAGTTCAGGATTTCCGTGCCAAGCGCGTAATCTTCGCGGGCGTGGGCGAGCGCCAGTTCGTACCAGCGTTCCAGATGCTCGACCTCGACTTTGTGGCGCAGCAGGCTGCGGCGCCAGCGGCGCAGGCCGCCAATGACCCACAGCATGGCGAAGCCGGTGAAACTGTCGGTGCGGATGTGGCGGCCGCGATTGATGCGGCGGTCGAGGAAAGCGGCAAGTTTCGGCCTGTCCTCGATATAGCTGCCCAGCCCGGCTGGCAGCGTACCGCAGAATTCCTCGATGCGCGGATGGAAGTACTCGGTCACCTGCAGGACCGTTCCGTCCTTGACGCCGACCTCCTTGCGCACGCGTCTGTCGCGGGTTGAACGGGTCTTCAGATCGGCGACGCGGATCATGTCGTCGTAGCACATGGCGTTGGCCAGATGTTTCGCCGCGGCGATCGACAGCGCATAGGCGTGCTCCGGGCCATCCAGCGCGACGGCCTTGTCCAGCCGGTCGAGATACTCGCCGCCATAGGCGATGTCCTGGTAGTCGACGACTTTTTTCAGGCCGCGTTCGGCCATGTCGCGCACCGGCTCTGGCAAGGCACCCACGCGGGCGGCCAGCTCCTGCCAGCCTTTCAGCAAGATTTCCGGTCCACGGACCTTCGCCGTTGACTTGGCTTCGGTGACGGCATGTTTCGCCGCCTGCTCGCCTGCCGGTGCAGCCCCAATGCCGCGCGCGCGATCGTAAGCGGCGGCGAAGGCGGCGAGGCTGGCCTTGACGCCGCGGCCGCCGGCGCCGATCGCCTGCTCATAGCTTTCGCGCGCAAAGGGCAGCGCATCGGAACCGGCCAGCGCGCCGAGCAGGCTGGCCGAGATCATGGTGCCGTTATCGGCGGCGATCTTTTCCATGTCGAAGGCGATGAACCGCCTGGCCGCGGCTTGCGCCGTCGCGTGCACCCTCTCCGACGAGGCGCGGCCGTCGCCGGGCTCGATCTTTTCCGACACCGCGGCAATGCGATGCGAGGAGGCGATCAGCGTCGTGCGCTCGGGCGTCACGAATCCCCTGATGATGGCGCGGCCGGCTTCCATCAGCTCGGCGGCGATCAATATGTCGACGTCGCCCTGCGAGGGCGACAGCGCGAAGACCGGCAGCCGGCCGGTGTCGCGGGCCATCTCGATGTAATAGATCGTCGCACCCGTGCGCTGGGCGACGCCTGCCACCGAGGTCGACTGGGCGATGTAGCCACTGCGCTCGGCGACGTCGGTGATCCAGTCGGCGAGCACGCCGCCGCCCTGGCCGCCGACGGCGAGCACGGCGAGCTTTATCACCCGCTCGTCGTCAGAGGCGCCCGCCTTCGGGCGCAGCGCTGCGTTGTGATCAAGCATC
The DNA here is from genome assembly GCF_004792275.1 of Mesorhizobium sp. M4B.F.Ca.ET.143.01.1.1. NCBI lineage: Bacteria > Pseudomonadati > Pseudomonadota > Alphaproteobacteria > Hyphomicrobiales > Phyllobacteriaceae > Mesorhizobium > Mesorhizobium sp. M4B.F.Ca.ET.143.01.1.1. Next base: position 436,574 of record NZ_SRSR01000007.1, read on the forward strand.
GGCAAACACCAGCCGGCGGCTTTCACGGCGGCGCTGCAGACGCCCGATCACCGCACGCCGCGCGCTTTCGAGGAAACGGTCCCAGCGGCCGGGATTGTGGACGACATCGGCGCGGTAGAAGGACGGGCAAAGCACGGCGGCGTCCGCCACCTCGCCGCAATTGCCGCAGCCGACGCAATTCTGGTCGATCGATGCCACCGGATCGTCGCGCAGCGGATCGTCGAGCGACTTGACCGACAGCGAGGGGCAGCCCGAGAGCCGCATGCAGGCGTGGTCGCCGGTGCAGATGTCCTCGTCGACGCCGAACTTCGGCTTGACGATGCGCTCGCCGCCCTTGATCGCCTTGTCGACCAGCGGCTTCTCGCGGCGCTGGCGGTTCAGCATGCATTCGGACGACGCAACGATGACCTTGGGACCCTTCTCCTCGGTCGTCAGCGCCTCGCGCAGCGTCGCTTGCATCTTGCCTACGTCATAGGTGCGGTCGATGTGGCGCAGCCATTTGACGCCCATGCCCTTCACCGCTTCCGTGATCGGATGCTTTGTGGATTTGGTGCGGTTCGAGGCGCGCGAGGACAGGATGTCCTGCCCGCCGGTGGCGGCCGAGTAGAAATTGTCGACGATGACGATGACGCCGTCGTTCTTGTTGAACACCGCATTGCCGATCGAGGAGGTCAGGCCGTTGTGCCAGAAGCCGCCGTCGCCGACGAAGGAGATCGAGCGGCGTTTTGCGTCAGGCGAATTGAAGGCGGACGCCGAGGCCGGCCCCAGCCCGTAGCCCATGGTGGTGGCGCCAAGCTCGAAGGGCGGCATGATCGAGAACAGATGGCAGCCGATGTCGGAGGCGATGTGGTGCTTGCCGAGTTCCTGCTCGACCAGCTTGGTCGCGGCGAAGATCGGCCGTTCCGGGCAGCCGATGCAGAAGCCCGGCGGGCGGCCGGGAACGACGTTGACCAGGTCGGCCGTATCGACACCTTCGCCTGATTTGTTCGGCGCCCTCACCTCGCCCGGCAGCAGATGCGGAGCGTTCGCGCGCAGGAAGGAGCCGATGCCGTCGAGCATGACCTGGCCGGTATATTCGCCGGCCATTGGCAAATGCTCCTTGCCGACCAGCCTGGTGCCGCGGCCGGCCTTGTGCAGCATGGCGGCAAAAGCCTGTTCGATGTAGTTGGGCTGGCCTTCCTCGACGACCAGCACCGCTTGCTTGCCCTCGCAGAAAGCGAGGAACTCGTCGTCGACCAGCGGATAGACGGCGTTCAGCACATAGAGCGACACGTCGGTGTCGCCATAGGTGTCGGCGAGGCCGAGCCGCTGCAGCGCGCGGATGACCGAATTGTACATGCCGCCCTGCATGACGATGCCGACGGAGCCATGATCGGAGCCGAAGATCTCGTTGATCTTGCGGCTCCTGATGAAATCGACCGCCGCCGGCCAGCGCTTCGCCACCTTCTCCTTCTCATGCAGGAAAGAGGCGGGCGGCAGCACGATGCGGCCGGTGTCGCGGCGCGGCGCCTCCAGCGCATCGGCCACCGACATTGGCGGCCGCTTGTTGTCCTTGGCGACGAAGTGGCCATGGACGTGGCAGCAGCGGATGCGCACCTGCAGCATGACCGGCGTGTTGGAGGCTTCCGACAGCTCGAAGCCGTCCTCGACCGCCTTGACGATCGAGGGCAGGTTCGGGCGCGGATCGAGCAGCCAGACCTGGCTCTTCATGGCAAAGGCATGACTGCGCTCCTGCATGATGGAGGAGCCCTCGCCATAGTCCTCGCCGACGATGATCAGCGCGCCGCCGGTGACGCCGCCGGACGCCAGATTGGCCAGCGCATCGGAAGCGACATTGGTGCCGACCGTCGACTTGAAGGTGGCGGCACCGCGGATCGGGTAGTGCACGGAGGCGGCAAGCATCGCGGTGGCGGTGGCTTCCGAGGCACTCGCCTCGAAATGCACGCCGAGTTCTCCGAGAATGTCCTGCGCGTCAGCGAGCACGTCCATCAAATGGCTGATCGGCGCGCCCTGATAGCCGCCGACATAGCCGACGCCGCATTGCAGCAGAGCCTTGGTGATGGCGAGAATGCCTTCGCCGGCGAACTCCTGGCCGGCGCCGAGCCGGAGCTTCTCGACTTCCTTGGCAAAAGACCGTTCGGCCATGGTGGCCTCCTTCCGTTGCCGCCGGCATCCGGCGGCGCGTACGTCTAGATGTCGTGCTTGCGGATGTTCTTGAGCATCTTCTGCAATATGGCGATCAGGGCCGCGTATTCGGCGTCGTCGACGCCGTCGAACATGGCCTCGAAGGCATCGTGCATGGCCGGCCAGGCGCGGGTGAACAGGGCCCGGCCGTCATCGGTCAGGAACACATGGCGGAAGCGGCTGTCGGAGACACCCTGTTCACGCCGCACCAGGCCCTGCCCCTCAAGCGTGTCGAGCGTCCGGCTCAAGGTCGACTGCTCGATCACCGTGTAGACCGAGAGGTCATTGACGGTGACGCCGTCGGTCACCGACAGCACGGCCAGCGTGCGGACCTGCGGAATGGTCAGGCCCTGCTTGCGGAAATCCTCGCGCAGCGTGGCGTTGTAGCGGCCCATGATGCGGTTCATCAGGTAGGGCGCGAATTGCTGCAGGCCGATCTCGCCCAGGGTCGAGATGCGCTGGCGCTTCTGGTGGACCTTCTCCTCCATCACAGCCTCCCCGCCAGCAGGTAGCCGGAGCCGCCGCCAAGCCCGGCGCCCGGATGGGTCGAGGCGCCGATGTGGTAGAGGTTCTTGATGCCGGTCGCATGGTTGCGGCTCGCCTTGAACGGCCGCCACAGGAAGGCCTGGTCGATGGTCGACGAGCCGCCATAGGGATCGCCGCCGACCAGGTTGATGTTCATCGCTTCGAGGTCGGCCGGCGAATAGGCACGACGCGCGATCACACTGCCGCTGAAGCCGTCGATGTGGTTGGCGAGGATCGCTTCGACGCGGTCGGCATAGGCCTCGCGCAACTCGGCGGTCCATTGCCCGTCCGCCGGAGCATCCAGCTTGCCGACGGCGTCGCCCTTGATGTGTCTGGGCGACTCGGGCAGCTGCAGCCAGAGGATCGCCTTGCCCGCCGGGCAACGCGACGGGTCGAGCGCGTGCGGCTGGCCGACGCAGATGGTCGGCACTTCCGGCAGCAGGCCGCGCAGCGCTTCGTTGCAGGCTTTGGAGACGCCGTCGAGGCCGGGCGTCAGATGCAGCAACGCCACCTTGTCCAGCCCCTCGCCGCGCCAGGCCGGCGGCTTGTCGAGTGCATAGTGGATCTGGAAGTTGCCCTTGCCGTAGCGATATTCGCGCGTCGCATCGACAGCCGCTTCCGGCGCATCCCTGCCGAGCAGGCGGCCATAAAGCTGGGTCGGCGTGACCGAGCAGATGACGCTCTTTTTCGCGTGCACCGTTTCGCCAGAGGCCAGCCGCACACCGGTGGCGCGGCCGCCTTCGAGGATGATGGAGGCGACGTCCGCGTCGGTGGAAATCACGCCGCCGCGCTCCTTGATCAGCGCCTCGAAGGCGGCAAGCAGGTTTTTCGCCCCGCCCTTGACGATCGGCGCGCCGGCAGCCTCCAGCGCAAACGCAATAACCTTGGCGATCTGCCCGGAAAAGGCGTCTTCCGGCCCGAGGCCGGAATGCAGCACCCAGGGCGCCCAGAGCGCACGGATCGTCTCGGATGTGTAGGCCGTCTCCAGCCAGCCGCGCGCCGGCGCCAGCGCCTCGCCGAGGAAGGCGGCAAGGTTGCGCGGCCCGCGCCGCCAGGCTTCGCCGGTGAGCAGCTTGGTCGTCGGATAGGACCACAAGGCGCCGCCGAGCAGGCCGAACAGCAGGCCGGCATTGCGTTCGACGCCACCGACATCGTTGCCGTGGCGGTCGCCGTCGCCCGAGGCGACCTTGTTGAGCGCCGCGATGTTGGCGGCGCGGTCGGTGCTGAGCACGGCATGGCTGCCGTCGGGCCTCAGCACGCCGGTCGGGGTCGCGGTGTGGCAGAACTCCAGCCCATGCCGCGCCAGGTCCTTGCCAAGTGCTGCAAAGGCCGGCGAGGTGATGAACAGCACGAAGGTCGTCGCCATCACGTCATGGACGAAGCCGGGCGCGGTGATCTCCTCGGTGCGCATGCAGCCGCCGATGCGGTCGTTGCGCTCCAGCACGAGCACCTTCGCCCCCTTGCCGCCCAGCATCGCCGCGCAGACGAGAGCGTTGATGCCGCTGCCGACGATGATGTGGTCGGGGGCGTTCATTGGATGCTCCCGGGTGCTGGCAGTTGAAGGTCAATCGCGCAAAGCCGCGTTCCTTCGCGCCCCCCTCTGCCCTGCCGGGCATCTCCCCCACAAGGGGGGAGATCAGCTTGCATCGTGGCTTTCGCCAATTGTCCTCGTTGCAGGGTTGAGCGGGGCGCCGAAACTGCCAATCTCCCCCCAAGTGGGGGAGATGTCCGGCAGGACAGAGGGGGGCGCCGCAGAGCGCTGACGCTCCAAGACGGCCGTCTCGACTTCATCATCACGACATTGCCTGCGAGCATGATCTTCTCCCGAAGACCGCCACCTCGCCCTATTTGCCCGGCACCAGCGCCAGGGCGCGGATCGGGCTGCCGGTGCCATGCTCGATCTTGAGCGGCGCGGCGATCAGGATCGCGCCTTTCGGCGGCAGCTGGTCGAGGTTGCAGAGGCTGGCCAGACCATAGCGGTTGGCCTTGTGCATCAGCGTGTGCGCCGGGAACGGCGGCTCCATGCCGCCGGCCTTGCCGGCATCGGTGCCTATCGTCTCCGAGCCCCAGCCCTTGATGTCCTTGCTTATCAGGAACTGGATGGCTTCCGCCGTCGGGCCGGGCGTGTGCGGGCCGGTCTCGTTGGCGTTGAGGAACTCGGCCTCCGAGCCGTTGCGCTTGTACCAGTCGGTGCGCATCACCACCCACTCGCCGGGATTGATGGCGCCATGCTTGGCTTCCCAGGCCTTGATGTGGTCGACGGTGAGAAGGAAATCGTGGTCGGCGGCTGATTCCTTCGAGCAGTCGATGACATTGACCGGGCCGACGAAATTCTGCGCCGGAATGGTGTCGGTGGCGCCGTCCGGGTAGTCCTTCCCGGTGATCCAGTGCTGCGGCGCATCGAAATGCGTGCCCGAATGCTCGCCGAGCTTCAGCCAGTTCCAGGCCCACCACGGCCCGTTCTTGTCATATTTGGAGATGGCGTGGATCTCGACCTTCGGCGTGTCGACGGCGAGCTCCGGCGGCAGCTTGATCAGCGGCGTGTTCGGCCCGAGCGGCGCCGACAGGTCGACCACGCGGATGGCGCCCGAAAGCAGCTGGCCGGCGACCTCGCCGAGGAGTTTTTGCGTGTCCATGGTCTCAGTTCCCTCTTGTCGATGAAGATCGAGGCTCGTTGCGGCCCTTAATATCCTACTAGACGAAAACATATGCATCTGCAATTATCTTTAAGCATAAAGCATTTTGGGGCGAGGCGTGAGCGAGTTCGACGCCATCATTGTCGGGGCGGGCCACAACAGTCTGGCATGCGCCGCGCATCTGGCGCGCAAAGGCTGGAAAACAGCCGTTTTTGAACGCAGTGCAGCAATCGGCGGCGCGGTGCAGACCCGCGAATTCACCTTGCCCGGCTTCCGCCACGATTTCGGCGCGATGAATCTGAGCCTGTTCGCGGGCTCGGCCTTCCACCGGAAATATGCAAATGAATTGAAAAACCACGGGCTGGAATTCGCTCCGGTGGCGGACTGTTTCGCCAGCGCCTTCCCGGACGGCAAATGGTTCGGCGTCAGCAACGACCTGGAGAAGACCGCCGCGCGGCTGGCCGCCTTCTCCGCAGAGGACGCCGATACTTGGCGGCGTCTTGTCGACGCCTTTCCGGGCGAAGCCGAGCATCTGTTCCGGCTGCTGGGCTCGCCGATGAGCGCCCGCGCGCTGGCCGGCACGGCCTGGAAGCTCTGGCGCAAGAAGGGCATCGCCGGCGCGCTCGACACCGGCCGGCTGCTGCTCTCGTCGCCGCGCGCGTGGCTGGAAGAAAACTTCGAGACGCCGCATGTGCGCGCGACGCTCGCCGCCTGGGGCATGCATCTCGACTTCGCGCCCGACATCGCCGGCGGCGCCGTGTTCCCCTATCTGGAATCGATGGCCAACCAGAGTTTCGGCATGGTGCTGGGCAAAGGCGGCGCCGACAGCATGATCCGCGCGCTTGCCGGCATGGTGACGGCGGCTGGCGGCAAGATCGCAACCGGCGCCGAGGTCGCCGAGATCACGGTCGCGGGCGGCCGGGCGACCGGCGTGCGGCTCGCGTCCGGGGATTTCCACGTCGCCAGCAAGGCAGTGATTGCCGGCGTCGCGCCGAAGGCGCTGCCGGGCAAGCTTCTGCCCGACGGTTCGGGCGATGCCGGCTTCGACGCGGCGATGAAGAAATTCCGTTACGCGCCAGGCACGATGATGATCCACCTGGCGGTGGACGACCTGCCCGACTGGAGCGCCGGGGCCGAGCTTCGCCAGTTCGCCTATGTGCATCTTTCGCCCTCGCTCGACGCCATGTCGCGCACCTACCAGCAGGCGACAGCGGGCATGCTGCCGGACCAGCCGGTGCTGGTTGTCGGTCAGCCGACGGCCGTCGATCCGTCCCGCGCGCCCGCAGGCAAGCATGTGCTGTGGGTGCAGGTGCGCATGCTGCCGGCCGAAATCCTCGGCGACGCGGCCGGCAGGATCGAGCCTGGTCCGTGGGAAGCGATCAAGGACGCCTATGCCGAGCGCGTGCTCGAGATCATCGAGAGTTACGCGCCGGGCCTGCGCCAAAAAATCCTCGGCCAAGCCGTCTTCTCGCCGCTCGATCTCGAGCGCGAGAATCCGAACCTCGTCGGCGGCGACCAGGTCTGCGGCAGCCATCATCTGGCGCAGAATTTTCTTTTCCGCCCGGCCCGTGGCTACGCCGGCTGGAACACGCCGGTCTCAAACCTCTACCTCACCGGCGCCGCGACATGGCCCGGCGCCGGCACCGGCGCCGCCTCGGGCTTCATGCTCGCTGAACAGCTGGGCGGGAGGTAGGAGCGACGATCTTTCCGGGATGCAGGGGGCAAGGCGCGGTTGCCCAAGGAGCCTGAACCCAACGATCGAATGAGAATGCCGCGCAAAGAAGCACAACCACAGGGGAACGACCATGACCATCAACAGACGTGACTTGCTCGGATACGGCGCGGCGGCGATCGGCGCGACCGCGCTCGGCCTGCCGAAGGCAGCCAAGGCGGCGGGAGAACTGACCATCGCCTATAACGTCAATTTGCCGTCCTGGGACCCGACGACCGGGCCTTCCGCCGTCAACCCGACGATCCAGGGTCTCTACCAGTCGGTGTTCGACCAGTTCATCCCGCAGAAGCCGGACCTTTCCTTCACGCCCGGCCTGCTCACCGAATGGGGCTGGAACGAGGACCGCACCAAGGTGACGATGACGGTGCGCGAGGGGGTGAAGTGGCATGACGGCTCGCCGTTCACGCCCGAGGACGTGGTCTGGTCGCTGCAGCGGGCCGGCGACGAGAAGACCGGCAACCCGATCCAGTTCGTGTGGAAGAACGTCAACAACTTCAAGATCGACGGCAACAAGATCACCGGCGACGTCGTGCAGTTCGACCCGGTCTATTTCAAATGGATGTCGTTCCTGACCGGCTACATCATGCCGAAGGCCTATTACGAGAAGGTCGGCGCCGAGGGCTTCGAGAAGGCGCCGATCGGCACCGGCCCGTACATGGTCGACAAGTTCGAGCGCAACGCCTTCCTGCGGCTAAAGGCCAATCCGAACTACTGGGGCGCCAAGCCGGCCTTCGAGAACGTGACGATCAAGTTCGTCACCGACGCGGCGAGCCGCGTCGCCGAGATCGAGTCCGGCTCCTCGCAGGTGACGCTCGAGATCCCCTATGAGGAATATGACCGGCTGATCACTAAGGACGGGCTCGCGGGCTCGATCAAGAACGTCTCCGACATCGGCATGATCTTCTTCAACGACATCGAGGCGATGCTGGACAAGAACGTCCGCCAGGCGGCGGTGATGGCGGTGGACAAGGAGCTGCTGGTCAAGCGGCTGCTGCGCGGCTACGGCCAGCCGATCGCCACGCTGGAGACGCCGGAATACACGGCCTTCGATGCTTCGATCAAGGTCGAGCACAATCCGGAAAAGGCGAAAGAACTGCTCGCCGCTTCCGGCTTTTCGCCGGACAAGCCGGTCAAGTTCACGATCCAGACGACCAAGGGCTTCAAGCCCAAGGATTATGAGATGATCCAGGCCATCGTCGGCATGTGGCGCAAGGTCGGCATCGAGGCGACGATCGAGGTCTACGAGATCGCCAAGCACTATGAGCTGCGCGCCGCCGACAAGCTGGCGCCGGCGGCCTTCTACAACTGGGGCAACGCGATCGGCGATCCGACGACGTCGACCGGCTTTGCCATGTACGGCCCGAGCCCGCATTCGGTCTGGGACAGCAAGGACCTGATCGACATGATCAACCCGCTCTGGGGCGAGAAGGACGAGGCCAAGCGTATCGCCGGCTGGAAGGCGGTCGACAAATACATCGCCGAGCAGGCCTATGTGCTGCCGCTGATCCAGTATGCGCAGCCGATCGTGCACGCCAAGGGTGTCAATGTGGTGCAGCATGTGTCGGGTGCCTTGCTGCCGGCGCTGATGACCCCGGCCTGATCATCGGCCTTGGATTGCCGCGCGCCGTCGCGAAGACGGCGCGCATTTTTTCATCCGGGCATACAGGCTGATGCTGCTGCAAAGATTCCTCGTTCGTCTGCTGACCATGCTGGTCACGCTGTTCGGCGTGGCTGTGGTCGTCTTCGTCGTCATCCGGGTGGCGCCCGGTGACCCGATCGCGATGATGTTGCCGCCCGGCGCCAGCGATGAGGACATCGCGCGGCTGCGGGCGCTCTACGGGCTCGACAAGACCATCGTGCAGCAGTTCTTCATCTGGCTCGGCGGCGTCCTGCGCGGCGATTTCGGCACCTCGATATCGCTGCGGCAGGATGTGCTGGGGCTGGTCTTCGACAGGCTGCCGGCGACGCTGGAGCTTGCGACCGTGGCGCTTCTGATGGCGGTGGCGATCGGCGGCACGGCGGCGATCCTCGGGGCGCGCGAGCGCGGCACGGCGGTCGAGGCCGGCATCGACATCGCCAGCGGCACGGCGCTCTCCATCCCCGATTTCCTGTGGGGACTGGTGCTGATCCTGCTGTTCGGCGTCCTTGTCCCGGTCTTCGACATTTCCGGGCGGGTGTCGCCGCAGCTCGACCTGCCCTTCGTCACCCAGTTCTATCTCGTCGAGAGCCTGCTTCGGCTCCGCTTCGATCTCACCTGGGACCTGCTCAAGCACATGCTGATGCCGGCCGTGGCGCTGGCGCTGCCGCTGGCCGCGATCATCGCGCAATTGCTGAAACAGTCGCTGAAGGAAGTACTCGACCTCGACTATGTCGTGCTGGCGCGCGTGAAGGGCTTTTCGGAGACGCAGGTCATCCTGCGCGAAGCGCTGAAAAACGCTGCGCTGCCGACGCTGACGCTGGTCGGCGTGCAGTTCACCTTCCTCATCGGCGGCACCGTCATCGTCGAGCGGCTGTTCTCCTACGAGGGCCTCGGCAACATGGCGATCGACGCCGTCATCAACCGCGACCTGCCGCTGATCCAGGGCATCGTGCTGGTCTTTGCGCTGCTCTTCGTGCTGATCAACCTCGCGGTCGACATGATGTACGCGCTGCTTAATCCGAGGCTGCGCCATGGATGACGCCCGCATCTCCCGAAGCGGATCGAGCCCGAGGCTCTGGCTGGCCGGCGGCTGGCTGCTGCTCGCGCTGCTGGCGGCAGTCCTTGCGCCGCTGATCGCGCCGCAGGACCCGCTCGCGCAGGACCTGATGCTGGAGCGCCTGCCGCCCTTCTGGCTTGATGGAGCCGAGCCCGGCTATTGGCTGGGCACCGACAGCCTCGGCCGCGATCTCCTCTCACGATTGATCTTCGGCGGCCGCATCGCCTTCATCGTCGCCTTCGCCGCCGCTTCGGCCGCTTGCCTGGTCGGCTCGGCACTGGGGCTGATCGCCGGCTATTTCGGCGGCTGGGCCGATCGCATCATCTCGCGCATCGTCGACATCTGGATGGCCTTCCCGCCGGTGCTGTTCGCCATCCTTCTGGTGGCGGTGCTGGGCACCGGCCTCAGCTCCGTCATCATCGCCATCGCCGTCATCGACTGGACGCGCTTCTGCCGGGTCATCCGCGCCGAGGCGATGGGCCAGGCGCGCATGGACTATGTCGAAAGCGCGCGCATCGCCGGCTATGGCCGTATCGGCATCATGCTGCGCGAGGTGTTGCCCAACGTGCTGCCCTCGATTGTCGCGCTGCTGTCGCTGGAGATGGGCATCGCCGTCATCGTCGAGGCGATCTTGTCCTTCGTCAACCTGTCGATCTCGACCGACGATCCGACCTGGGGCGGCATCATCGCCGAAGGCCGGCTGTCGATCCACCAGGCCTGGTGGGTGCTGGTGTTTCCGCTGATCACGCTGATCCTCACCGTGCTGTCCTTCAGCCAGTTCGGCGAAGCGCTGAAGGCGCGCTTCGATCCGGTGCTGCGATGAGCGCGGCCTGTCTCGACATCCGCTCGCTGAGCGCCGTGCTGCCCAACGGCCAGCGCGTGCTGCGCTCGATGTCGCTGTCCGTCCAGCCGGGCGAGGTGCGCGCGCTGGTCGGCGAAAGCGGCGCCGGCAAGACGATGATCGGCAAGGCGGTGCTCGGCGTGCTGCCGACCAGCGTGCGCGTCGTCGAAGGCGACATGCTGCTGGAAGGCGAGGATCTCGGCGCCCTGCAGCCCAAGGTGCGGCGCAATTTGATCGGCGCCCGCACGGCGCTGATCCCGCAGGATCCGCTGACCGCGCTCAACCCGTCGCGCCGCATCGGCCCGCAGATGACCGACAGGCTGGTCCGCATCCTCGGCTGGAGCGGCGAGCGAGCCGACAGCCGCATCCGCCAGTTGCTCGACGAGGTGCAGATACGCGACCCCGAGCGCGTGCTGAAAAGCTATCCGCACGAACTGTCCGGCGGCATGCGCCAGCGCGTGCTTATCGCGGCAGCCTTCGCCGCCGAGCCGAGGCTGATTGTCGCCGACGAGCCGACGACGGCGCTCGACGTGACGGTGCAGAAGCAAATCCTGCGGCTGATCGCGCAACTGCAGCGCGACCACGGCACGGCGATCCTGTTCGTCACCCACGACCTCGGCGTCGTCGCCAAGATCAGCCAGAAAGTGTCGGTGCTCTATGCCGGCAAGGTGGTCGAGGAAGCCGACACCGCCGAGCTCTTCGCAGCACCCCGGCATCCGTACACGCGGGCGCTGATCGCGGCGACGCCGCGCTACACCGACCCCTACGCATCGCTGAAGCCGGTGGACGAAACCGTGCTCGCCGGGCTGGCAGCGGAGATCGCTGCCGCCGACCAGTCCTGGAGGCCAGGCCATGGCTGAGCCGGTGTTCTGCGTACGCGGGCTGAAGGTGGCGCTGCCCGACATGACGCGCAAGCCGCTGATCGGAAGGGCGCCGCTGGCCGAGATCCTGAAAGGGCTGGATTTCGACCTGCCGAAGGGATCGGTGACTGGCATTGTCGGCGAGTCCGGGTCGGGCAAGTCGACGCTCGGCCGTACCCTGGTGCGGCTGCTGGAGCCGAGCGCCGGCTCGATCAGCTTCGAAGGCCGCGACATCAGCAATCTGTCGGAAGCCGAACTGAGGCCGCTGCGTCGCGACTTGCAGATGATCTTCCAGGACCCGATGTCGTCGCTCAACCCGCGCCATACGATCTTCAACATCATTGCCGCGCCGCTGAGGCAGAACGGCCTCGGCGACAGGCTGAAGGAACGCGTGGCGGAAGCGCTGCAGCGGGTCGGCCTGCCGCAGAATTTCGCCAGCCGTTACCGCCACCAGCTCTCGGGCGGCCAGCGCCAGCGCGTCGGCATCGCGCGAGCGCTGGCGCTGTCGCCGAAATTCGTGCTGGCCGACGAGATCGTCTCCGGCCTCGACGTGTCGACGCAGGCGCAGATCCTGACCCTGCTGGAAAAACTGGCGGCCGAAATGGGGCTGACGGTAGCCTTCATCAGCCACGATCTGTCAGTGATAAGGCGGCTCTGCCAGCAGGTCATCGTCATGCGCGAGGGCAGGATCGTCGAGGCCAGCGCCACCGATGCGCTGTTCGAAAATCCGAAGCAGGCCTACACCCGCGATCTGCTCGCCGCCATCCCGCTGCCCGAGATCGATCCGGACTGGCTGCGACCACCCGAAAAGGCTTCGGCATAGACCTCTCCGCACGCCGAACAGCGGGCCTCGGATGTGCGTCTTCAGGTCAGCCCGCGAATGGAGGGTGACATGAACTTCGCAAAGCGCGGCGCGCTGCTTGCCGCAATCCTGCTCGGCTCAATGGGAGCGGCCGCGGCAGATTCGATCCCCGGCATGCGCGGCCACGACCACACAGGCATCACCGTGCCCGACATGAAGCAGGCCGTCGATTTCTTCACCAATGTCGTCGGCTGCAAGAAGGCGATGGCGTTCGGCCCGTTCGCCGACGACAAGGGCACGTTCATGCAGGATCTGCTCGGTGTCGACCCGAAGGCGGTGATCGAGGAGATCACGCAGATCCGCTGCGGCTACGGATCGAACATCGAGCTGTTCAAATACACCGCGCCCGACCAGAAGGACCTGACGCCGAAGAACAGCGACATCGGCGGCTTCCACATCGCCCTCTATGTCGACGACGTCGCCGCCGCGAAGGCCTACCTCGACGGCAAGGGCGTCAAGACGCGCATGGGGCCGCTGCCGGTCAAGGAAGGGCCGGCCGCCGGCCAGACCATCCTCTATTTCCAGGCGCCCTGGGGGCTGCAGCTCGAAGCGATCAGCTATCCCGACGGCATGGCCTACGAGAAAGGCGCCGAGACGGTGCTGTGGAGCCCGAAGGATCCGGCCAAGTGACCGATCCGCAGGGCGCGCAGGCAATTATTCAATCATGAAACTTCAAGCTTGAAATAATTTCGCTTCGGCGCGATACTGGGAACCGGGACCGCGTGGCGGCCCCGGAAGCGAAGAGGAGATCGCAGGCATGAAGGTTGCGGTTCTCGGCGGCGGACCGGCCGGGCTCTACTTTGCCATCTCGATGAAGCTGCGCGACGCCGGCCATGAGGTGACGGTGTTCGAGCGCAACCGCGCCGACGACACCTTCGGCTGGGGCGTGGTGCTGTCGGCCGAGACGCTCGATAACCTCAGCCGCAACGATCCGGTCAGCGCGGTCTGGATCAAGAAGCATTTCGCCTATTGGGACGATATCGCCGTCATCCATGACGGCGTGCGCACCGTCTCCTCCGGACACGGCTTCTGCGGCATCGGCCGCAAGCGCCTCCTGATCCTCTTGCAGCGGCGGGCACACGAGCTCGGCATCAAGCTGCAGTTCGAAACCGATATCGCCGACCCCAGGCCGTTCATGGAAGCGCACGATCTGGTGGTGGCGGCGGACGGGCTGAACTCGAAAGCGCGCGGCGCCTTCGCCGAAATCTTCAAGCCCGATATCGACACCCGCAAATGCAAATTCGTGTGGCTGGGCACGAACCAGAAGTTCGACGACGCCTTCACCTTCATCTTCGAGAAGACGGAGCATGGCTGGGTGTGGGCACACGCCTACCAGTTCGACAGCGAGACCGCGACCTTCATCGTCGAATGCAGCGAGCAGACTTGGGATCGCTTCGGCTTCGGCGCGATGCCGCAGCAGGAATCGATCGCGGTCTGCGAACGCATCTTCGCCAAGCATCTCGGCGGCCATGCGCTGATGACCAACGCCAACCACATCAGAGGCTCGGCCTGGATCAACTTCCCGCGCGTGCTGTGCGAGCGCTGGTCCTACAAGAACCTGGCGCTGATGGGCGATGCGGCGGCATCGGCGCATTTCTCGATCGGCTCGGGCACCAAGCTCGCGCTGGAAAGCGCCGTTGCGCTGGCAGACTATGTCGAGTCCGAGCCCGACCTCGAGGCGGCATTCCGCAAGTACGAAGACGCGCGGCGCACCGAGGTGCTGAAACTGCAGTCGGCGGCGCGCAACTCGCTGGAATGGTTCGAGGAGGTCGAGCGCTATCTCGGCCTTGATCCGGTGCAGTTCAACTATTCGCTGCTCACCCGCTCGCAACGCATAAGCCACGAGAATCTTAGGTTGCGCGACGCCGAGTGGCTGGGTGGCGCCGAAGAATGGTTCCAGCGCCAGGCGGGCGCCGGCGGCAACAGGCAGCGCCGGGCGCCGATGTTCGCGCCATTCAAGCTACGCGACATGGCGCTCAACAACCGCATCGTCGTGTCGCCGATGGCGCAGTACAAGGCCGTCGACGGCTGCCCGACCGATTGGCATTTTTCGCACTACGCGGAGCGCGCCAAGGGTGGCGCCGGACTGCTTTACATCGAGATGACCTGTGTCAGCCCGGAAGGGCGCATCACGCCCGGCTGCCCAGGCTTTTACGCGCCCGAACATGAGGCGGCCTGGAAGCGGCTGGTCGACTTCGTCCACAGCGAGACCGAGGCAAAAATCTGCGCCCAGATCGGCCATTCCGGCGCCAAGGGCTCGACCCGCGTCGGCTGGCAGGGAACGGACGTGCCGCTGCCCTCAGGCAACTGGCCGGTGATGGCGCCATCGGCCGTGGCGTGGTCACCCGAGAACCAGGTGCCGAAGGCGATGGATCGCACCGACATGGACAGGGTGCGCGGTGAGTTCGTCGCCTCTGCCGAGATGGCAGCCCGCTGCGGCTTCGACATGCTGGAAATCCATGCCGCGCATGGCTACCTGCTCTCCTCCTTCATCACGCCGCTGACCAACCGGCGCACCGACAACTATGGCGGTTCGCTGGAGAACCGCATGCGCTATCCGCTGGAAGTCTTCCGCGCGGTGCGCGCGGTGTGGCCGGCGGAAAAGCCGATCTCGATGCGCATTTCAGCCAATGACTGGGTCGGCATCGAGGGCGTCACCCCGTCCGACGCGGTCGAGATCGCAAAACTGCTGCATGAGGCTGGCGTCGACCTTTGCGACGTGTCGGCCGGGCAGACCTCGATCGCGGCAAAACCCGTCTACGGCCGCATGTTCCAGACGCCGTTCTCCGACCGCATCCGTAACGAGGTCGGCATGGCGACGATGGCGGTCGGCAACATCTATGAGCCGGACCATGCCAACTCGATCCTGATGGCGGGCCGCGCCGATCTGGTGGCGCTGGCCAGGCCGCATCTCGCCGATCCCTACTGGACGCTGCATGCGGCGGTGGCGCTCGGCGACCGCGGCGTCAAATGGCCGGATCCCTATTTGCCGGGCCGCGACCAGCTCTACCGGCTGGCCGAGCGAGAGGCGGCCGCGGGGCTGAAAGTATGAGCGCGGCTCAAGCAATCGCCGGCAGGCACGCGCTGGTCACTGGCGGCGGCTCAGGCGTCGGCAGAGCCATCGCACTGGCGCTGGCGGAAGCGGGCGCCAACGTCACCATTTGCGGGCGGCGCGAGGCGGCGCTTGCCGAAGTCGCGAAGGAGAATGATCGCATCTTTGGCCTCGCGGCCGATGTCACGAACGAAGCCGAGATAACGGACGCCTACCAAAAGGCGGGGGCCGCGCGCGGGCCGGTGGACATCGTCGTCGCCAATGCCGGCATGGCCGGCAGCGCGCCGGCGCACAAGACTTCGCTCACTGACTGGCAGCGCACGCTTGACGTCAACCTCACCGGCGCATTCCTGACGGTGAAGCCGGCCCTGCCCGGCATGCTGGCGCGCAAGGCGGGACGCATCGTCTTCGTCGCTTCGACCGCCGGGCTGAAGGGCTACGCCTACGTGGCCCCATACGTCGCGGCCAAGCACGGCGTCGTCGGCCTGATGCGGGCGCTCGCAGCCGAAACCGCCAAGTCCGGCGTCACCGTCAATGCCGTCTGCCCGGGCTTCGTCGACACGGAGATGCTGGAGCAGTCCATCCAGCGCATCGTCGACAAGACCGGCCGGGCTGCCGATGAAGCACGCGCAAGCCTTGCGGCGACGAACCCGCAAGGGCGCTTCATCCAGCCTGAGGAGGTCGCCGAAGCGGTGTTGTGGCTGTGCGGCGACGCCGCCCGCTCGATCACCGGACAGGCGATCTCGGTTTCGGGAGGCGAGACATGGTAGCCGGTCCGCTGCCTACGCACTCCGGTCCCGGCAAGGACAGGCTGCGCCTGTGGATCAGGCTGCTGCGCGCCTCGCGCACGATCGAGGCCGAACTGCGCGAACGGCTGAAGACGGAATTCAACACCACGCTGCCACGCTTCGACGTGATGGCGGCGCTCTACCGGTCGCCCGAAGGCATGCTGATGAGCGACCTGTCGCGCTTCCTGCTGGTGTCGAACGGCAATGTCACCGGCATCGTCGACCGGCTGGTGTCGGAAGGGCTGGTGACGCGGGCGCGCCGCAACGGCGACCGCCGCACCTCGATGGTGCGGCTGACCGAGGACGGCTCGAAGGCATTCGCGGAGATCGCCGCCGCGCATGAGAATTGGGTCGGCGAACTGCTCGGCAACGTCAGTGAGGAAGAGGCGCGCCGGCTGACCGGCATGCTGACTTCGTTCCGCAGCAATTGGGAGGGACGCGAATGAGCGCCATGGCCAATCTCAAGCCCAGGCATTTTCTCTGGGATGTCGAAGGCAAGGTCGCCAGGGTCCGGCTCGACCGCCCCGAGCGCAAGAACCCGCTGACCTTCGACAGCTATGCCGAGTTGCGCGACACGTTTCGCGATCTCGTCTATGCCGACGATGTCGACGCCGTGGTGTTCCTGCCCAATGGCGGCAATTTCTGCTCGGGCGGCGATGTCCACGACATCATCGGTCCGCTGGTCAAGATGGACATGAAGGCGCTGCTCGCCTTCACCCGCATGACCGGTGACTTCGTCAAGGCGATGCTCAACTGCGGCAAGCCGATCATTTCCGCTGTCGACGGCGTGGCGGTCGGCGCCGGCGCCATCATCGCCATGGCCTCCGACATCCGCATCGCCACGCCGGAAGCCAAAACCGCCTTCCTGTTCACCCGCGTCGGTCTTGCCGGCTGCGACATGGGCGCCTGCGCGATCCTGCCGCGCATCATCGGCCAGGGCCGCGCCGCCGAGCTGCTCTACACCGGCCGCACCATGAGCGCGGCCGAGGGCGAGCGCTGGGGCTTCTACAACCGGCTGGTGGAGCCGGCCACGCTCGAGGCCGACGCGCTCGACCTGGCGGCACGCATCGTCGCCGGCCCGACCTTCGCGCATGGCATCACCAAGACGCAGCTCAACCAAGAATGGTCGATGGGGCTCGACCAGGCGATCGAGGCGGAAGCGCAGGCGCAGGCGATCTGCATGCAGACCGGCGATTTCGAGCGGGCGTACAAGGCGTTCGTGGCGAAGGAAAAGCCGGTGTTCGAGGGGAATTAGCGATGAATGGTTTTCGCCCAGGCACCCCCCTCTGGCCTGCCGGCCATCTCCCCCGCAAGGGGGGAGATTGGCTGCCTCCACGCCGCCGCCCATCCTGCAATGCCGGTGATTGGCGAAAGCATAGCTTTCAGCTGATCTCCCCCCTTGCGGGGGAGGTGTCCGGCAGGACAGAGGGGGGTGTGAAGGAACGCGACGCAGGAGGCTTTCGCTATGCCTGACCGTTCATTCCTCAACTGGCCCTTCTTCGAGGAGCGCCATCGCCAGCTCGCCGACCAGCTCGACGCCTGGTGCGCGAAGAACCTGCCGGTCGACCATCACGATGTCGACGCCGCCTGCCGGGAGCTGGTGGCTAAGCTCGGCCGTGACGGTTGGCTGAAGCCGACGGCGCTCGACACGGACAATCCCGGACCGCTCGACGTGCGCACGCTGTGCATCACGCGCGAGACGCTGGCCCGCCATGACGGGTTGGCCGACTTTTCCTTTGCCATGCAGGGGCTCGGCACCGGCGCGCTCAGCCTGTTCGGCACGCCGGAACAACAGCATTGGCTGGACCAGACGCGGGCCGGCAAGGCGATCTCGGCCTTCGCGCTGTCGGAACCGCGCTCCGGATCGGACGTCGCCAACATGGAAATGACGGCCACGCGCGACGGCGACGATTATCTGCTGACCGGCGAGAAGACCTGGATTTCCAATGGCGGCATCGCCGATCTCTACATCGTCTTTGCCCGCACCGCAGAGGCGCCTGGCGCCAAGGGGATTTCCGCTTTCATCGTGCCGGCCGCGACCGCAGGCCTGAGCATCGCCGAGCGGCTGGAGACGATCGCCCCACACCCGCTGGCGCGACTGTCATTCGACAACGCCCGCGTCCCCGCTTCTGCGCTGATCGGCAAGCCCGGCGACGGCTTTCGAATCGCCATGTCGGTGCTCGACGTGTTCCGCTCGACCGTGGGTGCCGCGGCACTCGGTTTCGCCCGTCGTGCCCTGGACGAGAGCGTCAGTCGCGCCGCAGAGCGCGAACTGTTCGGCGCGCCGATGGCGGACCTGCAGATGGTGCAGGGCCACATCGCCGACATGGCGCTGGACGTCGACGCCGCGGCGCTTCTCGTCTACCGCGCCGCCTGGACCAAGGACATGGGCGCCCCCCGCGTCACCCGCGAGGCGGCGATGGCCAAGCTGTTCGCCACCGACCGCGCGCAGGAGGTGATCGACACGGCCGTGCAGCTGCATGGCGGCGACGGGGTGCGCAAGGATCACATCGTCGAAAGCCTCTATCGCGAGATCCGTGCGCTGCGCATCTATGAAGGGGCATCCGACGTGCAGAAGGTGGTGATCGCGCGGCAAGTGATGGGAGCGGCGTGAAATTGGTCCATGCCCTGCAAACCGCATTTGAATTAGGGGGAGTCTAGTCATGCACACCATCCTGCAGCCGGAAGGCTGGGCAAAGCCCATCGGATACGCCAACGGCGTCGCCGCGCGCGGCCGGCTGGTGTTCGTCGGCGGCCAGGTCGGCTGGAATGCCGAGTGCCGGTTCGAGACCGACGATTTCGCCGGCCAGGTACGCCAAACGCTCGCCAACATCGTCGCGGTGCTGGCCGAAGCGGGCGGCGAGCCGCATCACATCACTTCGATGACCTGGTATTTCACCGACAAGGCCGAGTATCTCGCCAACCTCAAGGGGATCGGCGAGGCCTACCGCGCGGTCATCGGCCGACACTTCCCGGCCATGGCCGCCATGCAGGTGATGGCGCTGGTCGAGGACCGCGCCAAGGTGGAGATCCAGGCGACGGCGGTCATACCGGAGTGAGGCTTCGGACTGAAGCTTCGGCTCTGCTTGGCCGGCCTCCATCAACGGCAAGCAATCCACCTGCTGCCCATCTTGGGACTGCTAATGTTCAGATGTCGGCGCCGCCCCTCACCTGCCTGCCGGCATCCTTGTAACTTGTCCCTTGCCGACTCTGCTATTGCAGCAGGTGCGGTGGCGGACGAGAGACCGGAGCATCTTTGGGCCTTGAAGCCCGTGGGAGAGCGAGGGTCTTCGTCCGCCGTTCCATCGACCCCG